>DASYVD010000016.1:0-6916 GCA_036000545.1 Actinomycetota bacterium | reverse complement strand
CTACCTCGACACCCTGGAGGCCGCAGAGTTCGGTCCCGATCCTTGGGTGCTCCCCGAGGAGCGCCATCCTCGGGCCGTCCGGATCGTGTCCGCCCACCGCGCGCACGGCGCCGAAGTCGACGTGGCCTTGCTCGTGGGGTGTCTGGAGGGAGAGTTCCCCAGTCTGTCGCACGGGTACCCGATGGTGGACGTGGACACCCTGGTGGCGCCGAGGAAGCCTCGCGAACGCCTGGCCGAACGGGTTGCGGAGGAGCGCGCTCTGTTCCGCCTGGCCGTCTCCCGGGCCCGTCGCTACACGATCTTGCTGGCGAGCCGGTCAACGAGCGCGCGAAACCCGAGAACGCCATCGCGGTTCGCCTCGCGGCTCGGACTGGAGTGGGCCCAGCCCGACGAGATGGCCCCGGCCGCGTCCCTTCGGTCCGTGGAGGCAGGGCTCCGGCGGCGCCTGGCCGACCCGGGTATGGGTCCGGGCGAGCGGCTGGCCGCGCTGGGGGGTCTGGTTCGGGTGGGAGCCACCCCCGTGGGGTGGTGGGGGCGGCGCGACTGGACGAGCGGCGCGGCCTTGTACTCGGAGGACGAGGAGCTCCGGACGAGCTACTCGCGTCTGTCATCGCTGGAGAACTGCGCGCTCCAGTACCTGTACGCGACCGAGATGGGGCTCGATCCCGACGAGACGTATCAGATGTGGATGGGGTCGCTGGTCCACCGGATCATCGACCGCTGCCAACAGGGCGAGATTCCCCGCACGGTTGACGCCCTCCATGCTGTGCTGGAGGAGGCCTGGAACCCCACCGTGTTCCCAAACCGGGCCATCGAGCATCGCCGCTTCCTCGATGCTAAGGACATGCTTCGTCGATGGATCGACCACGAGTCGCCGGACATCGAACGGTCCGAAGTGAGGTTCAGGTTCCCGATCGATGGGGCCCTGCTACGTGGGCGCATAGACGCGGTGTTCCGGATGCAGAACGGTCACCTCCGCGTGGTCGACTACAAGACCAGCCGGTACACGCCCACGAAAGAGGAGGCTCGCACGGATCTCCAGCTGGCCGCGTACTACCTCGCGCTCAAGCGAGACCCGGATCTTGCCGGCCTCGGTGAACCGGGCTACTTGGAGCTCGCCTATCTGGGCAAGAGCCACTACCGCACCGGTTTCGCCAAGTTACAGGTCCCGCCCCGCACCATCGACGGCTACGAGGAATGGGCCGAGGGACGCCTGAAGGAGCTCCTGACCAGGGTGCGTTCCGAGGACTTCACCCCCAGCCCCGAGGCCGACTGCACGTTCTGCCGGTTCAAGACGATCTGCCCGGTGTGGCCTGAAGGTGCCGAGGTGCAGCTGTGACCGCCGGGGCTGGACAGCCACTGACGCCTGAGGCCGAGACGCTCGCGGAGGAACGCCCCTACGCGGATGCCCCCCCGGAGATTGTCCGGGCCATGGGCGGGCCGGGGAAAGGACGCATCCCAACTCTTCAGCAGTGGCGAGCAATCAGCCACCCACTCGAGCCCTGCGCGGTGGTGGCGGGAGCCGGATCGGGGAAGACCGCCGTCATGGCGGCGCGGGTGGTGTACCTGGCCCTCGTTGCGACGGGGCGCCTGCCTGCGGATCACCAAGGAGCCCTTCCGTCGCAGGTGCTGTGCCTCACCTTCACGAACAAGGCCGCCGAAGAGCTGGCCCGGCGGGTCCGTGAGGTAACCGCGGGGCTTGGCCTGCCGGAGGGAGAAGAGGCCACCGTCCTCACCTACCATGCTTTCGCCGCTCGGCTGCTCGACGACTACGGACTCCGGATGGGCCTCGAGCCGGGCCAGCGCTTGCTGTCGGAAGCGCAGAAGTGGCAGCTCGTCGTATCCCTCCTCGAGGATCGCCAGTTCGAGCACCTGGAGGTTCGCACCCTTCGAAGCGTGGTAGGCGACGCGCTGTCGCTGTCCGACGAGTGTGCTAACCACCTCATCGACCCGGACGTCGTACGGAAGGACAGCCTGGCCTTCGCAGAGCGCGTCGAGATCCGGAAGGCCGATGATCGAACAGCCCGCACCCGAGCGCTTCAGCGAAGCGAGCTCTCGGAGGTCGTGAACGCATACCGGGAGCGGAAGCGAGCCGTCGGGGTCATCGACTACGGTGACCAGATAGCTCTGGCTCATCGCCTGGTCGAAGAGCACCCAGAGGTCGCCGAGGAGTTCCGGAACCGCTTCCCCGTCGTCCTCCTCGACGAGTACCAGGACACCAACGTCGCCCAGGCCCGACTTCTCCGAGCGCTGTGCGGGCCGGGCTATCCGGTGCTGGCCGTTGGTGACCCCGACCAGAACATCTACGCGTGGCGCGGGGCGAGCCTGGCCAACCTGCTCAGATTCCCCCACGAGTTCGGGAATGGCGGCGCGGCGCCCCGCCGGCCTCTCTACGTGAACTTCCGCTCGGGGTCTCGCCTCCTCGCGGTGGCAGACGAAGTGATCGGGAAAGTTCCGGAAGAGCGACGGGCTCCGGACAAGACGCTTCGACCGCACCCGGACCGGGGCACCGGACGGGTCCGGGCCTTCTTCGCTTCAGATGAGCGGAGCGAGGCACGATGGATCGCCCGTCTCATCAAGGAGATCGCGGGGACGCGGGACCGAACGCCGGACGGCGAGGAGCGCTGGGCCGACTTCGCCGTCTTATGCCGCAAGAAGCGGCTGTTCGGCCCGCTCGCCGAGATCCTCCGGGAGGAGGGCATCCCGGTCGAAGTGGTTGATCTGGGAGGGCTGCTCCGGCTCCCGGAGGTGGTGGAGGTCGTCGCCTGGCTCCGGGTGCTGGCGGACCCATCCCGGAACGTGAGTCTGGCCCGCATCCTCCAAAGCCCTCGGTGGCTGATCGGGTACCGGGACCTGGTGGTCCTGGCTCGATGGTCGGCCGAGCGGAACCGGCACCTTTCGATGGCCCTTCCCGGCGAAGACGTCAGCCCGGGCGACGTCTCCTTCTCGCTCATGGAGGCGGTGACGAACGCGCATCGCGAGACGATGCCCGGTCTATCCGATGAGGCGCGCGAAAGGCTTGCCGAGTTTCGGGGGTGCTTCGAGCAGCTCGAGCGGGCTGCCCGCGGGGGTCTCGCCGATCTGGTGGCCGACGTCGTCGAGGAGACGGGTTTGATGCGGGAGCTCGAGGCATCGACGAGCAAGGCAGCACCCGGAGCGAGGCGAAACCTCCTCAACCTGGTGCAGCATGTGTCGGCGTTCTCCCCTGTCGAGGGAGAGGCTTCGCTATCTACTCTCATCGAGTACCTCGACGCCGCGGAGGAGACCGAGGACGAGTTGGAGCCGGTACAGGTCTCGGATGCCAACACGGTGAAGCTGCTCACCATCCACAAGGCCAAGGGATTGGAATGGCCGGTGGTGTTCGTGCCCGGGCTGGCAACGGGCCCGCGGTCGAGCATCTTCCCCGACACGAGCCGGCAGGCCAACCCGGTAACTCAGGCCGCCAGGCTTCCGTTCGAGCTTCGGGGGGACGCGGATGTTCTGCCCCGCTACGAAGGCAACCTCGACGTGTTCAAGGCCGCGCTGAGATCACGCGGCGAGGAGGAGGAACGACGCCTCTGCTACGTGGCGCTCACGCGAGGCCGTGACGACCTGGTCGTTTCGGGAGCGCACTGGTACGAGGGACCGGCCCAGCCGTTCGAGCCGAGCATGTTCTACGAGGAGCTGGCGGCCCACACCGACTGTGATGTCGTGGGGGTCGAGGAGTGTCCGGAGGAGAATCCGTTGATCGCCCTTCGCGAGGAGCGTGCCGCCCGGTGGCCGGGCGCCGGGCATCGCGACGATGCCGACGACCTGTTCCCGGAAGGGTGGATGGCGGCGGCGGAAGCCGCGGTGCGCGATGCTTCTTCCGTGGACGAACGACTCGAGCACCTGGCGCCGGGAGAGCAAGCCCTCTTCCGGTCTCGCGTGGAAGCAGACCTGGAGCGGGCCGCGCTGATCGAAGAGCGCACCCGAACCGCCGGCGCGGCCCCCCCGCCGACCTCCCTTTCGGTCTCGGGGCTGCTCGATTACCAACGGTGCCCCAAGCTCTTCTATTGGTCTCAGGTCAGACCGCTCCCTCGACGGCCGAGCCCGGCGGCGCGTTTGGGAAGTGAGGTCCATCGCTGGATCGAGCTCGAGAGCCGGGGGCAGGCCACGTTGATCGACGTCGACGAGCTTCCCGATCTCTCGACCGAGGAGCGGCTCGCCGAACCCGGCCAGGAGGCGACGCTGAAGGCCGCCTTCAAGCGAAGCCGGTTCGCCGAGCGGGTGCCGCTCTACGTCGAGCGACCGTTTCTCTTGTGGGTCGACGGGTTGGTGATCGGCGGTCGCATCGACGCCGTCTTCGGCGACCCCGATGGGCCGTGGGAAGTGGTCGACTACAAGACCGGGCGGGTGCCCACCGACGAGGATCCGATGTCCGGTTTCCAACTCGATCTTTACGGGCTTGCATGCGTCGAAATCTGGGGGAAGCGACCGGAGGAGCTGACGCTCACCTACTTCTACCTCGCTGAAGAGAAGCAGGTCCGCCGCGCGGCGGGCGACCCTGAGGAAACCCGCGCCCGGATCCGGAAAGCTTTAGCTGGGATCGTCGGCGAACGGTACGATCCAACCCCGAGCGAACGATGCCGCTGGTGCGACTTCCTGTCGTTCTGCAACGCTGGCCGAGCGTTCGTGGGCGAGTCCTAGCGGTCAGGCGTTCCGGCCTGGCAGGGGACCGAGCGTCGACCTGTGCGAATCGGGCCCTCCGCTCAGGAGCCCGGTAGCGACTTGCTTTGTAGTACCCGCCATCGCTGGAGCCAGCGAGCCACATCTGTCGGCGTGATGATGCCGATCACGTCTCCGTCTTCCACAACGAGGACCCTGTTGATCTCGCCGTCCTGAAGCTTCGCCAGCACGCGGTCCATGCGCATGTTGGGGGAGACAGTCACTTGGTCGTCGAGGTCGCCCATGGACTCCCGAACGGTGCGCGAGCCCCATTCCTCGCGTGGCACTTTCCGGACGCCACGGAGGGAGATGAATCCGACCGTTTGACCCTGGTCCTCGACCGGGAACCCACCGTGGTCGTAACGCATGAAGTGTCGATCGACAGCTTCCGCCAGGGTGATGTCCGCGGGAATGGCCACGAGGTCGCGGGCCATGACGTCTTCAGCTTCAACGCCCTCGAGGATCCGCCGGACCTGCAGCTCCTCGTAGGAGCTGCGGGCTGCCTGGGTCAGGAACCATCCGATGAAGGCGAGCCAGATGGCCTGCCCGAGGTGCCCTTGGATTAGAAGGATCACCCCCACCGTCACGAGCAGGTAGCCCATGGCCTGCCCTGCGATGCTGGCGATCCTCGTTGCCCTCGAGAGGCTGTTGGTGATCCTCCACACGGCCGAGCGGAGCACCCGCCCGCCGTCGAGCGGGAAGCCCGGCAACAGATTGAAGACCGCGAGGACGATATTCACGAATCCCAGATAGCCGAACGCCCCGGTGACCGGATCGGGGAGCAGGGGCCTTCCGGCGAGCGCGACCCCGGCGAAAATAGCTCCGAGGCCCAGGCTCGTGAGGGGCCCCACCACGCTGATCAGGAACTCATCGGCGGGACCGCGGGACTCCACTTTCGCGTGGGTGGCTCCTCCGAAGATGAAGAGCGTGATCCCCCGCACAGGGATCTTTCGGCGCAGGGACATCAAGGCGTGAGCCATCTCATGGGTGAGAACTGATCCAAAAAAGAGGAGTGCGGCGCCGATGGCGAGTCCGACTGCGGCTCCGGTGGTGAGCTCGCGATAGGTCTCCGTGAACTGGACATAGAGGCTGTAGGTGACCAGGAGGGCGATAAGGGCCCAGGACTGGTCGATCCGGATCTCCACCCCCGCGATCCTGCCTACTCTCCAGCCGCCACCCATCAGCATCTAGGCTACCGGGTGTCCGGCGAATCCGGGGGGTCGCGACCGGGCCGCGTGAGAGGGCCCGGTCATTTCGGACTAGTGAGCCTGTCCCCCTGTCGGGGGATGACCGCGGTGGTGCTGACATATTTGACTCACCTCTAGAGGGCTCCTATCCTGAGGCTGATCGTTTAGGAAGCCGCCGCTTCACCAGCGGCCACCTCAGGACACGAACAATGAACAGCGCAGAAGAGCCCGTCTGGTTCCCCTACGACGTTGGCCCGGAAAGCCCACGAGTTGCTTTCCGGGATGAGGCGCTTATGCGGCCCTTGCTGGATGTATGGATTGAATCGTCCTTCGGTGACCCGGTTCACACTCGGCTACTAGTGGACTCGGGCTCCGAGTACACGCTGGTTACTCGGGCCTTTGCTCGACGGCTCGGGATTGCCGACCGCCTTTCTCTCGACTACGCCGAAGAAATCCAGATCGGAGGCATGAGCCTCATGGCTGAGCTATGCGGGGTTCAGCTGGTGATTCCTTCCCTAGAGCCCTACGAGGCCACAGTCGGCTTTGTGGCGAACTGGGAGGTCTTCGCTCACAGCGGGGTGCTAGGGCAGCGCGGTTTCTTCGACCATGTTGGGGTTGTGTTCGACAGAGCGAACCTGCGCTTTGGCTTGACGTCGCAAGGGTTTATGGACTCGCGCTTCGGGGTGCCTCTGGCCCCAGAACCGAAGCCGCCGCCCCGGATGTGGGGCCGCTACTAGCCTAGGCCGATGGGAACGCCGCGCTTCGGGTCGGGGATACGGGTAACAGCCGCATCCGCCCATTCTTTCTTGTCGTGGTCTAGGGCCCAGAACACGTCGTCCACCTTGTCGGCGGCCGCGACCACCTGATCCTTCCAGATAGCGATCCAGAGACCGCCGAACTGACGGAGGGTCTCGGCCCGCTCCCGAGGGTCTGCCGGTAGGGGAACTGGTTTCATCGTCTTGGTTCTCTTCCTCCTCCACCACCATCTCATCGGCTCGCCACCTCCGTCAACTCCGTGTGTCTAACTGGTTGGACAAGGTCGT
>DASYVD010000015.1:0-41503 GCA_036000545.1 Actinomycetota bacterium | reverse complement strand
AGGATCTGGTTCAACACGGATACGGCGGCGTCGGTCACTTGGAGCATGGAAGCCTCCCTTCCGCGCCTGCGAGCAGGCAGACGCTCTCGTCGCCACCAACCACGCTAGCAGCTTGAGCGGCAAGCGGGCCGGATGCCCGCTCGTTCTTGGAATGACTCACGGCGCCACGGTTGGGTAGGATCTTGGCGCTCCCGCCCAGGCGAGTCACCTGTTTCCTCGACATTCTCAGGAGAGAAGGACACGGTGACACGTCTCGCCTGGCCGCTCACTCCCTTCCGGGATCGATGTAGCGGCCAAGAGCGAGCCCACGAGGAGTTGGAAGTTGCAGAACCTCCATTACAACGTCACTCTTGCGGAGGTCCTCGAGTGCCGCTTGCAGCCCGTCGTGACGGGAATCGTGCAAGGCCCACACGCATCGCTGCGACGCGAAGCGCCTGAACCTAGCCATCTCCAGCGGACGAATGTCGTATTCGGAATCGAAGAATATGAGATCGAGGGGACCTCTAGGAATGAACTTGAGGGAGCTCACCTCGTGCACGGTCACCGGAAGCCCCTCGACTCTTGCTCGGGCTTCTTTGGCGAGAGCAGGATTGACTTCGAGCGTGTCGAGGTGTCCGATCCCCACGAGAGCGCGCCCCATTGCCTGCGACGAGTGGCCCCTGTACGCGCCCGTTTCGAGAACCTGGTGCGGTCTCAACACCGTGCACAACGCGCCCAGGAAATGGCTGACCTCCTCTTCCGTCGCCGCCTGATCGGGAGCATGCCAAAGCTCCGGATTGGGACAGTCATCCGAGGGGGCCGTCCATTCCGATTCCTTGCCCACCGACCCTCCGTTCGGTTACGCCTCGCTGGCGAAATCCTCAAAACGACCGGGACGCAGCCAAGATGCCTCACTACACTGGCTCCTTCACGGAGCCTGGGGCAACGTGAAAGACGTTCGGGAGATTATCAAGGGCGTCAAGCCCAAGCCCGCGTGCCCTCTTGATTCTCGGCCTGGCCATCGTCGTGGTCGTGCCTGCCCCACGGGCCAGAAGAAGTCGAGGAACACGAGGAACCGCCCTCGGTTGTCTGGCGGCAGCTACTCCGTTAGCACCGAGGGGTGACCACGAGCATGCCGCCCAGGCCGATGCCGGCTAGGGAACCGGCAGGTGACCAAGCTACTCGGGCCCCAAGCGAGCGCGGTGAGGGCGGTGAACGCGCTGTATCAGAGGATGGTGGCCTGGAAGAACGCCATCACCCGCTGCAGCTGATACCTGGGACCTTCGGAGACGGATCAGGTGGAGAGGACGACGCTCAGCGTTGGGCCTCGAGGTAGATCGAGCGCTCCATGGCGACCTTCGCCACCTCCTATCTGGCGGACGTCAGGCTGGACCTGTTCCGAAAGCTAAGGGCCCTGTATGCTCCGGCGATCCCTTTCGCCCGGGGTCCTGCTGGGCGATAATCAAGAGGAGGTGATGCCGGGAAGGCTGGTCGGCGAGGGCCGGCCTTCTTCGTATCGAGCCGGGAGGTGCCCGATGTTCGCACGTGTCGCGGTATATGAGATCCCGGGCCATCGAGTGGAAGAGGCGGTTGGGAGCTTCCGCCAGGCCATCGACCAGATCAGCGGCATGGATGGTCTAGAGGAGGTCTACGTTCTAGTTAGCCCCGAAAGCGATCGCGCGCTAACGATGAGCCTGTGGAACCAGGAGAACGCCATGGAGGCAAGCCGGGTCACAGCCAGTCGCCTTCGAAACGATGCTGCCAAGGTCGTCGACGGCAGCGTTCAGAGCGTTGTCGAATACGAGATTGCGATCTACGAGAGGATCGGCCCCTGACTTGAACACGAGGCCTACCCATGCAATCAGAGCCAGCGCCGCCCGCACAGGCTTGTCTTCCAGTTCGGCGGGGCCGTGAGCAGGGAGGCCGCCGATCGGATCTGTGGTCTCGGCCCCTCCAGACGCGAGCTTGCCTTGCATGCCGCAGAAATGCCCGTAAGACGCATGGCAACAAGCACCAACCCATACGAACCTAAAGGAAGCGATCGAACACCCTGACCACGCCCTTCAGCCATTCCCGCAGGTGGTTGCGTCGCTCCGCTGCGGACTCATAATCCGTCGGTCGGAGGTTCAAGTCCTCTCCGCCCAACGACAAATGCCTCGGTCGGCGTCGATTTCGGAGGGTCGAGGCCGAATCGGAGCAGGCCATGGTGCCGCATTCATGCCGCAAGCCGCATAGGAACTGAACCATCACCGTGGGCAGGCGGGTCAAACAGAGCGTCTCGTCGGGCGTTCATGCGACCACCGTAAGCGGTCGACCGGCTGCGGGCCCTCGCGGTGAGCCCTCAGCAGCCCTGAACTAGCCCCCCAGCAGGGTTTGCTTGCGTCGGCGAAACTCCTCCTCGTCGATCTCGCCGCGCGCGAGCCGCTCCTCGAGGATGGACAGCGCGGTTGAGCGCTGCCCCTGGCCGGGACCGGGCCGGAATTGCCGGACCACCCACACCACCAGCCCGATGACCAGCGCCCAGAAAGCGATCATTGCGAGGACCATGGAGAACCAGCCGGCCCAGCCTGCGGGTCCCCATCCATCCCACATCATCAAGGCACCTCCATCTTCCTAAGGCGATCTCGCGGATTTCATTATCACCTTGTCTGGTGGTTCAGGGCCGGGGCGGAGAAGTATGCTGAAAGTCAGCGATGAGACTGCGCACGTTTGCTCTCGTGGCGATCGTCCTTTCATCGATCGTGAGCGTATCTTGCGGAGACAGCCCTGACGCCGCGGGTACCGGTAAGCCCGTCGTGCGGGAGGGGGACGCAGCACCCGGCTTCGCCTTGCCCAGTGCCCAGGGGTCCGAGGTATCGCTCAAGGACTACAGGGGCCATACGCCCGTGCTCCTGTACTTCAGCATGGGCCCTGGGTGAGGGGGGTGCATGCTGCAGGTAGTTGACCTGCAGAACAGCAAGGAGTTCCAGGGGCTGGATGTCGAGCTGCTCAGCATCTCCCCGGATTCGTTGCACGCGTGGCAGGATGGTGTCTCTGAGTTCGGCATCGAGACCCCGGTCCTATCGGACGCCGACAACGGGGTCGCCAGCGCCTACGGGGTGATGCAGTGGGCGATGGGATCGGAGCCGGGCCATACCTTCGTCCTCGTGGATCGGGACGGCCGGATCCGGTGGATCAGGGATTACGGGGCGCCGCAGAACGGAGGCCTCATGTACGTCCCGCCGGAAGATCTCGTCCCGGAAATCTCTAGCCAACTCTCCGACTGACCACGTCGACTGCGGAAGTAGTTGTTCGACCGGCTTCTGTTGAGCCTTACCCGCGAGTGCGTCAGACATGAAGTTCCCGCGTTTCGCCTGGTTCTCCCATCGCTCGGGATCAAACTCATGATCCGTGGGTCGCAGGTTCAACTGCCCGCCCCACGAGGAAGAGCGCACGTCAAGGGCGTGACTCCACTAGCTGCTGTTACGAGTCGATGCGAGTGTCCCGCACACGGACCATCCGTCCCCTTCGAAGGCACGGCTGCGATGGACCCCCTGCGGCAAAATAGCAGGCTGGGGCTTCGGGATCGTGAATGCCGGCGGTCTGCCATAACGCCCTCGGTTGGGGGCTCGACGATGATCCAGCGTCGGTCCGATTCTTTGGCTACGAGGCGCTCATGAGAACCGAGCGCCCGAGCGCGTCGAGTGAGCGCCTCACCGCGTCGACGAAGGCCTCAAGGTCCCGGCAAATCTCCCGGTCTGCCACCAGGGTGATGTTGAACTGGCCCGCATACGAAAGCGCACCAACGCCGATCGAGATGTTGCCCGTGATGGGTACCATCGGGAAGAGTTCGAGGACCGGAGTGCCGGCGAAGTACATAGGTAGCGGAGGTCCCGGAACGTTCGCGACGTACGCGTTCATGAAGCGCTGATGGGGCATGAGGCGCAGAAAGGCGCGTTGCAGGAAGACGGTTCGGAAGAGACTGCCGGCCGGCGGACGAGCCTTCTTCTTTCTCTCGGCCGTTTCCGCTGCGATCCGTTGAAGCCGCCGGACATGATCGGGCTCGCTGATGGGGAGGGGCACCGCCATGCCTCCGTCGACGTTGCCCCGCGCTTGACCGGGTTGCGCCCGGTGCAGCGATACGGGGACGAACGCTCGCAAGCGGAGACCGCCGACTCGCTCCCCGCGGCTCCGAAGCAGATCGGCGTAGCCATGAGCGAGAGCGGTCAGCAGGACGTCGTTGACCTTGGCACCGTGGGCGTGCGCGATCTCCTTGGCGACGTCGAGGCTGCTGCGGATGAGGGCCAATCTGCGATCCGAGCCGATCCGTCGGTTAAGGCTGGTCCGGGGGGCGAGTCCCTCGGTGAAAATCTCGCGCACCGCCGGCCACCCGCGCCGCAGGCGCCGAACGGTGCTGATCGGTGAGGCGAGGGCCGAGAGCGCCCGGTCGAGTTCTCGGAGCCGTCGCCGCAGGTTGTCCTGGAAGATCTCCCGAGTGGACGGCATCTGTGCCGGCTTCCACGGTGGGGGTTCCATCTCTGGTGGTTCGGGGACCGGATCGACAAACGCCCCGAGTGCCGCGATCCCAGCGACACCGTCCGCGATGGCGTGATGCAGCTTGATGAAGAATCCCACGCGTCCGTCCGGCAGACCGGGCAGGAACCACATCTCCCACAACGGCCGGGATCGGTCCAGCCCGCGCCGACGGAGCACCTCGCAGGCAAGAAGAAGCTGCGCCTCGTCACCCGGGGCGGGGACTGGGAAGACTCCGACGTGTTCGGCGATGTCGAAGGATGGAGCGTCGACCCAGACAGGCCAACCCAGCCCGAGCCTAGGCCAGTGCAGGAGCTGGCGGAAGCGGGGAAGGAGGTGCAACCTCCGCCCGATGTGCTCTCGCGCGGCCTCGATTAGGAAGCGACCGTCGATGTCGAGCAGGATGCTCCCGTCGAGAATGGCGAGCGCACCGATGTCCTGAGGCCAGCCCTCCTCCTCGGGCCAAATCAGCATGAGATCCGACGCCGTCACGCGGTCGAGGAGCGGGGGGTGTCGGCTACCCGCGGCAGGCAAGTGCCCTTCGCCGCCGGGGATGGGTGGCAGGGCCGTCATGAGGGTAGAAGCGCATCGCTCTTCCTCCGGGTGACTCCGCCTCTCAATCGGCCTGCACGGCGCCATTCAGACCTCCCTGGGGACCTTGCCGGTCAGGGTCAACACGAAGCGCATCGCCCTGTGCCCGGGATCGGCGGTGGGATCGAACATCAGCGGGCAGCCCCCGTCGATGACCCGGATGCCCCGGTCCCGCCCGTAGTCGGTGGCGGCATCGGAGACGCTTCCCTTGCCGAAGGAGCGATGCATCCACACTTGCCTGATGCCCAGGTCGGCGCACTCCCGCATGGTCTCCTCGGCGATCTCGGGTCTGGTCCCGATCACCACTGCCTCGACGCCGCGGGGGATCGACTTCAGATCCTGATAACAGGGATCGCCTTCGACCTCATCGGCGTTCGGGTTGACCGCGAAGACCTCGTAGCCACGCTCTCGCAGGCGCTGGTACACGAAATTCGCTCCGTGACCCTGGGGCTTCCTGGAGACCCCGGTGACCGCGATCCGCTTCTTAGACAGGAACTCCGATGCCGCCTCTTTGATCTTCGGCATGTCTCCTCCCTTCGTCCGATCGGGGGCCGCACCGGCCCCCACCATCGCTCAGCCTCCCGCCTGAGTTCGCGCTTGTGCAGGCCCGAACGGCCCCACGCTTCCCGGGCCGGAGGACCCTTTGACTGGGGCCGAGCGACCCTAGCTTCCTCAGCCTTCCGGGCGTGAACTTCGCACCAAAAGAGGAGGCGAAATCATGGTTCGCTTTCTGATCGCCGCCTTGTTGGTCGGCCACGGGCTGGCGCACGGGATCATGTTCGGCCTCTCCTTCAGCCCCCAGGCCAGCGCGGATCTGCCGTACAACCCGAGCCACTCTTGGTTGATTGGAGAAACGCGATCCCTCGGCCTGGCCTTCGCGCTTGCGGTGACGCTGGCGTTCATCGTGGCTGGCGCGGCCTACCTCTGGCCGGGTGGCGCTTACCACCCGCGTCGCCTCGTCCTGCGGAGTCCCGCTACACCGGGACGATGACCGCCCGGCCGTCCAGGGCTCCCGCCCGCATCTTCTCGTAAGCCTGCGGGGCCTTCTCGAGGGGGAACCGCTCCATCCGAGCTTCGATCTTTCCTCGGCCCGCCAGGGCGATGACCTCCATCAGCTCGGTCACGCTGCCCCAGTAGGTGGTCGCCAGTGACACCTCGTAGGGCTGGCTGAAGAAGTTGAAGGGGAAGGTCCCCATCCCCAGCCCTACGACCGTCAGGTGTCCCTGGGCCCGGGCAACCTTCGCTCCCAGGGCGATGGTGGTGTCCGTTCCAACGAAGTCGAAGACCGCCTCGGCGCCCCGGCCGAAGGTCACGGCCCGGATCCGCTCGGCCGCTTCCTCGTCGGAGACCACCGTGTGGTCGGCTCCGATCTCCTGGGCCAACTCGAGCTTGTCCTCGGCCACGTCCACGGCGACGATCCGAGCCGGGCTCAGGGCCCGAAGGATCTGTACCGCCATGTGCCCCAGGCCGCCCACCCCGACGACCACCGCGGTGGTGCCTGGAACCAGCAGTCCGAGGGACCGCTTGATGGCGTGATACGGGGTGAGGGCGGCGTCCCCGAGGGGCGCGGCCGCAACCGGGTCCATGCCGTAGAGGGGCACCAGCAGCCGGGGCGAGGGCACCAGCATGTACTCGGCCATCCCGCCGTCCAGCCCGAGCCCTCCACCGTTCGCGCCGATCTCGGCGGTCCGGGCGCAGTAGTTCTCCATCCCTTGTCGGCACGGGTGACACTGCCCGCATCCCCAGGGGCCGTATACCGCGACCGCCTCGCCGACCTCGACGCCGGTCACGCCCGCCCCGATGTCCGCCACCCACCCGGCCGTCTCGTGGCCGAGGGTGAACGGGAGCCGCCAGGGGAGCTGGCCCTCCGGCCAGTCCATGATGTGCAGGTCGGAGTGGCACGCTCCCGACCCTCCCACCTTGATCAGGACCTCTCCGGGGCCGGGTTCCGGGACCGGAACCTCCACGAGCTCGGGAGGCTTCTGCCACTCCACGAACCGATAGGCCTTCATGACTCCTCCTTTTCCACCACCAAGCGTCTCTCACGGAAGCGGGGGCTCCATGGGCCGAAAGTCCCCCCGAACAGGAGGCTCCCGGCCCCCCTCACAGCAGGGGCCAGGCTTCAGGCTTGTTGCCAGGAGAAGGGAGCGAGCCATGAGCACCACCATCCTGCGGCAGCTCGATCTGAAGGGGTTGTCCTGTCCACTGCCGATCATCAAGACAGCTCAGGCCATTAAGGAGCTTCCGCGCGGTGAGACCGTGGAGATCCTGGCCACAGATCCTGGCTCCGTTCCAGATTTCTCGGAGTGGTGCCGCTGGACGGGTAATGAACTGATCGAGTTGTCCCGGGAGGACGGCGTCTTTCGATTCGTGGTTCGGAAGAGGTGACAAGAATGGGCGCGGAGCTGAAGGACGAGGCCTGGGTGGCCAGCCTGGTCGCTCGGGTGGGCATGGCCGCGAGAGAGTTTCTGCTTCAACAAGAGCTTCCCATCGAAGGCCTCGGGTTAAGGATCCAGTTCGCCATGGGAGTCGAGAGTGCCCGGGTCGCTTGGATCGAACTGCACGTCTTGCTACCAGCTGGATTCCCTGAGTCCGAGCGAGAGGCGCTCCTTCGCGTCGTGGAGCACTGCACTGTCCACCAGTCCACACGGGAGGCTCCGGAGGTGCGGATCGAGCTCGTTTCGCGGGGGCGGGCAGCCTGAATCTGGAGAGGGGAGCCACCATGAAAACGAAAGCCAATGTTCTCCTCGTAGCTCCTGGCTCGCAGGACCGAGACACGATGGCATGCTGGCTCGAGGATGCCGGGTACGAGGTCATGGTCTGCCCCGGGCCGCAGGAGGAACAAAACTGTGTGGGGCTGCGGGGCAGGCGGTGCCCGCTGGCCTTTGGCGCGGACGTCGTCGTCCTGGACATGGGGCCCGGGGACGATCCCGCGGGCCCCGTCCTACCGGGCTGGCAGCTTCTGGACCTCTACTCCAGATGGGAGCTCCCGCTGGTCGCCGTCGTTCCCTGGGGCGTCCTGGTCACGGAGGACCCGGTCATTCCTGTCGAACGCCCTGTGGTCAGAGAGGACCTCCTGGGGGCCGTGGACGGTAGCCTCAGTGGCCGGTTCGTCGAGCACGAGTGAGGCACGAGCGAGGGAGGGTGAAGATGGACACGCTGCTGCGGCGCCTTGCCGACCCCGCCTACGCCCGAGCGTACCGGGAATGGATCGGCTCCATCGTGGAGCATGCCGTGGCAGCGAGCCGCCCGGCCCCACGCCACCGCGCGTCACGCCACGAAGGCCGGAGAGGTCGGTGGAACAGCTTCCACCGGCCCGCGCGGAGAGCTACGGCTTATAGGTGAGTACCCTTCCCCACAGGCTCTTGGTGCCCCAGATCCCCGACCGTAGACACTCGAGCTGCACGATCTGACTGTGATCCACGAACAGGTTCACCTCAGGGCCGTAGTTCTTCACGTACCACGCGAAGACTTCCGGGTCGGCGGCCTCGAACATCACGTTCTCGAGGCCGAGCTCTCGGGCGATCTGGGCGACCACATCCGTGCGCCACGACCGCACGCTCTCGGTGATTCCCTCGGACTCGATCATGATCGGCGAGACCCCGATGTCCAGACATCGCCGGGCCAGCTCGATGGCCGAGGCAACATCTCTGGTGCCTTCGGCCTCGAGCTCCTCGGGTGTCGTGGCACCACCGGCGCCGAACTGGATGCCCACCTCGGGCTTGGCCTTGAACCCGGTCTTCTGAACCTCCTCGACCAGGCGCACGAAGTCCTCGGCCGGAAGGGTGATGAACCCGCTCGATACCTCGATGATGTCGAACCCGAGATCCCTGCACTCGGCGAGGTATTTCTCCACTGCGTCCGGGCCCTGGGTCAGGACGTACTCGATGAAGCCCCCCGTGGACACCTGAACGTCGTTCTCGTGGCACAGGTCGATGATGCTCCTGACCGCGCCGCGGGGCATCAGGGAGAACGACCCTCCGGCGAACTTGAGGGCGTCGACGTACGCACCCATCGTCTCCAGGACGTCCTCGAGGTACCGGGTGCCCATCGGTGTGTAGTACGGGCCCCTGATCTCCGTTATCCCTTGGCTCCGAGGCTTCTCCTGGCGCCGGTTCATCCGTAAGAACTGGAAGCCGCGCTCCTCTGTCATCGCTCGTCCTCCTCCTCTATCGTGTTCACCTTGCCGAGAGTCTGTGTCAGATCCCGGACCCCGATCTCGTCCAGGGAGGCCACGGCCTCGACGATCTCCTTGCGCAATTCCCCGCCCACGTGCAGCGCGCCGAGCTGGTCGAACTTCGACACCACCGTCTCCCAGCGCATCGGCCGCGTGTGGAACCCCTCGTAATCTCGTTTCTCCGTCGACAGCTCACGGCCGTCCGCGAGCCGGACCCGCACGCGGCACGCGTGGTCCTTCGGGAACCGCCGGCTGAGCTCGTCGTCCGGGCGGACCACGACCCGCCGAAGGAGCGACTGCACGTCGCGGTGGACGATCCGATCCGGGGCGTACTCCTCCGGCATCACCTGACCGTCCAGGGCCGCCACCGCGAGCAGGTAGGGTAGGGAGTGGTCGGCATCCTCTTTCGTCCCGATGGTGACCTTCTCGCCCTCCTCGCCCCCACCGATGATGTGATAGGCCACATCGAACACGTCCACCTCGATGGCGTCGACGTCCTGGCCCGAGAACCCGTGCTCCGAGCGGAGCTCGAGGAGCCCCTCGATCGCCGACTGCGAATGGATCTCTGCGTTGTACCTCTTGAGGATGGTTCGTGTGACCCGCTCGAGGTCCTCGCGAGACCAGTCGAGCTCGAACGGTCCGGAGACCGCGTCCATGAATCCCTTGTTTCCCTCGAACACCTCCTGCGGGCCCGTGACTCCCCGAGCCGCGAGGAAGGCGGCGTGTGTGGCGTCGAACGCGGTGTGTGGGGCCGCCAGACCCTTCCAGTGCGACAGCGCCCCGGTCCTGGTGACTCGGAGGTCGACACCGGTCGTCCCGGCGATGGCCACCGCGTGGGCCGTGCGCTCGGGGTACAGCCCCAGCGCCCTGGCGGCTCCTGAGGCCGCCGAGAAGGCCATCTGGGTAGTGTGGTCGAATCCTCTGGCCCGCACCGGGGCAACGTCGGAAAGCCGGCACTGGACCTGATAGGCCACCGCGAGGGCGGTCAAGAGCGTCCGGCCATCCGCTCCGGCATATTCGGCCGCCGCGAGCACCGCTCCCAGGTTGTCGCTCGGGTGACAGGTCTCCCCCTTGGCCAGGTACGAGTCGTTGAAGTCCAAGTACCGGACCAGGGCGGC
Source organism: Actinomycetota bacterium (assembly GCA_036000545.1). GTDB lineage: Bacteria > Actinomycetota > UBA4738 > UBA4738 > CALAEC01 > DASYVD01. Next base: position 31,126 of record DASYVD010000015.1, on the reverse strand, counting down.
GTTGAGGAATGCCGCCCGGTCGGGGGACGTCCGTCCCCCTCCGATGAGCGTGCAGGAGGGTCGTCCGCCGAAGTCCTCGATCTGGGCTCGGACCGCTCGGACCGGCTCGCCCTGGAGGGCCCCCAGGGCACATCCCAGGGAGTCGAGCACCCGGGCCTTGAGCGCGTCACGAACCGGCTCCGACAGGTCGTCCCACGAGGCCCTGGAAGCGAATGCGGCGAGATCTTGGACCAAGGTCAAGGCGATTTCCCGAACAGGTCCCGCGAGAGCGGGGAGCGGTCCACCGCTCAGCGGAGCCTCAGCCCGCCCGCTTCGAACGGACCTTGGCGATGGTCCGGACCGTCAGGAGGGCGGCCAGCGCCAAGATCTGCGCGCCCAGGACGATGCGGTTCACGTCTACGGCAGGCTGCCAGGTGACCTGGTCGCCCCGAATCACGTACGCGCCCGCGGGCCGAGCCGTGAGGCCGAAACCACCCCCGCCTCCCCTGCCGGTGCCCTCGGGGCCCTCACCGCTGCCGCCGCCGGCCCCACCTCGGACCGAGGCGGCGGGGATCACCGTTACTCCGTTCTTCTCGTAGGGGTCCCCGAACACCCGCTTCACCGTGAGGGCGTCGCGCGCCACATCGACGATCTCCTGAACCTCCATGAGCGCCTCCTCTCGGACCGATCCGACGCTTGCCAGCCGGCTTCCGGAACCTCTTACCTCAGTCCTATCAGCTCGCGCCACTTCCGCATGTTCTCCACGTGCGACCGAGCCTCCTCACCGTGGGGGCATGTGGCGGGGTCTTCACAGGAAGGATTCCCCTCCCCCGTGAAGAAATCGAACCGGCACACGTCGCAGAAGACGTTCAGCTCTTGCGGCACGTACGGGCAATCGTAGTAGTTGCAGGACTGCTCGCCCTCTCCCGTGGCGAAGTTATACCCGCACCCCGGGCACTGCCGGAACTTCTCCCACCGGGCCATCGCCCTCACCTCCCTCAGCGCCAGCGGTGCGCCCCATCCGCTCGAGCAGAGCGGCGGCCAGCTGGTCGACGAAGCTCTTCACGCTTGCCTCGGCCACTCGGTGGAGGAGCGCTCGGTCGAGGGCTCTTCCCACGGGCCCGAGGGGCGGGCGGTACGTTCCACGAAACTCCACATGGGTGAGCTCGGGCCCCACGGCGGCCAGGACCAGGTCGGCGTCCATCCGCGGGAACAGCCCTGGAGTGCCGGTGGCCTCCCAGGTGAGGGGGATCCTGACCTGCCCGTCCTGTTGGTGCGGATTCCCCACGTGGAGACGAACCGTCTTGGCTACCGCTCCCTGCCCGGAGCGCAGGCGGCTTCGGAGCTCCTCGCCTTCCCGGTAGGCAACGTCGGCCTGGCCGGGAAGCCCGACGAGTACGTCCAGGAGAGCCCGCTCCACGTCCTCGAAGGGTCCCGGTGCGACCACGAAGTAGTAGATGAACATCGTGCAGTTAGTGTCGGTTTTCTCCACCGCCCTCGACAGCGACGAAGGTCCCGCTTCCCGGGGGCCGAACGGACCGCCTCCCGGCAGGCCACTGACACCCGGGTGCGGGTGGAGGGCGCGCCCTCTGCGCTGCCCCTTGGCGCGCAGAGGACCTGAAAGGGAAGAGCCCGGGGCGGTGATCCCGCCCCGGGCTCCGACCGGCCGGTCGACTCGACCCTTGGTTACTTGAGGATCGGAAATCTCTGAACCAGCGCGGTGCGCTCCCACCAGCCGCCGAAGCCGAGGTACCGGCCCGCTCCGACGTGGGCGATCCCCGCCAGGGCGATGGCGTAGACCACGTGCTCGTCGAGGAACGGGTTGAATTCCGGCCACACGGCGGCCGCGGTGTACAAGATCGCCATCCAGATGATCCCGCCGATGGCGGCCAGTCGGGTGCCGAGGCCGAAGATCAGCGCGGTGCCGATGGCCAGCAGCGAGAGCATGTAGACCCAGTCGACCCAGGTCGCCCCGGCCAGTCCCTGGTAGAACCCGGTAAAGGGCTCCTTGCTGTGCACCCCGAACTGGAGGAACCCCGCGGTGGGGGATGCACCGTTGATCCAGGCGTCCGGGCCGAAGAAGTCGATTACTCCGGTCTCCGGGTTCCGCCCGGTGCTGAACCCCAGGGCGAAGGCCTTGTCCAGGAAGGACCACAGGAACACCCAGCCGACGGCGATCCGAATAACGCCCCAGAAGTTGCCCCCCTTGACCTTCGGCTCGTCAGGCGTGCCGTAGGCGGGGAGGGCCTTCACGGAGGACTCTGGTGTCTCTTTCACCAACGTTGTGGACATGTGCCCACCTCCTTTCTGGGTTCAGCATGGGGGTTCGCGTCGGCGGTCACATGGGCCGGACGACCCCTCTCGCCTGGGACTTTTGCCCGATGTGACCTGGGACCCACTCAGGCCACGATGGCGACGCCGTCCACCACGTCGACCACGCCGTCAAGGGAACGGACAAGGCGGAGCAGGATCGCCCGGTCGCGCTCGGTGCCGATGGTGCCGTCGAGCGTGACCACTCCATCCCTGACTGCCGCGTGAACATGCCGCGGGGACAGCCCCTGAGCCTCGATGACGTCCTCCACTCCCACGAGAATCTCCGTGTCGGTGCGGAGATACGGCCTGAGCAGATCGCCTCTCGTGACGATCCCCACGAGCAGGCCTTCGCGGAGCACCGGGGCCCGCTTCACGCGATGACGCTCGAGCACCCTTGCCGCTTCGGTGACCGTGGCTTCCTCGGTGAGGGTGATGACCGGCGCCGTCATGACGTCTGCGGCCGTGCGCACCGGTCGGGCCGGCTTTTCCTCGCGGAGGGGCAGGATGTCGGACTCCGACACGATACCGATGACCCTTCCCCCATCGACGACCGGAACGCCGCTCACTCTTTGCTCGACGAGGAGCGTGGCCACCTCCTTGATCGGGGTCTGGGGTGTGACCGTGATCACGCGAACCGACATGATGTCTTTGACGCGTACGGCGCTCATCTGAAGGTCGTCCTCAGGCTCTCTGGAAGCGGGATCCGCCGCTCGAGCGCCCGGTCGTCCTCCTCGTAGGAGAGCTCATCGTGCACTCCCACGACGCCCGAGACTCGGCGGATCAGCTCCACCAGGATCTCCTTCTCGCTCCGGCGCTCGACCCGCCCCGTCACGGTCACCACGCCGCGGTTAACCCGGACGTCCAGGGTCGAAGGGTCGATCCACATGGCCTCAAGGATCACGTCCTCGACGACCTCTTTCCGGATGTCCAGGTCGGAGCGGAGATAAGGCCGCAGCAGGTCTGTCCGGCTGACGACGCCCACGACACGGCCTCCCGCATCGGTCACCGGGAGTCGTTTCACGCCGGCCTCCAGAAGGGTCCGCGCCGCATCCGTCATGGGCGTCTGGGGGGACACGGTCACCACGTCCCGGGTCATGACGTCCTCCGCTCGCAGGTCCTCCGACCGCCGCTCCAGCTGTGTGAGGCGCCGAGGCGAGATGAACCATTCGAGGAAGAACTTCCGACGAGGCGGCTCCGCGCTCTCCGCCTTCAGAAGGTCGGCCCCAGTGACGATTCCCAGCAGCCGTCCGGATTCGTCCACCACCGGAACGCCGCTGATCCGATGGTCCTGCATGATGCGCACGACGTATTTGAACGGCGCAGAGGGGGACGTGGTGACCACGCTGTTCGTCATCACGTCCCGTACCGTCAGTTGCTTCATGGCGTCAAGACCTCCTCTTTGTGTGGCTCCGCCTCCCAGGACAGGTCCGCGAGGAGATCGCGAGCTGAGAGCATGCCCACGACCTGTCCGCCCTCCATCACCGGGAGGTGCCTCACTCCCAGTTGGAGCATGAGGGCTGCGGCCGCGGTGTCCTCGGTGTCGGGGGTGACGGTGACCGGGTCGCGCGTCATGTATCGGTCGACCGTGGCGGTGGCCGGATCGACTCCGTCGGCGACCGCGCACATGAGGTCCCGCTCCGTGATGATCCCCTGAAGAATCCCGTGGCGGAACACCAGCAGGGCTCCCACCTCGTGGAAATGCATTCTCGCGGCGACCTCGGCGAGGTCTTCGTTGGCGCCGGCGGAGAGGATGTTCGGCGTGTACATCGCGCGCACCTTCATGTGACCCTCCTTTCGGTCCGTCACCAACCGTAAGAGGCTGCGTGTGGCCTCCCCAGGACCGAACGACCCGCGTTCCGGGGGACCCTTGGCCCCTGTACGCTCTGTCCATGACCCAGACCGATGAGGCCTCCCGGCGCCAGGACGCCCTGGTCCAGGCCGGGATCGCCCTGGCTTCGGAGCTCTCGCTCCCGGCGGTGCTTCAGAAGATCGTGGAGCTGGCCTGCGAGGTTGCCGACGCGCGGTACGGGGCGCTGGGTGTCCTGGGAACCGATGGTCGGATCCACGAGTTCGTCACCCACGGGGTCACCGAGGAGGAGCGCCGGGCCATCGGATCACTACCCGTGGGGCGGGGGATCCTCGGAATCCTGATCGAAGAGGCCCACCCGTTGCGCCTGCGGCGGATCCAAGACGATCCCCGGTCGGTGGGGTTCCCGCCGAATCATCCGCCGATGACGTCGTTCCTGGGCGTCCCGGTCTCCGTGCGGGGGCGGGTATACGGGAACCTCTACCTCACTGAGAAGCGGGGAGCGTCTGAGTTCACCGAGGACGACGAGGTGGCTGTGGTGACCCTGGCCGCCCAGGCCGGTGTGGCGGTGGAGAACGCGCGCCTGTGGGAGGAAAACGCCCGCATCCAGGAGGAGCTCAAGCGGCTGGCCCTGTTGGAGGACCGGGAGCGGATCGCCAAGGAGCTGCACGACGGCGTCGTTCAGTCGCTGTTCGCCGTGGGGATGTCGCTCCAGGCGACGGAGGCTGTGACTCCAAGCGAGGCCGTTCGGGCTCGGTTGGAGGCAGCGGTGGAGGACGTGGACCGGGTGATCCGCGACCTTCGGAACTACATCTTCGGGCTCGGGCCCGGCGGGCGGGCCGACGTCGAGCTCGAGCGCGCTCTCGCGGACCTGGTCGACGAGTTTCGGCGGGGCACGGAGCTGGCGATCCGCCTCGAGGTCGATGCCGAGGCCGCTTCACTGCTCGCCGGGAAAGCCTCGGACATCCTTCAGGTCGCCAGGGAAACCATCTCCAACGCGATCCGACATGCTGGCGCGCAGACCCTATCGGTGGTGCTGACCCGCAGGGGGAGTGACATCGTGCTCGAGGTCGAGGACGACGGCACGGGGTTCGATCCTGCCGAGTCGCAAGGGAAAGGCCACGGCCTGGCGAACTTGGAATCACGCGCCCGAGCGTTGAACGGCCGGCTGGAGATCGATTCCATGTCCGGCGATGGGACCACCGTGCGGGTCCTTATCTCCGTGTAAGCGGATGCTAGGGTGGCCGGGATGAGCGATCAGCCGATCCGGGTGATGATCGTCGACGACCACGAGGTCGTGCGGTCCGGGGTTCGTTCCTTGCTGGAGTCCGCCGGCGGGATCGTGGTCTGCGGGGAGGCCGAACGAGTAACGGAGGCGGTGGAGGTCGCGGAGGCCACCCGCCCCGACATCGTGGTCATGGACGTCCGTCTGGCCGATGGATCCGGGATCGAGGCCACCAGGGAGATCCGCACCCGCCGCCCGAAGACCCAGGTGATCATGTTGACATCATTCGCCGACGACGAGGCCCTGTTTGCCTCGATCATGGCCGGGGCCTCCGGGTACGTGCTCAAGCAAGTGAAGGGGGGCGACCTGGTCCGGTCTATCCGGGAAGTGGCCGCGGGGAAGTCGCTCCTCGATCCCTCGGTGACCGGGGCGGTCCTCGACCGCTTGCGGAAGGGCAAGCATCTGCTCAAAGACGAGAAGCTGGCCCGACTCTCCCCCCAAGAAGAAAGAATCCTCGTTCTCGTGGCGGACGGGAAGACGAACCACGAGATCGGCGATGAGCTTCACCTCGCGGAGAAGACCGTGAAGAACTACGTGTCCAGCATCCTGTCGAAGCTCGAGGTCGCTCGCCGGGCCGAGGCAGCCGCATACCTGGCCCGCCACACCCAGACTCCCGGAACCTAGGGGGGCATGCGAGATAGCATCGAACCGAAGGTCCTGTTCGGGCCGGGACCTTCGTCCCTTTCCCTCACAGCTTGGTCCCGCACATGGTAGCTGGCAGCCCATCGAAGGGAAGGGGAGCGATGGCAACGAGAAGGACGTGACTTGCAAGGTGCCCACCGACGAGAAGGGCGCCGTCGAGGAGGAGGGCGAGGGGATGGAGGTGATCGACGAGATCGAGGACATCCCGGTCGGCGACACGCCGAGCCTGACCGTCGATCTTGGCGCCGGCAACTACGTTCTGATCTGCAACATCTACGACGAGGACGAGCAGGAGGCCCACCTACGCGATCGGCATGCGGACGGCCTTCACGGTCGAGTAGTCCGCCTGAGAACCATAAAGGAGGGGCGATGGAACTTACGGACCGAGAAACGTGGACGGTGCTACATGGCTTGGTCTTCGGCACGGCGTTCCTCCTGGCGTTCGGGGGTGGGCTGGCGGGCCTGTGGAGCCTGCGGCCCGGCTTCCTCACCGCGGCCGGCATTCGAGAGCGGATGCGCCGCCTCTATGTCGGGACCTGGCTCATGGCGGCGGTCGCCTGGGCCACCGTGACCAGCGGAACGTGGATCGTCTACCCCTGGTACCGGGCCAAGCTGGCCGCGCAAGGGGCGGAGGATTTCGCCGGCTGTGCGGGAGCTGTGCTGCCATCAGGCACATGCTCGCCCCGGGACTTCCTCCTGTCCAACGCCTCGGGCAATACCCACCTGTGGCACGAGTTCGGGATGGAGTGGAAGGAGCACATCAGCTGGGCGGCCCCGCTCTTGGCCACCGCGGCTGCCTTCCTCGTTTCGTACTACGGACCCAGGCTGATCGCCCGACCGTGGCTGCGGGCGGTGACGATCGTCATGTTCGTGGGAGCCTTCGGGGCCGCAGTCGTGGGTGGCGCGTTCGGCGCGTTCCTGAACAAAGTGGCCCCGATCATTTAGGAGAGACCGATGAGCGGGATGCGAGAAGTGACGAATCACCACGACGCGGAGCGAGCTCCGGAGCTCGCCGAGCTGCACCTTCGGGAGAAGCCCGATGGCCCCGGCGCCGCGGCCATGGTGGCCGCCGGGATCGGCATCTTCGTCCTCGGCCTCATGACCGTGCTGTCCGAGGCTTCGGTTCCGATCCACGACTTCCTGGAGCGGTTGGCGTTCGGCCGGGGGGTCGGCCCGCTGGCCGGCAAGACGATCATCGCGGTGGCTGCGTGGGCGGCGAGCTGGGCGATCCTCGGCGCGGCGTGGAGGAGAAAGGACGGGAACATCCGGGGCTGGTTCGCGGTCGGGCTCGTTCTGGGGATCCTGGGAGCCCTGGGCACGTTCCCGCCCTTCTTCCTCCTGTTCGGCGAATGAGCGGGGATCGAGCGGATCGCGTGGCGGCGTGGGCCACGGGGTCGGGGATCGGTCTCATCGCCCTCATGGTGACCTGGCTGATCGGAAACCGGCTGGCGGCGGTGATCTGGGATCCACCGGTAGGACCGACCGTGGCGTTCGTCGGGGCGATACTGGTGGGAGCGGTGACAGCCGTCCTCTCCGGTCGCAGGCTCGCCCGCCGAGCGGGAAGCTAGAGCAACTCCGGCCAGATGGCGATCGCTGTGTGGAAGATCGCCATCCCGGACTATGCCGCGGATGGCGGCCCCGCCGGTCACACGGGCCCAACGACCCGCGCAAGCCGGGACCTTCGGGCCTAGGCCGGCCCGACCCAGGCGCGTACCGTTGCCACCTGTCGCGCTCGATGCGTCCATTGGATGACGTTACGCACGTGACGTGGATGCCCAGGAGGGTGTTCTGTGATGGAAGAACAGACGAACATGAAGCTTGCAGTTCTCGGTGCGGTGGCCGGCTTTCTCGTGGCCGTCGCCTTCGGCGCTGGCCTGATCACAATGGCCTGGTACCAGTGGGACAGTAGGGCCCCCCGAGTGGGGAGCACGGAAGGAACAACGCCGCAGGTCCTCGAAGTGGAGCTGGGCGACCTGTTCATCGAGCCCGCCTCGCTACAGGCGGGGCCGGGTGACCTGAGGATCCGCGTGCGCAACGAGGGCCAGGCCGAGCACAGCCTCAGCCTGGAGGGCCTCGGTGCCACCGACATGCTTGGCCCGGGGGAGACCGCCACCCTGGAGATCCCCTCGGTGGCCCCGGGTTCCTATCTCATCCGCTGCGATGTGCCCGGGCACGCCGACGCGGGCATGAAGGGGACACTGACTGTCGGCGATGTGGTCGGCACGGTGGGAACCGAACACGCGGGGGCGCACGCTATGACCCCGGAAGATATGGCCGCTCACGACGCCGAGGTCACCGCCCAGTTCCCCGCGGAGACCGAGGGGCTTGGTGGCCGGACGCTCCGGCCCCATATCGTCGACGGGGTGAAAGTGTTCCAGGTCACGGCGAAGGTCGTGCAATGGGAGACGGAGCCCGGGGTGCTCAAGGAAGCGTGGACGTACGGGGGTTCGGTCCCCGGCCCGACGATCCGGGCCAAGCTGGGCGACCGGGTCCGGATCGTCCTGCGAAACGAGCTACCCGAGCCAACGACGATCCACTTCCATGGGATGACGGTCCCGGCGGAGATGGACGGTGTGCCGGTGATCAGCCAGGACGCGGTGATGCCCGGCGAGAGGTTTGCCTACGAGTTCACCGTCAAAGACACCGGTACCCACATGTACCACTCGCACTTCAACGCCCAGAAGCAGGTGCCGATGGGACTGCTCGGCGCATTCGTGGTGCCGGACCCGGACGATCCCAAGGTCGATCTCGACTACAACATGGTCCTGAACGATGGCCCATTGGGATTCACCCTGAACGGCAAGGGGTTTCCCGCCACCCAGCCGCTGGTCGTGAAGCGCGGCGACGTGGTGCGGATCCGGTACATGAACGAGGGGCTCCTGATCCACCCCATGCACCTGCACGGGCTGGCCCAGGAGGCAATCGCGATCGACGGACGGCTGCTCGATCAGCCGTATCTGACGGACACGGTCCTCGTGGCTCCCGGACAACGGATCGATGTTCTTGTTCGGGCGACGGAACCCGGGGTGTGGGCGTGGCACTGCCACGTGCTCAACCACGCCGAGAGTGAGCAGGGCATGTTCGGGATGGTCACGGCGATGATCGTCGAGTGAGGGAAGGCGGGAGGGTACGATGCTCACTCCCTGCTCCAAGCCGTCGACATTGAGACGATCCGGGAGCGAGGCCTTGGCCCGGAAAGGAGGAAGCGGGGCCCGAGTTCGAATCTCGCGTTGAGTCGTAGCTGAGGCTTACTGCTCCGCTCCATCGCAAGGACCGGCAGCACCCAGCCGGACCTAATGTTCCGGGGGCAGGTGAACGACGGGTGGGAAGAATCCGCAGGTAGACGGCCTATTGGCGTGGGCCTTGCGGTGGGAGTGGCATTGTTTCCCGCGGTGGAGCGATGATTATCGCCAGCGTACCGAGACGCCCGCGAGGAAGGGGGGACCGTGGGGCAGCGTACCAAGCTCATCGGACTATCCGCCGTGCTCATGCTCGTCACGGCCGCTTGCCAGGGTGGTGGTGGCGGCGGCGACGAGGAAGGGCAGGTGGATCGGCTCGTCATCGCCGCGGTCCAGGGGAATGAGTCCCTTGGGATCAAGAACCTCGCCGACGATTACCGAGACGAGACCGGCGTCACGCTTCAGATCGAGGAGCTGCCGTACCCGCAACTCTTCGAGAAACTCGTCACCACCTTCGAGGCCAACGAACCGACCTATGATCTCGTCATGCTCGACGACCCGTGGATGCCGAAGTTCGGGACGGAGGACTGGCTCCAGCCCCTCGATTCGAACTACGGGTTCGAGCGGGACTCCGATATCGCCGACGTGATCTACGAGGTGGGCACGTGGCCGCCTCCGCGCGGCCCGGTCCCGCCGAGCGAACAGGGTAAGGAGCAGCACCTGCTCGGCATCACTGTGGTCGGCAACGTCGAGATGTTCATGTACCGGAACGACCTGATGGACGAGCCGGCGACGTGGGACGATGTCCTGGCCGCGGCGCGGGAGCACCACTCAGACAAGCTCGCCGGCTACGCCATTCGCGGCGCGGCGACGAACCCGGTCGTGGCCGACTTCCTGCCAATCCTGTGGTCGTTCGGCGGTGACGTTTTCGACGAGAACTGGGAGGTCGTGTTCGACTCACCGGAGTCCCTGGCCGCGGTGGAGTTCCTGGTAAAGGACCTCAAGGCGGTGGCCGAGTCGAGTCCCCAGAACATAGACGCCGCCGACCGATCGCGCCTGATGGCTATCGGCGAGGCGCTCCAGTCCACCGTGTGGCCGGGTGAGGTCAACAGCATCGTGTTGGGTGAGGGAACCACCGTCGAGGGCAAGGTGTCGTTCATCCCGATGCCCGCCGGACCCTCCGGGCAGGGGTTCGGGATGATGGGCAACTGGCTGCTCGGCATTCCCACGGCTGCGGAGAACGGCCAGGCTGCAGCAGATTTCATCCAGTGGATGACCGAGGAGGACACCCAGCGCCTCTATGCGGAGAACGACGGGATCCCTAGCCGGACCAGCGTGCTGAACGACGCTGAGCTGAATGAGGCCAACCCGTACTTCGCCCCCCTGGCCGAGTCGCTCCAGGCCCCCCCCAACTGGAGACCGCGAACCGACCAGTGGAACGCCGTGGAGACGGTGCTCGGGACCAACCTGAACGCGGCGCTCGCCGGGCAGATGAGCCCGGAGGAGGCGGTGCAGAGCGCATCCGAAGAGATCCGCACGATCATGGAGCAGGCTGGCTACTACGCCTGAGCTCGCCCTGCTGCTCCTGAGCCTAGGGGACCGGCGCGCGCGATGAGCGGGTCGGTCCCCGCCGCTTCGCTACGGTCCGCCGTGAAGCGGCGGCGGCTCGGTGCAACCCCCCCGGAGCGCCTCGCCTACCGACTGCTTCTCCCTGTTCTGGGCGTCGTCTTCATCATCGTCCTCATCCCACTCCTGGTGGCCTTGGTGTCGTCGTTGCGCGCCGATGGGGACGGTCCGTTTGTGGGCGCGCAGAACTACGTTCGTGCCCTGTCGAATCCGCTCCTCTACGTCGCGCTGCGCGCTACCGGCATCTACGCGCTCATCGTCCTGCCCATGGAGATCGTGCTCGGCACTGCGCTGGCGCTGCTCGTCCATCGCTCCGTACGGTCGCCGACGGTGCGGGCCCTGATCTTCGTGTTCGCGATCATGCCGATCGTCATCCCGCCGGTCGGGGTGGGCGTCATGGCGCGCCTCATCTACGCCCCTGACTATGGGGCCCTGAACCACCTGCTCCAGCTGGCGGGACTGATCCAGCGGGAGATCCCGTGGCTGTCCCAGCCGACGGGTGCGATGCTCTCAGTCGCTTCCGTCGATGTCTGGCAGTGGACGCCGTTCGTCTACCTCGTCATGTTCGCCGGGCTCCAGACCGTTCCGCGGGAGTCCGTGGAGGCGGCCCAGGTCGACGGCGCTACCTGGTGGCAGCAGTTTCTCCGGATCGAGCTCTTCTACCTCCGCCCGCTGCTGTTGCTCGTTCTCTTCCTCAGATTGGCGGATGTGCTGCGCGTCTTCGACCACATCTTCGTGTTGACCGGTGGGGGACCCGGTACCGCCACGCAGTTGCTGAGCCTGTACCTCTACCGGATCGGCTTCAAGTTCTTCAACTCGGGCGAGGCGGCGGCGCTGGCGATCCTGGTCCTGGTGGGCATGATCCTGCTCTACACAGGCGTGTCCCGGCTCCTGCCGGTGGAGCGGGACTGACCGATGCGCCGCTCCCGCCCTGCGCTCAGGCTGATCGCCTGGCTGGCCATTGCCGTCTTCGGGCTCGTGTACCTGTTCCCTCTCTACTGGCTGATCAACACGAGCCTGAAGAGCCGCGCGGAGCTGTTCGCCTCGACTCCGACCCTGGTCGTCGAGAGTCCCACGCTGGACCCGTATCTCAGCGTGCTCTTCGATCGGGGGTTCCTGGGGCTGCTGCGCAACAGCCTGTTGGTGTGCTCTCTGACCGTCCTCCTCACGCTGGCGATCAGCCTGGCGATCACGTATCCCATCACTCGTCTGCCGATGTCGCGGGGGATGCGCGTCTGGGTGCTGAACTGGGCGCTCTCGCTCCGGTTCTTCCCGCCGATCGCCATCGTGGTGCCGTACTTCGTGATCGTCCGTACCATCGGTCTGTACAACCACCCACTGGCGCTGGTGTTCGTCTACTCGCTGATTAACTTGCCGTTCGGCATCTGGATGCTGAAAGGGTTCCTCTCGGAGGTTCCACAGGAGGTGGAGGAAGCGGCCTACGTCGACGGCGCCACCAGAGCGATCGCCTTCCGCCGCGTGTTGCTGCCGCTGATCGCTCCGGGGCTGCTCGCGTCGGCGGTGATCATCTTCGCGTTCTGCTGGAGCGAGTTCCTGTTCGCTCTCATCCTCACGGCGACGCGTGACGCCCAGACGTTCCCGGTGGGGGTCCAGGGTCTCGTGACCCAGTTCGAGATCATCTGGAACGAGATGGCCGCTGCCGGGGTAATCGCCATCGCCGTTCCGTTGGTGCTGATGTTGCTGGCGCGCCGTTACGTGCTCGCCGGGCTCACTTTCGGCGTCATTCGCGAGAAGTGATGACGCGGGGTGGTCCGATGAACGGCCGGTACCTCAACGGGGCGACGATCATGACCACGCCGACTCCGCTTCAGTTGGAAACGGCGCGAGAGGCTGGGTTCTCCGGGATCGAGGCGCGGGCCGAACGTCTTCTCGCGGATCCTGCGGAGGTATCGGCCACGTCCCGCGCGGTGCGTCGCGGTGAGGTGTGGAGCCTCAATGGAGTGAGGGTTGGCCTCTCGGCCGATGGCCGCCTCGACCGGGAGACGCTCGAGGCCGACCTGAATCCGCGCCTGGAGATCTGCCGGGCGATCGGCGCGGCCTATCTCCTGATCGTCCCTCCGCGCGTCGGGGGGCTCGGCGAGTCCGCAGCTCTTCCCGGGATGCGCCAGGGGCTCGAGCTGGCACGAGACTACGCCGCGGCGTCCGGAGTGAAGGTCGCCTTCGAGTTTCTCGGCTTCTTCGACTGCCCGATCGGCACGCCACGGGCGGCAGCGGCGGCGGTCACCGACCTCGACCAGGTCGATATCGTCCTCGATTCTTGCCATTGGCACGCGAGTGGCGCCGGTTCGCTCGACCCCTTTCCGGTCGAGCGAGTGGCCATGGTCCATCTGAACGATGCCCCGGAAAAGCCGCCGCGCGAGATCGAGGATGCCGATCGGGTGCTCCCCGGCGAGGGAGTGATCCAGCTCCAGACGCTGCTCGCCGACCTCCGCAACCGTGGCTATGCCGGCCCCTGGAGCCTCGAGACGTTCAATCCCGGCTACTGGGAGGAGGATCCGGCTTCGGTCGCGCGTCGCGGCTGGGCAGCCCTCGACCGGCTGCTCTAGCTCACACCCCGAGACGCTGATGCTTACGTTCGGCCTCGTGTTGGGCCTTGGCCACCCGCACCTCTTCGCGGTCCGAGACCTCGGGAACGCCCACGTCCCACCACGAGTCGCCACCCGTCCAGGTGTACGGATCGGTCTTCGTCACGATCACGGTGGTTCGGTCGGCCGCTCGGGCGCGCTCCAAGGCCTGCTCCAGCTCCTCGAGTGAGCCGGCTTCCTCCGCCCTGGCGCCCATCGCCTGAGCGTGTTGGACGAAATCGACGTACACGAGCTCCTTGAACCGGGAATGCTCGAAGAGGTTGTTGAAGGGAGCTCCTCCCTTGAACTCCTGCAGCCGATTGATCACCGCGTACCCCCCGTTGTCGCAGAGGATCACGATGAACTTGTGGCCGGAGAGAACAGAGCTGTAGATGTCGGAGTTGGCCATCAAATATGAGCCGTCGCCACAGAACGAGATCACCGTCCGCTCGGGGAGGGCCATGGCTGCGCCCCACGCCCCACCGATCTCGTAGCCCATGCAGCTGAATCCGTACTCGCAGTCGAAGCTCCCGACGCCGAGAGCTCGCCAATGCTTGTTGAGCTCTCCGGGGAACCCACCTGCCGCCGCCAGCGCGTAATCGTTCGGTCCCGCGTGCTGGTTCACCGTGCGGATCACTGCCGCGTAGGAAGGGGCCTTTCGATCAGCGGGCGGGGCAGCAGCCTCGTCCAGATAGGCGTTCCAAGCCCGGTACTCTTCCCGGGCCCGCGACATCCACGCCTCCTCCGCGTTCCAGTTGCCGAGGGCGACACCAAGCTCCTCGATCCCGCGCCTCGCATCCGCCACGACGGGGAATGCCCGGTGCTTGGTGGCATCGAACCGGCCAACGTTGACAGAGATCAGCCGCATGTTCTCTTCATGGAACACGCTCCACGAACCGGTGGTGAAGTCTTGGAGGCGCGTTCCGACCGCCAGCACGACATCTGCCTCGGCGGCGAGGGCGTTGGCCGACGTGCTTCCGGTGACCCCGAGCGGGCCGGCGTAGCATGGATGATCCCAGGTCATGGACGACTTGCCCGACATCGTCTCCACGACGGGAAGTCGGTGCTTCTCCGCGAAGGACGAAAGCTCGGGCGTGGCGAGCGAGTAATGGACTCCTCCTCCCGCGATCACCAGCGGACGTCGGGCCGACCTCAGGATCTCCGCCGCGTTAGCGATCTCGGCGGGATCCGGACCGGGACGCCTGGTCCGGTGTACCCGGCGTTCGAAGAACACTGCAGGATAGTCGAATGCTTGTGACTGGACGTCCTGGGGCAATCCAATGAATGCGGGGCCGCATTCGGCGGGGTCGAGCATCGTGGCTATGGCATGTGGGAGAGATTGGATGATCTGCTCGGGGGATATGATTCGGTCCCAGTAACGGCTTACTGGCCGGAACGCGTCGTTCACCGTGATGGTCGGATCGTGGAACTGCTCGACCTGCTGGAGAACCGGATCGGGGAGGCGGCCGGCGAACGTGTCTCCCGCCAACACGAGGAGAGGGAGGCGATCGGCATGGGCGATCGCTGCCGCGGTCAGCATGTTCGTGGTGCCGGGGCCGATGGAACTGGTCGCTACCATGATCTGGCGGCGCCGCTTGGCCTTGGCGTACGCCACCGCGGCCATGGCCATGGTCTGCTCGTTCTGGCCTCGCCAGGTAGGTAGCTCGTCTTGGACCGCTTCGAGTGCCTCGCCCAGGCAGGTGACGTTTCCGTGGCCGAAGATCGCGAATACGCCGGGGAAGAGGGGGCTTTCCTCTCCGTCGAGGTCGATCCGCTGGGCCGTCAGGAACCTCACGATGGCTTGGGCTACGGTCAGGCGGACGGTCTCCATCGCTTCCTCTCAGTCCTGGTCCGGTCACGGTCCCGAACGGCGGGCAGGCATGGGCGAGCCTGGGTCGCCGCAGTCATTTTAGGTTGACAGCGTTCCTCGTGGGGTCCTAGCGTGCCAGGTTCGGAGGGAGCCAGCCTGCCCGAGGAGGAGCCTGGTTGAGAGTTGGCTTGGTCGGAGCCGGCCGCATCGCCTCCATCCACGCGGAAACACTCGCCGGTCATCCAGACGTCGAGAGCGTGACCATCTTCGACCCTATCCACGAGGCGGCGGAGGCGCTGGCGTCGAAGCACGGCGCACGGGTGGCGGACTCGGACGAGCGACTCCTCGGGGGAGTGGAGGCCGTGGTCATCGCCTCGCCCACCGATACCCACGTCGAGTACCTGATCAAGTCGGCGGAGGCTCGGCTGCCAGTGTTCTGTGAGAAGCCCATCGCTCTGACCCTGGAAGAGACCGATCGGGCGATCGAGGCGGTCGAGAAGGCCGAGATCCCCGTTCAGATCGGGTTCCAACGGAGGTTCGATCCCGGATACGGGGCGGCGCGCGATCTAGTTGCCTCGGGGCGGCTCGGGGACGTGCTCCTGGTGACGGCTCACACGCACGACCCTGCCCCTCCTCCCGAGGAGTACATCGCGCGTTCGGGCGGAGTTTTCAAGGACATGCTCATCCACGACATCGACGCACTTCGTTTCGTCTCGGGGAGCGAAGTGGCAACCGTCTACGCGACCGGGTCCAACCTGACCATGCCGGTATTCGAGGATCATGACGATCTAGCCAGCGTGGCTGTGATCGCTCACCTCAACGGGGGTGCGCTGGCGATCCTGTCGGGGAGCCGCCGCGACCCCCTCGGGTACGACGTCCGTATGGAGGTGTTCGGGACCGAGGACAGCGTCGCGGTGGGCCTGGATCCACATGCGCCGATCCGTTCACTGGAAGAGGGGGTGCCCCCACCGGTGGAGCCCGTGATACGAGGATGGCTCGATCGGTTCCAGGCAGCGTATACGGCAGAAGTGCAGGCCTTCATCGAGGTTGCAGCCGGAGCTCGCAAGTCTCCGTGCACTCCGCAGGACGCTCGAGCGGCGATCCTCGTGGCGGAGGCGTGTAGGAGATCTGCCGAAGCGAAGAAGCCGGTGACGGTCGACGACGCGGAGACCGGTTGGTGATCCGAGTCGCTAACGCCCCGGTGAGTTTCGGGGTCTTCGAGCTGACCGTGGGAAAACTGCCCAACCTTCCGGGGTCAGAGGACCTTCTGGATGCTGTCGCTGGCTCGGGTTATGAGGGGATCGACCTCGGCCCGCTCGGATACCTTGGCCACCAGAACGAGCTGCGCGCACGGCTCGACAGCCGCGGTCTGGGCCTGGCGGGCGGGTGGGTGCAGATGCGGTTCTCCGAGCGGGACGGATTCGAGGAGGACCTGACGTACCTGGACCAAACGCTCCAGATCTTCTCGTCTGTCGCTGATGCGGGGCTGGAGCCTCCCAAGCCAACGCTGGCGGACGCGGGGTCTCCGGCGAGGGCGGTCAACCCGGGGAGGGGGAAGGACCTGCCGGAGATCGGGCTCGACGCCGCGGGGTGGGGGCGACTTGCCGACGGGGTGAAACGTGCCGTTGACCGGTGTCGTCAGCGGGACCTCGAACCCACGTTCCACCACCACGCCTCCACTCACGTGGAGGCGCCGCATGAGGTCGAACGTCTCCTCGAACTCACCGACATCGGCCTGTGCCTCGACACCGGTCACCTTGTACTGGGCGGCGGGGACCCGGTGCGAGCTCTGCGCGAGTGGGCCGACCGTATCAACCATCTGCATCTCAAGGACGTTCGCCTGGAGGTCCTCCGGAAGGTGATCGCCGAGCGAGCCGGGATGGAGGCGGTGTGGAGCTGGGGCACCTTCTGCGAGCTCGGAACCGGTCACGTCGATATCGAGGGGTTCATCTCCCTGATGAAGGATCGAGGCTATTCGGGATGGCTGGTGGTGGAGCAGGACCGGATCCCCGGGCCCGGCGAGCCGTTAAGCGAGTTGATCGAAGCGCAAGCTCGGAACCGGAGGTTCCTGAAGGCGAGGGGAGTCTGACGGGATCGACGTACGACGTGCTCACGATGGGACGGATCAGTGTGGATCTGTACCCGGAGCAGATCGGGGTGTCTCTGGCAGAGGTCCGAACGTTCGCCAAATCCCTCGGTGGGAGCCCGACGAACGTGGCGGTCGGGGCGGCCCGGTACGGGCACCGGTCGGCAGTGATCACCAAGGTCGGAGAGGACGGATTCGGCGTGTACGCGCGTCGTGCATTGGCGGAGTTCGGCGTGGACGATCGGTACGTGGGCACCGATCCGAGGCTCCGCACCCCTCTCGTGTTCTGCGAGATCTACCCACCGGATCGGTTTCCCCTCCTCTTCTACCGGCAGCCCAAAGCCCCGGACATGAACGTGGGACCCGAAGAGCTCGACTACGAGGCCATCCGCCACGCACGCATCTTCTGGACGACCGGTACAGGCCTCTCCGACGAACCGAGCCGCTCGGCCACGATGGCCGCTCTGGAGGCCAGGGGGCGGTCGGGGATGACCGTCCACGACCTCGACTACCGGCCGATGCTCTGGCCGGAACCCAGTGAGGCGGGAGACCGGCAGAAGGGCGCGCTGGCCCACGCCACTGTGGCGCTGGGGAACCGCGAGGAGGTGTCGGCGGTGGTAGGGGAGGGAGAGCCGGAGGAACTGGCCGGACGCCTACTCGGCATGGGGGTCGAGCTGGCCATCGTGAAGCTGGGGCCGGACGGGGTACTGGTCGCCTGGGACCGCGAGATGGAGCGGGTTCCCGCGGTGCCCGTGAAGGTGGTCTGCGGCCTGGGAGCCGGAGATGCCTTCGGAGCGGGGCTCTGCCACGGGCTCCTCGAGGGCTGGGACACTGTCCGTACCATCCGTTTCGCGAACGCCGCCGGGGCCCACGTGGCCTCCCAACTCGCCTGCGCCGACGCCATGCCGGACGAGAGGCAGGTCCTGGCCCTGATCGCTGATGCCTGAGCAGGCCTCTCGGCCTTCCTCGATCGACCTTTTCCGCCCGGCCGGGACGCTGGCCGACGGACCCGACCCGGTGGCCATCTCCCCGGAGGAGGCCGGGTGGGGATTCTCCGCGTTGCGGGTGGTCGCGCTCTCTCCCGGTGGACATCGAACGATCACCCTCGAGGGATTCGAGGCGGCGGTGCTGCCGCTCTCCGGTTCCTGTCAGGTGGAGGTAGGGCCGCATTCCTTCGAGCTCGAGGGGCGCGGAGACGTGTTCTCCCGGGTGACTGACTTCGCTTACCTGCCGGCGGGCAGCGAGGCTCGCATCACGAGTTCGACCGGCGGTGAGTTCGCCCTACCGTCTGCCCGCGCTACCGGCGGGCTCGAGCCGGTGCACGTCCCCGCCCAGGCGGTGGCCGTGGAGGTTCGAGGCGGCGGGATCGCCACTCGTCAGATCAACAACTTCATGTCGGCGGACGCCTTCGAGGCGGAGAAGCTCATCGCCGTCGAGGTGCTCACGCCCGAGGGGAACTGGTCGTCCTTCCCGCCGCACAAGCACGACGAGCACACCGAGCGCGAGGTGCCGTTAGAGGAGATCTACTACTTCCGAATCCGGGGCCCCACGGGATTCGGATTCCATCGCACCTACACCCTCGACGGAGAGATAGACGCGACCGTGACAGTACGCGATGGTGACGTGTTCCTCATCCCTCGCGGATATCACGGTCCGTGTGTCGCCATGCCCGGCCACCCGATGTACTACCTCAACGTGATGGCGGGACCCGCCGAGCGAGCGTGGCGGATTTGCCTCGACCCGGCCCACGAGTGGCTGGCCGACCTGCTCGAGGCTGCCGGTCCCGATCCCCGCTGCCCTATGACCACGGCCGACGGCCCACGCGACTCGGGCGACTAGCCGGGCGAGGCTTCCGAGGTTTCACCCCCTTCCACTACTTGAGGGCCAGCCACCATCCGCGGCGGGGGCGGTGCGGGCGGGATGGCGTGGGAGGGAGCAGCCGACTCTTCCGCCAGGACCACCCAGAGCAGGCCACCTAACGCGGCGGCGAAGCCGAGGCCGGCCGCCGAGGGACCGGTGTCGTTGGCGAGGTAGGCGACGACGCTGGCGAGAAGGATCACCAGGAGGGTGTCCCGCCAAACCCTGTGCCGCTCCAGCGATCCCCGGATCGCCGGAGGCGGGCGCAGCACCACAACCAGGCAGCCGGCGACGCCGACGATGGGGATGAGCGCCAGGGGGTTCCGGGCGACCATGCGGACTCCGATGGCGAGGCGCGATGCCAATGTCGACACGATACCCGCGGGGGTCCCGCCCGGACCCTCCAGGAACCGCGTCGCGTGGGTGGTCGGGGCGAAGGGCATCACGTGGAGAGCGAGGACGACTCCAATACCCATGATCACGACCGCCGCGGCCACACCGACCTCCCGCCATCCGAGCCGCCCCCACCTCCGGAGCCCGAGCCACAGGCCCGCCGCGGCGAAGAGCGTGACCGCGCCCCCGATGTTCGCGCCCGTCCAGGGGAGTCCGGCGAAGAGACCCAGAGCGATCAAGAGCGCGAAGCCGGCCAGGGTGGGAAGGAAGGCAGCCGTCCACAGGCCCCCACCCAGAAGCAGCCCGATGAAGACGTTGGGGAGGCCGTAGAAACGCACACCGTCTAACTCCGAGCCTCCCAGGAACGGTGTGACGGCCGCCGTCCACCGCACCGCCGCCTCCACGAGGAAGGCGGCGAGGACCACCGCCCCGATCGCCGCAGGCGGCGCGAGCAACCCGTGGCGGCGGAGGGGCAGCGCGAAAAGGGTTCCCATCGTCGCCGCCACGACGATGAACGGAACGACTGCAAGGTAGGTCAACCGAGGCAGGTGACCGGCCAGGAGCAGCGCCGCCGCGAGGGGCAGCGCGGAGAGGGCGAGCCAGGAGCCCGCTTGCCGGAGCCACCTTGGCCCGCGACCCGGCCCCGCCACGAGGAGCACGCCGAGGAGCCCGGCCAGGGTCGCGAACACCCCCGCCCCCGCCTGGACGGGAACAGTCATCCGCCGGTTGGCGAGGTGTCGAGCATGTAGCTCGAAGGGCGCCGCCCCCTCGACCCGGGTGATCGGCGATCCCCGCATCCCCTCGCCGGCCGGAAGCCGGAAGAAGTCGAGGATGGTTGGGGCGACGTCCTCGTTGGACACGACACCGCTGCGCCGGGTCGTCGCTGAGGTGAGGATGCCCATGGGTCCCGCCTCCGGGAACAGGTCCTGGGGATCGCCCCGCGCCACGACGATCGGGGTGACGAGGTCCTTGACGTCGTCCATGGTCCCGGACGTGGAGGGTCCCACCACCATCACCAGGACGTCGTGAGCGGATGCTTTCGTGGCCAGGCGCTGGATGTAACGGCCTATCCGCTCGAGGGCTTCCCTCCGGGCGGTGGCCACCGCCGCGGGCGACGCCTCGGACGCCCCGGCGTCGATCCGCAGGGTGTCCCCCATGTCGAACACGGTGAGGTGGGCGATGAGCCAGGGCGAGGGGTTGCGCAGCCGGTTGCCCAGGGCCACGAACGAGAGGATGTCGAAGTCCGTTCGGAACCCGCCGATCTCGTGGGGGGCAGGGTCATCGAAGGGGAGGATCAAGGGTGGCCCTCCGAGCCCCACCGGGAGGTAGGCTTGACCCACCCGGCCTCCGTCCACTTCCCCCCGGCCGTTCATGGCCACGAGCACAGCGGGTCGATGGCGGCCGGCGCGGAGGTCCGCGTTCCCGAACACCGCCACCGTCCGATCGGCCTCTTCAAGGACGCGCCCGAGGAGTCCCGCCTCGCTCCGGCCGTCATTGGCGCGCAGGTACCCGTCGAAGTCGAGGAGGAACGGCCCGGCCGGCGGGTCGCGTTCCGGGTAGCGTTCCTGGAAGACCTCGACCGCTCTGGTGTCACCTTCCACGGGCTCGGTCGGGTCGAAGGCCAGGACCCGCTGCTCCGGGGCGGCGCTCCGCGCTCCGGCCCCGAGAGTCAGGTAGGCGCCCGGCCCCGCGTCACCGGGAACGGTGAGTGGACTGAGGAGCGCGGCCCCTCCGGCCCGCGCCAGGGCCCGTACCTCCGTAATGGAGAGGAGCTCCTCGAAGGACACGCGGTCCACGAGGAACACGATGGCTTGGCGGTCGATCTCGGGCCGGACGATCTGGGCGGAGGCGGGCTGGGGGAGGAGGGCGACGGCCGCGGCGAGGACCTGTGCGAGGAGAAGTGTGTGGCTGGGCCTGATCCTCAACGACGAAATCTCCTTCCCCGTACGGCGCGAAGAAGCGGTCACTATTCTCTCGTAACGCGAGGCGCGTGCAGCGGAAGTGCTGCGCTCGGTTACGACAGGGCAGACCGTTTGCGGTGCGCCCTGTTACACGAGCGGGAGCCGGCCGCACCACCACGAGCGGGCATCGCTAGGCCTGCTGGGGCTCCTCGGCCGACTCACCCTTGACGACGTCGGCCGCATCGCCGCGGGCACGCAACAGGAGATACAAGGGAACGACCAGCCCCGTGGCGAGTCCGCCCAACACGAAGCCGTCCGCGATCGAACGCACCTTGGAGAGGTACCCGAGGCCGGCCTGGCCGCCCACGCTACCGACGCTGCCCATGAGCGCGTCGAACGAGACCAGCGTGGCGCGTTGCTCCGAGGGGATCACCCCGTGCAGATACGTCTGACGGACCGGCATGAGCACCCCTGCCACGACCGCAGCGAGCAGGAAGGCCGGGACGGCCACCCAGAACAGCTGGATGGCGCCGACGACCACCATGGCCACCGTCAACACGACGCTCGCGCTGACGAGAACGGTGGTGCGTCGTACCCCCGGGCGGACGAGCCTGCCGACCAGAGCGTTGCCGCAGATCATCGCCAGTGAGAACAGCGAGGCGATCAGTCCTGCGACCCACACCAGGTCGCGGCCGAGGAGGGCCAGGAAGTAGGGCGGCCATGCGTACCACGCCCAGAAGAAGAACCCGGCCATCACGAACGACCCCAAGACCAGGAGGCGCATAGAGGGCGCTCGCCACCCGAAGGTGATCCCCGCTCGCGCCACCTTTCGCATCTCACCGGTGATGCCTCTGAGGCGAAGGGTCCGGGGAGTGAACCCGAAGTCGTGCATCATCGCGAAGCCGACCGCGAACGCCCCGGCGAGGAGAGCGGCGCGCACCAAGTAGGGGATGGAGAGGTCGAGGCTCCCGAGGACCCCGCCGGCGACGGTTCCCACGATGGTCGCCGTCTGGGCCACCATCCCTGCTCTGGCGAACACCCGGTCGAGCTCGTCGCGGAATCCGGCCGCTCGGAGTGCATCGACGAGCCATGCCTCCACCGCACCGGAGTAGAACGTGAACCCCAGGCCGAGGATCACCCCCGCGAGCGAGAACAGCAGGAGGCCGCCGTGGATTTCAGCCACTCCCACGTACGCCAGGGTGCCGACTAACAGGATCGCCTCACTGAGCAGGAATGAGATGCGCCGGCCCCGGGTGTCGGCGACGACACCGGTGGGGATCTCGAATAGAGCCATCGCCGCGGTGAATGCGGCGTTGGCCACGAACACCTCGAAGATGTCGAGGCCGGCGTCGAGGAGGAACAGCGTGTTGATGCCCCAGATGAGAGAGGCCGATAGCGTGAACAGGGCCGTGATGACCAGATAGGTCCGGATGATGCGCTTGGGTTCCACTCAGCTTTCTCCCAGGGACTGCTCGATGCGCCGTTCGACGTTCTTCACGAGGCGTAGGACCGCATCTTTGTCGAGCGCCGAGCTCCCATCGGTGCCCCTGGCCAGGGCGTCGTCGATCAAGCCGGGATCGTCCACGCGGCCGTGGGCCCACGCCGCAGCAACCGGCTTCGGCGACCAAGTCTTCTCCTCGAGCCAGCGCCAGGCCCGGCACGCGTTGAGGACGCTCTGCACACCCTCCCAGTCGTTCTCGCGGTGCCATCGCAGGGATGCAAGCAAGGCTCTCAGGACGCGGCCCCGTTCGATCTCGCCCAGCACATCCTGGGGAGGTGGGCCGAAGAGAGCCCGCGCCTGCTCCCGGGCCATAGCCACATCGAGGACGAACCAGTGCCCGGGCTCGGCGCCCGGATCGAAGGATGCCTCGACGCCAACCGCCGCCCCGGTGTTCAGGTTGAGCTCCCACCGCAGGCTGGGAGACGGTCCTTCTACGGCCTGCGCTCCGTAGACGACCAGCTCGAGCTTCCTGACGGGGCAGGAGAGAGCCGCGTGAGACAGTCGTCGAACCGCCTCTCGCTTGTGTTCGAGGCTCAGGCTGCCGCTCACTACCGCGGCCAGATCGACATCGCTCTTCTGGGGGTCGAATCCGCCCATCGAGCCCGAGCCGACAAGGTACACGCCCAGGAGGTCTTCCCCGAAGAGGCTGCGGAGCCGTTCGGTGACGGTTCGGACGTAGGTTGAGGTGTGTCCATCCAGGAACATGACGCCAAGTCTAGGCTCGATCTCGGAGATCTCCCCTAGGCGCGGGCTGCTACCTCGCTAGCGGGGCTCCAACGCGCGCAGGAGGCGAGCGGAGCCATGCTAAGGGACCCTCGTCGCGGGTGGCCATCATGACCTCGTTCCAGAGGATCCGGCCCATCCCCTGCAGCATCTGCGATAGAGGACCGTAGAACAAGATCGTCCTGCTAACAATGGGCCCCACGGCCGTCCGCAAGGAGCTCGCCCAAGATATCGGGGCGGCCTCACTTTCGGCTGAGATGGAACCGCGCCGGCCGGCCGCGCTGGCGGGAGCGTCGACCGCGGTCTGCGGGCTTGGCGGTGGAGGCGGCTCGTCAAACAGAGTCCCGCCCTGGGGCCATTCGGGAACCATCGCAACCTCGCCGATATCGCTTCCCGGCGCGTTGAAAGCCGTTCCGATCAATTCAGTGCTCGAGACCCCCTCGAGCCCGAGAATGCTCTCGGCCGTTTGCGCAACGGCATCGGCCCGCCTGCCCGACGGGTCCTGGAGGACGCCCATCAAGGTCTGCTCGGCCATCTCCTGCTGATATCCCTGCATGCGGAGAGAGATCTCGTTTGCAGCTTCATCGCCCCAGTCGATCTCCCAGGACATGGTTCCGGCAGTATCCCGGGCCATCTGGTAGTTGGCGGCGGGGTAAAGGCCCGTCAGGATAAGGAGATTCCCGGCTTGCCCGCGTACTCCCTGGATGAGGTCGGTCCGCTCCGAGTCCACCAGGTCGAAGAGCCTCGTGAGGCGGAAGGTCAGGCGCTCGACCTTGGGTTTCTTCCCTGTGATCTCTCTGACGAGCTCTTTTGCATTCCGCTCGGCGATCTTGAGCCATCGGTCGACGTGAGGCTTCGGTGGAGCGGGGATTCCATCCGGCTGATACTCGAAGTGGACGTGGGGGATCGTACCTCTGGCGTTCCCCGTGTCCCCGACGTACCCCACCACCTGGCCGATGTCCACTCTTGTACCGACCTCGATTCCCGGGGCAAAGGAGGAGAGGTGTGCGTAGAAGTACTGGACACCTCGGGCGTCGGTGACCTCTAGCCCCAAACCCGAAGTGATGGGGGAGTTGACCTTCTGGGTGATGTATCCGTTCGCGGCCGCGACCAAGGGGGTACCGATCGGGGCGAAGATGTCGAGCCCATGGTGCAGGTGGGGGGAGGGGCAGCACCGCGGAGCGTGCCAGTCGTCACTCCACCAGGCCAGCCCAGCGACGGGGAAGGGTCCAACCACCTTCAGCAAGGCTTCTTCCAGGCTCATCCCACTCGGGATTACTTTGGTCAGGATCGAGACGAGCTTTGCCGTGTTCCGCGGGCCGCCCAGCCCGAACGGATCCCTCTTGCCCTCCTTTCGTTGTCGTCCTGTTTCGCGGGACTGCTGGTCTCCCTCCTTGCCCTCCCCATCGTCGTCTGGGGAGGGCGACGGTGAAGGAGAAGGAGTCGGATCGGGCGGTGAGGGAGAGGGCGTCGGCGTTTCCGTGGGCTCAGGATCTGGTGAGGGCTCGGGCGTCGGGGACGCGTTCGGCGAAGGGGTCGGTGTCGGTTCCGGAGTTGGATCGGGGTCGGCGGATGCGCTCGGGAGCCTGCCAGAGGCGGTCAGGAGAGACGTCAGAAGGAGTGCCAGAAAGAGGATGCGCAGGGGAGGCCTCACTGTACGCCCCGGATGAACAGCCGAAGGACAGGCGGCTCGATCGATCCCCACGGGGTGAGGTCGCCGCGAGAGTCAATGGAAGACTCGTCGACCATCGTCCCCTTATGGACGACCTTGATCTCGAGGTCGGTCTCAGCCTCCGGCTCCACGCCAGACGTGGGCGGCCGCAACATTGCGTTCACCCCCAAGACCCGAGGATATCAAGGAGGGCGACATCCTTAAAAAAGGAAGCCTAAGGGCAGCTTCGAGTGCCCGTTAAGTCCAGGTGAAGTGCCCGAAAAGTCGACCCCTCTACGATGGTGGAGCGGGCCATGGACCATCAGGAGGGGAGGATGACTGACGGCCACGTACGTGTCTGTGTCTATGCGCGCGACCCGATCTCCCAGGCCGGGATGGCCGCAGCCCTCCGCGGCCGCCCCCAGCTCGTCGTCCTAAGCGAGACCGACCTGGATCAGGCCGACGTAGTGCTTGTGGGGGCGGACGAGGTCGACGACGAGACACTTCGGGTAATCAGGGCGATCCAGGTGGGCGGAGGCCCTCGGACGGTCCTGGTGGTGGCCCGTCCTGACGACACCGGCCTGGCCGCCGCGGTCGAGGCGGGGGCTTGCGGTCTGCTCCGCCGCTCGGAGGCCACGCCCAATCTCCTGACCAGTGCCGTGGTCGCCGCTGCGCACGGCGACGGTATGGTTCCTCCGGACCTCCTGGGCCGGCTCCTCTCCCAAGTGGGAAAGCTTCAGCGCCACGTTCTGGCACCCCGGGGACTCACTTTTTCAGGGCTCAGCGAGAGGGAGCTTGGCGTGCTGAGACTGGTGGCCGACGGGCTGGACACATCCGAGATCGCAGAGCAGCTCTCATACTCCGAACGGACGATCAAAAACATCATCCACGACATCACCACTCGGTTCCATCTGCGAAACCGGTCGCACGCGGTCGCCTTCGCGGTGCGCCAGGGGCTGATTTGATCCCTCCGGGAGGCTCCGGTGCGTCGCCGAAATGGACGGGACTTTCTACGAGGCGCTGACGCCTCTGATGTCCTCGTTGCTTGGAGCGCCCGACGGGCCCAGGATTCCAAGCTCGAGCAGAAGCGCCTGGTAATCGCGCCGGGCGATTGCCGATGCGGCGAGGTCACCGGCTTGCTCGCAAGCCTTCGTCAGGGTCCGCCAGAGAGCATCTTGATACCTGTCTACCTGGATGCCTCGCCGGCACACCCACGCCGCCTCCGTGGGCTGTCCGGTCCCCAGGAGGGCTTCGGCTAACGCTCCGGCGAGCTCGGAGATGTCGAGGCGTCTGCGGTCACGCTCCCTGACGATCCACTCAGACGGTCCCTCCTCCGGAAGGAGATCGCCTTCGTACACGGCCAATGCACGCCGAAACTCATCGAGCGCCGCGGCCGGGTCGTTTCGGTCCAGGGCCGCCTTGGCGGCACCGAGCCGGCCGTCCAACTCCAGAGCGTCCACCGAAGCGTGTGCGGGTAGATACAGCCGGTAGGTGTCGCCGTCCCTGGAGATCAGGCTGCTGGGCGTGCCCTTGCGGAGGTCGGGTTCGAGCACATGGCGGAGGGTTGAGATGGCCACGTGCAGGTTCCTTGCGGCCGTGGCGGGATCCGCTCCCGGCCAGAGCGCCTCGGTGAGGACCTCTCGGTGGACCGGACGGCCGGCCCGAAAGGCGAGCAGCCTCAGGAGCCTCCGGATCCGGGGCCGTAGTGCCCCCAGGTCGATGGCTCGTCCCTGTACGGTCATCGAGAACGGCCCAAAGCACCGAATCTGGAACGTGGCCGGAGCGCCCTCTGGGGGCGAGAGTTCGGGCCTCGCGGGCACTATGTATGGCTGGGGATAAGCCATCGATGTCTCCGGGCGCGCTTCCCAAAAGGGAAGCGATCGGGGAACGCTAGCAAGGCATTGTTTTCATTGGCAAGAGTCAAAAATGACTAGTCCGGCTCCGCTGAGATGCTGAAACGGCGCGGCATTCATCTTCCAAGTACGGGCGGGCGGCTTGTTGCCTCGCCGGGCTTGGGACGTTGAGGCAGTTTAGGTGCTTCGGGCGGCGGGAAGGATCCTCGCGGCGTGACCGCCTCCCAGCCCCACCGGGCGGAGGCCAAGACGCCCACCGTGACCCCCGAGGGCCCTCTCCCCCTCGGGGGTCTCGCCTTGGGGCGTCAGCGTCCGGTGAACCGGGGCGGCCCCTGCAAGAAGGCGGGCCACCGCCTCCCGGTGGTCAAGATGGGTCTAGTCGGCGACCCGGTGGGGGCATTATCATCTCCACTCACCTGAGCGGGGAGAGGGCGGTGAGGAGCCATCGGGCTATGCAAGAGTCGCCACATTTGGGTGGCCAATGAACCCCTCGACGGGGGGCTTCGAGCTCATCAACGCCGGACCCCACGATCTCCTCGGTGGTCAATGTCTGGGGCAAGGGAGAGACAAACCGTCCTGTCCTCGTCGGCGCGAGGCTTCCGGGGGCCGGACGATGCCCGCGATTCATAGTGAACGGGAGGTACTTGCGAAATGATTCTCTGCAAGCAGTGCGGCCTGGAGAACGAAGACGACGACGCCTTCTGCGGCTCGTGCGGGGCTTTGCTCGAGTGGTCCGGCCAGCGCATATCGAGGGAGGAGCGGGACCCTGCAGCTACGGAGATCGGCGAGGCCGAGCCTGCTTCGGCCGATGTGATGATGCAGGAGTCGTCTAGCCTCATCGAGCCGGTCATGCCCGCTCGTAGGGACAAGGAGGCTCCGGTATCTGGTGCTGCCCTGAGCAGGTCAGCGATCGCCGAAACCAACGGAGTGGATGACTCGCCGGACGCGGCAGGATCCTCCTCCGATTTCGCATCGGGGCCCAAGTCCTCGCCCGCGGAGGAAACGGCGCTGGCGACGCTAACGCCCGAGGTTGCCGTTGTCATTCCCGAGGCCGAGCCCAAGGATCAGCACGAGGCCGCTCCGGGCAGCAGTGACGGGAAGGCTCGGCTCCAGGAGGCCGAAAGCAGGGCCAAGGAGGCCGAAGCCCGGGTGCAGGAAGCCGAAGGCCGGATCCGAGGGGCTGAGGCGAGAGCCCTCGAGGCGGAGGCCCAAGGCGCGGAGGCGATAGCCCTTCAGGCGGAGGCCCATGCGGAGACTGCTGAAGCCAAGGCCCGGGAGGCAGACGCCCGAGCGAACGAGGCCGAGGGCCGAGCCAAAGAGGTTAGGGGGCGGGTCCAAGGGGCCGAGGCCCGGCTCCGGGAGGCCGAGGCCCGGATCCACGGGGCTGAGGCGAGAGCCCTCGAGGCGGAGGCCCAGGCGGAGGCGGCAGAGGCCAAGGCTCGGGAGGCCGAGGCCAGAGCAGCAGAGGCCGAGGGCCGGTTCGAGGGGGCTGATGCGAGAGTGATCCAGACTGAAACCCGAGCCCAAGAGGCCGAGACCAGGGCCGGGGAGACCGAGGCGAGAGCCCTCGAGGCGGAGGCCCAGGCGGAGGCGGCCGAAGCCAAGGCCGGGCAGACGGAGGATCGGGTCCGGGAGGCCGATGGCAGGTTCAGCAAGGCCGAAGGCCGGATCCAGCGTGCGGAGGCGAGAGCCCTCGAGGCAGAGACCCAGGCGGAGGCGGCAGAGGCCAAGGCTCGGGAGGCCGAGGCGAGAACGGAAGAGGCCGAGACCCGAGCCAACGAGGTCAGGGAGCGGGTCAAGGAGGCCGAAGCCCGGGTGCAGGAAGCCGAAGCCCGGATCCGGGGGGCTGAGGCGAGAGCCCTCGAGGCCGAGGCCCAGGGGGCGGAAGCGAGAGCCCTCGAGGCAGAGGCCCAGGCGGAGGCGGCAGAGGCCAAGGCTCGGGAGGCTGAGGCCAGAGCTGAGGATGCAGAGGCGGCTTCCCTTGTCGCCGCGACGCCTCCGGGGGAAGAACCCGCCTCTAATGGCGCGGAGGGGTTGGTCAAGAGCCCCGATCGCGGGGTGGGGACCGGGAACGTGATCTGCGGTAAATGCGGGACCAGCAATAAGGCCGACCGGAGGTTCTGCGGCCGCTGTGGCGACCCACTTGAGAATAGCGGCGGCGCCCACCGCCCTTGGTGGCGGCGAATCGGCGGACGGAAGATGCGGGTTCCGGCTGAACCTGAGGCCGCGGAGACGGTAGAAACGGCTCCTCATTCGAGACCTGGCCGGCACCGTCGCGGCGCCTGACCTGTGGGCGAGGAGGTCACGGTCACTTTCGCCGCCCAAGGGGGCGCCCGGCACTACTTCAAACGACGCATGCTTCCTATGCTTGGCTGAGGCATGCTTCGCTCATGTTGAGACGTAGGAGGAAGACCATGCAGACGGAGCGTGGATCCAACCTGCACGAGGAGAACCTCATCTACCTGCGCTCCTGGGCTGGGGCCACGGAGCGTGAGATCCAGGACGTCATTGACCAGATCGCCCCGTTTGAGCGTTGGGCGGAGAAGCTTCGAGAGCGACTCGACCTCATCAATCGGCTGGCGAATCTCGTAGAGTCCGAGCTGAAAGCCAACGAGCCGGTGACGACGATCGACCTGACTCGGGAAGCCGGGCAAGAAAGCGGAGAACAGGAGGCGGCCTCCCAGGCTGAGGCCGTGGAGGGGCTCCGGCAGATCTTCGACCTGCCCTCCTAGCGAGCGGGGGGTTGGAGCTGTTCCCGAGGCCCTGCCTCTTGAGGGTCTCGCTTCCGGGCGTCAGCGACCGGTGAACCGCGGCGGCCGCTTCTCCAAGAAGGCGGCCACCGCCTCCCGATGGTCCTCCGTGTCCACGCACGCTGCCTGGGCTTGCGCGTCCCGTTCGAGCGCGCTCTCGAGCGGGGTCTCCTCGGCACGGTTGATCGCCGTCTTCGTCAGGCTGACCGGGATCGGCGGGGACGCGGCCACCTCTCGCGCGTACGCCTCGGCCTCCTTGTCCAGCGTGTCCGCGGGGACCACGCGATTCAGCAGGCCGAGCCGCTCCGCGTCGGTGGCGTCCAGCGTCGCACCGATCCAAGCGATCTCCTTCGCCCGGGCCGGGCCGACCAGACGGACCAACCGGTGCGTCCCACCGAGGTCCGGTACCAGCCCGAACTTGACCTCGAGCATGGCGAAGCTCGCGTCGTCGGCTGCCACCCGCAGGTCACACGCCAGTGCAAGCTGGAAGCCTGCACCGAGGGCGTGTCCCCGCACGGCCGCCACGGTCGGCTTGCCCATCTGAGCAAGGAGGAGAAAGGGGCGCTGCGCGGCCAGGACGAACGACCGGAACCGGGCACCGCGGGTGCCCGCGAGTTGGCCGAGAAGCGACACGTCGATCCCCGAGCAGAAGGCCCGCCCTTGCCCCTTGAGCAGGACGACCCGAACTCCGGGGTCGGAAGCGGCTCGCTCCGCGGCCTCACCCAGGTCGTAGAACATCTGCGCGTTCATCGCGTTCAGCTTCTCCGGCCTGGCCAGCTCGATCGTGGCCAGGCCGTCGTGCACGGAGTACTTGATGGTCTCGAACTCGGCCACGGCTTCCTCCTCGGGGCGGTGTCGAGAGTGTGGCACCGCCCCCGAGCGAGCGTCCAGGGCGTCAACGCAGGTGCGGACGCCCGGGGGCGCACCGTGGCACCATAGCCCGGGCGCTTAGCTCAGTGGGAGAGCGCCGCCCTTACAAGGCGGAGGTCGGTGGTTCGAAACCACCAGCGCCCACGACGGAGGTACAGTTCAGCGCCCTGTTTCCCCTCCTTCCGATTTCTCGAACCGGACAGCGGGGCAAGCAAAACGGAAGCAGGAGGGACAGTAGTTGGCCCCTTGACGGTGCCAGCCGGGGAGGCTCGCCCGTGCTTCAGAGAAGGCGCTCTAGCGACGCCAGGGCAGGAG
>DASYVD010000014.1:0-6319 GCA_036000545.1 Actinomycetota bacterium | reverse complement strand
CTGTCCGGGCACTCCCTTGATCTCGAATCGGCGGTAGTCGGATCGCTTGGGGAGCCCGTCCTCGAACACGACCATGGATCCGACCGTGTCCGTGGGCCCGAGATTGGAGATGTCGTAGGCCTCGATCCGAAGGGGCGCCTGGGGCAGGCCGAGGACGGTGGCCAGCTCCGTCAGGGCCCGCGACCGCGCGCCGAAGTCGGAAGCCCGTCGAAGCTTGTGGCGCTGGAAGTGCTCCCGAGCGTTCTGAGTGACCACCTGCAGCAGCTTGCGCTTGGCGCCCCGGCGAGGGACCGCGAACGAGACGGGGCCGCCCCGCCGGCCGGAGAGCCACCTGGCCAGGACATCCGCGTCGGCGGGCGCCTCCGGTACCAGGATCCGGGGCGGAACCTCCTCGCGCTCCATGTACAGCTCGCGGACGAAGGACGCCAGCAGTCCGGGGCGGTCCAGCTCCTCCACCCGGTCCACGATCCACCCCTTGCGCCCCATCGCCCGTCCCTTCCGGACGAAGAACACCTGGAACGCGGCCTCGAGGTCATCCTCGGCCAGGCCGATGACATCGAGGTTCTCCGCCTGCGTGAGGACCATCTCCTGGCTCTCCAAGGCCCGTCGGGCTGCCACGAGCTGGTCGCGGAGCTTCGCCGCGAGCTCGTACTCCCGCCGTCCGGAGGCCTCTCCCATCTCCCGCTCTAACCTCCGCAGGACGGGGCGCTCGTTGCCGGACAGGAAGTCGGCCAGGGCGTCGACGTGTGCGCGGTAGGACTCATCTGTCACGCCGGTGACCTCGGGCACACATGGGCCGGCGCACCGCCCGATGTCGTAGTACAGGCAGGGCCGTCGGGCACGGGCCCGCTGGTCGAAGAACGCATTGGAGCAGGTCCGGACGGGGAACACGCGGGTAAGGGCATCGAGGGTCTCGCGGATGGCGTAGGCATGGGCGAAGGGCCCGAAGTACCTGACCCCCTTGCGCCTGGTTCCCCGCACGACCTGGGCTCGGGGCCACCGCTCCCCCACGGTAAGCGCGAGGTACGGGTAGGACTTGTCGTCGCGATACCGGATGTTGAACCGAGGAAGGTGCTCCTTGATCAGGTTGTACTCGAGCATCAGAGCGTCGACCTCGTTCGACGCAACGATCCACTCCACCGATTCCGCGGCCGCCATCATGGCCTCGGTCCTGGGATGAAGCGGTTTTCCCCAATAGCTCGTCAGGCGCTTGCGGAGCAAGGTGGCCTTGCCAACGTAGACCACGCGGCCGTCCGCATCCCGGAAGAGGTAGACGCCGGGCGCGTCGGGGATGGTCGAGGTATCGGGGCGGGCGACGCTCACGGACCCATTCTATGGGCGGGACCTGCGCCCTCCGGGGAGCGCCGCCGCACCTCCATGCCTATTTCACGACCACCTGCCCGCTCATCGTCGGATGGACGTCGCAGTGGAAGTAGTACGTCCCCGACTTGAGCGCCGGGATCGTGTAAGTGACCTTGTCGGGGCCGGTCACCAGGTCCCCCCGGAACAGTGGACTGCTCAGATCGGTCGAGTTGGGGAAGATGGCGATGTCATGCTGAATCCCGGCGTCGTCGTTGGTGAACGTGATGGTGGACTTCGTGCCCGCGGCCAGGGTGATGGTGTCCGTGTCGAACGCCAATCCCTGCGCCGTCACCTCCGTGGTGGTGCCACCGCCTCCGCCGCCTGTCGAGCCACCGCCGCCGCCACCTCCCGAGCCGCCACCGCCTCCGCCACCGCCGCCAGCCACTCGGAGGGTGCCGTTCATCTGGGTCGGGTGCACGTCGCAGTGGAAGTAGTAATCGCCGGGCTTCAGCGCGGGCACCTTGTAGTCGGCCGTGGCCGGGCCGGTGATGATCTCCCCCTGCTCGATTGGCTTGGTGAGGTCGGTGGCGCTCGGATAGACCGACACGTTGTGCTGAATGCCCGTGTCCTTGTTGTCGAACGCGATGGTGAACGGTGTGCTCGCGGGGGCCTCGAGGCAGTTGGTGTCGTAGGCGATGCCCTGGGCTACGATGTCCACCACCCCGTTCGACGCCTTCGTGCACTGGCTCGCCGGCGTGGTGGTGGTCGGCACCGCTGAGGGAGTTGGGCTGGGGACCGCCAGGTCCAGCCCGCTCACTTCGGCGGAGGTCCCCAGCATCAGGTCCTGGGTGGTCTCCGAGTACCAGGCAACGTAGACGGCCGAGCCGTCTGGCGTTGCGGCCAAGGCCGGCAAGGCGCCGCCGTTCGTGCCCTTCACCTCGATCGGCTCGAACGAGTCACCGGTGGCCGACGCCAGCTGCACGCTGTCTGTCCCAGGGTCGTACCAGGTGACGGACACGGTGCCGGCGTCGTCCGAGGCGATCCCGGTGGATCGGCCGGCCTCGTTGGCCCCCTTGCCCACATCGGCCACGGTGGTGGCCTGCCACGAGATCCCGTCCTTCGACGTGGCCGCGTGCACTTGATCGCCTGCGTAGTACGAGACGTGGATGATCCCGTCCTTCCCGGCGGTCGCTGACAGCCCGTAGCCGTCGGCGCCGGACTCGACGGTCGAGAAGGCCCAGCCTCCCTCCTCACCTCCGCCCAGCTCCGCCGCATATACGCTCGATCCGTTCGAGTACACCACCACGGGCTGGCCGGACGCGGAGATGGTGGCGGCGACCCGGTACGGTTGCGACGGACCAGACCTCCGCGGGATCGTCTCCAGCACGTCGGTCTTCCACGCCCCTGCGACCATCGTCTTCACCGTGAGCTCCTGGCCTCGGGCCGTGGTCAGCATGAAGGCCACCCAGGGCGTGCCCGACGGGGTCACAGCCACGGCGGGAGGCCCGAGTGGGCCCGCACGTTCCAGGCTCGGGCTCATCGCCTGCAGGAGCGTGGCCGTGAACGAGGTTCCCGTGCTCTCCGCGTACCACAGACCGGTATCGGCGGCCCAGGCCACGTGGAATCCCCCCGACGGATCGATGGCCAGGGCCGTCCCATTCACGTTCTGGGAGGTCATCGACTTGACCTGGCGCACGGTTGCCGGGCCGAACGGCACGCTCACGTTCGGGATGGGGGCCTGCGTGGCCACCGCCCCCCGGGTCCAGATGCCGTCCTTCGTGCTGGCCATGAGGACCGCGGGAAGGGAGGGTGCGCCGATGGGACGGGTCGGCGCGATCTCTCCCTCCTTCAGCTCCGGAAGGAACCCGAAGTAGGAGATGTACGGCGTGCCCTGGGCGTCCACCGCGACGGATGCGCCAAGGCCCACGTCGTCGAGGAAGTCGGCGACCTCCGGGACGAACTGCTTGCCGGAGCCAAAGGTGACGCTCGGCGGGGTCGGGGTGGCACACGCCGCCGCCATGATCGTGAGGACGAAGACGGCCGGAAGGACCTTCCTGGACATGAGCGCGGGCCATGCTAGCAAGCCCGGCTGGGACGCGCGCCCGTGCTATGCGTCCTGCGGGATCCGCTCACGCTCCAGCGGGAGCGCCCCAAGCACCTCGGCCAGGAACTGTCCCGTATAGGACCCGGCGTTGGCGGCCACGGCTTCCGGCGGACCCTCGGCGACGATCCTGCCACCAGCGTCTCCACCCTCCGGCCCGAGGTCGACGATCCAGTCGGCGGTCTTGATGACGTCCAAGTTGTGCTCGATCACGAGCACCGTGTTGCCCGCACCCACCAGGCGCTGGAGCACCGCCAAGAGCTTCCGCACGTCCTCGAAGTGCAGCCCGGTCGTCGGTTCGTCCAGGACGTACAGGGTGTTGCCCGTGGCGCGCTTCTGGAGCTCAGAGGACAGCTTGATCCGCTGGGCCTCGCCGCCCGACAGCGTGGGCGCGGGCTGTCCGAGCTTGACGTACCCCAGGCCGACGTCCGAGAGCGTCTGGAGGTGCCGGCTGATGACCGGGATGTTCTGGAAGAACTCCAGAGCCTCGTCGACGCTCATCTCCAGGACGTCGGCGATCGAACGGTTCTTGTACTTGACCTCGAGCGTCTCGCGATTGTACCGGTGGCCCTTGCACACCTCGCATGTGACGTAGACGTCCGGGAGGAAGTGCATCTCGATCTTGATCTGTCCGTCGCCGGCGCAGTTCTCGCACCGCCCGCCGCGGACGTTGAACGAGAACCGCCCAGGCCGATACCCGCGGACCCGAGCCTCTGGAACCTGCGCGAACAACGCGCGGATGTGGTCGAACATCCCCGTGTACGTGGCCGGGTTGGACCTCGGGGTCCGGCCGATGGGCGACTGGTCGATGTCGATGACCTTGTCGATGCGTTCCCACCCGACGAGGCGACGGTGCTTCCCCGGGAGGACGCGCGACCGATACAGCTTCTGCATGAGCGCTCGGAGCAGGACCTCCTGGACCAGCGTGGACTTGCCCGAGCCGCTCACGCCCGTGACGCAGGCAAAGAGCCCGAGGGGCAACGCGAAGTTCACGTCCTTCAGGTTGTGTTCCCTCGCCCCCAGCACCTTCAGCCACTGCTCGCCAGGGGTCCGGCGGACCTGGGGAGTGGGGATCACGCGCTTTCCGGAAAGGAAGGCGCCGGTCAGGGACCCGTCGTCGTCCAGCAGTCCCTTGAGGTCGCCCGAGTACACGATCTCGCCGCCGTCGTTGCCCGCGCCCGGCCCGATGTCCACGATGTGGTCCGAGGCCCGGATGGTGGCCTCGTCGTGCTCCACGACGATCAGCGTGTTGCCCAGGTCCCGCAGGCGGACCAACGTGTCGATCAGCCGCCGGTTGTCCCGCTGGTGCAGGCCGATCGACGGCTCGTCCAGGATGTACAGGACACCGACCAATCCGCTCCCGATCTGGGTGGCCAGGCGGATTCGCTGGGCCTCACCGCCCGCCAGGGTGGCCGAGGCCCGGGCCAGCGCCAGGTAGTCGAGCCCCACGTCGACCAGGAAGCCCAGCCGTGCCCGGATCTCCTTCATCAGGCGTTCGGCGATCATCCGCTCTCGCTCGGACAGGTCCACCTGCTCGAAGAACGCGAGCGTGTCGCGGATCGATCGCGTGGTCAGCTGGGCGATGTTCACCACGCCGATCGTCACCGCCAGGCTCTCCGGCCGAAGGCGCGCGCCGTGACAGGTCCGGCACGGAACCTCCCGCATGTACTGCTCGAGCCGGTCCCGCTGGCTGTCGGAGTCGGTCTCCTCGTACCGGCGTTCGACGGCCGGGACGATGCCTTCGTACGTGGTCCAGTACGAGCGTGTCCGCCCGTACCGGTTCCGGTACCGGACGTGGATCTCCTGGTCCGAGCCGAACAGCACGATCTCGCGGGCCTTCTTCGTGAGCTTCTTCCACGGAGTCTTGGTGGAGAAGCCGTGGGCCTCGGCGACCGACTCGAGCACCCGGTACCAGTACTCGAGGCGGGTCCCGGCCCACGGCGCGATGGCCCCCTCTTCGATGGAGAGCTCGAGATCGGGAACCACGAGCTCGGGTTCGACCTCCAGGCGGGTCCCCAGGCCGTCGCACGTCGGACACGCCCCGTACGGCGAGTTGAACGAGAAGTTCCTGGGTTGGAGCTCGTCGAACGAGATGCCATCGTACGTGCAGGCCAGCTTCTGCGAGAAGTGCTGCACGTCCTCCTTCCCGTCCGGCGTTTGCACGGCGATGGCCGCGATTCCCTCAGCCAGCTGGAGCGCCGTCTCGATCGAGTCCGCGACCCGGCGGCGGATGTCGGGCCTGGCCACGAGGCGGTCCACCACCACCTCGATCGTGTGCTTGTAGTAGCGGTCCAGTCGGATGACTTCCGACAGGTCGCGGATCTCGCCGTCGATCCGGGCCCGGGGGAACCCCCGGCGGGCCAGGTCGGCCAGAAGCTTCTCGTACTCACCCTTTCGGCCCCGGACCACGGGTGCGAGGATCATGAACCGCGTCCCCTCAGGGAGCTGCATCACCTGGTCAACGATCTGCTCGGGGGTCTGCCGGCCGATGGGCCGCCCGCACTTGGGACAGTGGGGATGGCCGATCCGGGCGTACAGCACTCGGAGGTAGTCGTAGATCTCCGTGATGGTCCCCACCGTCGATCGGGGGTTCTTGGACGTGGACTTCTGGTCGATGGAGATGGCCGGGGACAGACCCTCGATGAAGTCCACGTCGGGCTTCTCCATCTGGCCCAGGAACTGCCGGGCGTAGGCGGAGAGCGATTCCACGTAGCGCCGCTGGCCCTCGGCGTAAATGGTGTCGAAGGCCAGGGAGCTCTTCCCTGAGCCGGACAGGCCCGTGAACACGATGAGCTGGTTGCGGGGTAGCTCCAGCGTGACGTTCTTGAGGTTGTGCTCACGGGCCCCGTGAATCACGAGCGTGTCGGTGCCCACGGGGAGATTGTAGTGGCGGCCCCGACAAGCCCCCGCCGTGCC
>DASYVD010000013.1:0-18205 GCA_036000545.1 Actinomycetota bacterium | reverse complement strand
GCCTCACGCGCTGGAGCGCGTGGACTTATTGGGTCCTTCGATCTAGGCGCCCTCATGACGGCGTAACCTCTCGGCATCTAGCGCGCCACGACCCAGTCGAAGGAGGCGATGGAGATGCCGAAGGTCTCAAGGGACAGCGCGCCACAACGCCAGGAGGCTGGCCCGGTGGTGGATCTGCGCGACGAGGTCGACGTCTACACCGCGAGCTTCACGTCGGTCCACCAGGACATCGATGCGACGCCCCTCATGAAGGGACTTCCGGACGACCGCTGCCAGTGCCCACATTGGGGCTACGTCTTCAAGGGCAAGATGACCGCTCGGTACGCCGACCGTGA
Organism: Actinomycetota bacterium; assembly: GCA_036000545.1. Lineage (GTDB taxonomy): Bacteria > Actinomycetota > UBA4738 > UBA4738 > CALAEC01 > DASYVD01. Next base: position 17,870 of record DASYVD010000013.1, on the reverse strand, counting down.
TGAGGTTTTCGAGGTTGGCGACGCCTTCTACACGCCGCCCGGCCACGTCCCGGTGAAGAACGAGCCCGGCACCGAGATCTTGTGGTTCAGCCCCAGCGAAGAGCTGCGCACGGCCGAGGCGGTCATGATGAAGAACATGCAGGCGATGCAGGACGGCTCAACGCCTTAGGCGAGGAGGCGCGTGGGGAACCCTCGCTTGCCTACGCCGGGGACGAACCGGTGCCTACTCCGACAGCTCCCGCGTTGCCGAAAAGGATCGGAGACGGCCTGAATCCCTTGACGATGAGGGTAGGTGCCCCGTACGGGTCAGTGTCGGTTCGCCTGGTCAGCCACAACAGTCCGGGGACCGCGGAGACGGTAGGCGGCGAAAAGACGCAGCCTTCTGCCTGTCATCCCAATGGCACGATCTCGCTGACAGCCGATGAGAGCACAGTGATCGCTGGCCCGCAGCCGGATCAGGACGAGGAGTTGCCCGCCCGCCGGCAACGCGCCCGCGATCTGGTTGGCTGCGGCGCCGTGACTCAAGTCTGCTGTGCGCCTAACGGGCTGGGGCCTGGCTCCTCAACAGCTCGTCAAGGGCGGTAGCCGTTTCGGCAGGCCTCAGAACAGGGAAGTAGTGCCCGACCCCGACGATGTCGGAGGCCCTTGTAGTGGGCAGCCACTGCTGAAGTAGCGAACGGCTCTCGGTGAACACGGGCGCGCTATCAGTGGCGCCGATCCATGCCATCGGCGTGGTGATGTCCTTCACCGCCGCCGGGTCAGCCATCCATTTGCCCATGGCCGGCAGGTCGACCTGGAGCCAGGTGCCAAGATCCACTGCAGCGAGCTCTCGGGCACCCTCGGGCAGCACAGGCTCAATGATCTCGGCCAAGCCCTCGACCTCCGAGGTGAACTCCCAGAACGTCGTGACGGCGCCGTCGACGTATCCGTTCGTGTACTTGTCCGCGATGAGCGACATCGCCACACCCAGGTCCTTCAGGCCCTGCTGCATGGCTTCGGTCTGCGCAAACGGGGCTTCGAGCAGGGTGGCCGACAGAACACGATCGGGCACCCGTGTCGCCAACTCCAAGGCGATGTCGGCGCCGAAGGAATGCCCGGCCACGTGCGCCTTGTCGATCCCCAGCGCGTCGAGGATCGTGACGACGTCGGTCGCCTGCCCAGCAATGTCGGCGGTCTCGCCAGGCAGTCCGTGACCGCCGTGACCGCGCCGACCGTAGTGGATCGCCTGGTAGCCCCCTGTCCTGACGAGCTCGTCCGCGAGGGGCTTGAGCAAGTCGCGTGCCATCCCGCCGTGGATGAAGACAACCGGATCGCCCTCGCCCATGACCCACACATCGAGCTCATCCTTGGCGGAGACCCTGACCCTGGTCGTTGGATCCGGCATGGCCTGCTGGACCCGGGTCTCGTTGAAGTTACCCATCGTCACCACTCCCTGATTCCGGGCGCCCGTGCGGCGCGTTTACCGGGACGCTATGCCGCGCGGCAGGAGGCAGGCATCGGCGCGATTGACCAATCTCGATGGCGGACCTACGCGGTTGTGCGTAGCCGCGCCACCGTCACCGGGACGTCGATATTCCGCGGTCGAGGGCGTAGCGAGCGGCCTGCGTACGGGAGGTCACACCGATCTTGTGGAAGATGTTCGTCAGGTGGCGGGCGACGGTGCGCTCACTGATATACAGCTGCTCGCCGATCTGCCGGTTCGAGTCTCCTCCGGCCACCAGCGCAAGCACCTCGCACTCACGTCGGGTGAGTCCGCCGGGCGGTTCCGGCGCAAGTCGGTAAGCGCCAAGCCGATCGAACGTCGCCTGTGCCCGCTCTTGCTCCGCTGCGGCCGCTACCTCGTCACCAAGGGCCCGGTATGCCTCGGCGAGCCGAAAGCCGGTGCACGCGGCCTCGTGCACTGCGCCCAGCTCGTGCCAGCGCCGGGATGCGTCGCGCAGCACCGGCAGGGCCTCCTCCGCCCGGCCCTCGGCCAGCAGAACCGCACCGCGCGCGGTGACCGCCGTGGCCTCCAGCCCCGAGGTGGCGTACCTCGTTGCCGTCGCCGCGAGCTCGGATTCGGCAGCCGCCGCATCCTCCAGCCGCCCGGCGGTGAGCGCGATCTCGACCGCCGCCGCGCAGATCGGCGCCCTGCGCAGCGGGTCTGCCCCGACCGCCGCGAGGGCGGCCCGCACCGACGTCGCGGCACCCGTCGCATCGCCCTGCTGGAGCCGCAGCAGCGCCTGCCCCGGCTGCGGGTCGCGTCCGCGAGCGCGGGCTTCGTCATAGGCGTCGGCGGCGCGCGGGTCCCCGCGCAAGCGGCGCAACTCGGCGACGACGTACCACGCCTCCGCGGCGTAGAAGACCTGGTTGGCGTCGAGGTTCGCCACCACCCGCAGCATGTCCCGCTCTGCCTCATCCCACTCGCCCTGCAGCACCTGCACAAGCGCTCGGTGGACGCGGCACATCGCGTTGAACACCACCGCCGCTGGCAGCGATGCCAACCACTGCTCGGTCAGCTCGGTCCACCGCGCCATCCGGCGCACGTCGCCCACCTCGTGACAGGCCGCGACCGCGTTGCACGAGAGGGCGGTGGTGAGAAAGGGATCGAACTGCCCGTGCAGGACGGCGACCATTGCCTCGTCGAGCAACGCCAGGCCGTCGACGACCTGGCCCGACTTGATCAGGGCGCGACCCTCGCCGTGAAGGCCCTGGGCCACCAGCTCGGGGGTGTCGAACCGGCGGCCGATGTCCTGCACCCGACGGGCGGCGTCGACCGCCGCGGCTGGTTCACCTGCGATGAGGCTCAACTCCACCTCGGTGAAGCCGGCCACGTACCCGTGCAGCGCGCACTCCGGAATCCCCTCAGCCAGTCGTCCGGCGTGCCCGAGCCAGCCGGCACCTTGCTGCTCGTCGCCGCGCGCCAAGTGAAGGACCCCGAGTCTCATTGCCCTCATCGCGGCCTCGACCGGGCGGGAGTCGGCAAGGAAGGCGTCGTACGCGGTAGCACCGAGGCGCAGCGCATCTTCGGTGCGGCCGAGCCACCACACGGCTTCGGCATGGGCAGCGCGGTCGTCGGCGGTCAGCTGCTCGGACTCGAGCATGTCGAACTGCGCGGCGGCGGTGGGCCAGTCTCGTGCCTCAGAGGCCCGCCGCGCCTGCGCCAAGGCGTCGCCGTGCTCATCCATCCGATGTCCTCCGTGCGGCGTCCCCACACTTCCGCTGGTCAGGCGCACCACTTCGAGCCCGTCGGAGGTGGTACTCTACCGCGCTTCCCGCACCCGCCCGGCGGACCAGGCGCTTGACGCTGGTCGTACTGATCCTGAACCTCGCGGCCAGCTCCCGGGCGGTCCTTCCGGCCCGGTGGCCGTCCACGACCGCCTGCATGCAGTCGGCTGCCAACGGTCGACCACCGCCCACCGTCGCGAACCGCTCGAACCCAAGTCAGCGTCCACCAGGAAGTTGCGGCGCCCGACGCCCACTGACGTCGCGGCGGCCACCCAGGACGCGTACGGTTTGGTCTGCGCTCTCGACCCACCGCCGGTACGTCCCTGGCAGTGCCAGCCGGAGCGACGCCGAGCACCCACAACGCAACTCTTCGGGAACAACCTCGCGTCCGTACGTCTAGCCGATGACTTCAACGTGGAGGCAGAGGGCCGTTGCCCCGACACGAGTCATCGGATAGCAGCGGTGGGCTCCCCTGGCCGATGATATTGCTCGGTGCGGCGGGAGTGCTGGGCGCTGCGTTGCTCATCATCCGGTTCCGAACTCAAAGTCCGCAATGAGATCGAGGATTCCGGCCCCGCAAGCTCGCCCGGGACAGAAACGGGATGAGAGACGGTTTAGATGAACCGTTCCAGCGTCTTCCCTCCCGCAAATAAGCAGGTAGACGGCGGGGGGACTGGGATTCGAACCCAGGAGGCCCTCATCGGGCCTAGCGGTGTTCAAGGCTTTTTCCCCGTATTCACTGACCTGGGACAACGGTCTCGCGATGCTCGTGACCAGGCATTTCGACTACCTGCTGCTGCTCGTTACTTCCCGTTGTTTCTCATGCTCTCGCGGGACAGAAACGGGACAGAAGCAACTCTCACCCCTCGGTCCGGCGAGGGCTCCCAACGGGCCGATTCGCATGCTTCGTCAGGTCGGCCCCCCTCGGTAAGATGACGCCGTGACCGTCTCAAGCCTCCCCACTGGGGCTGCCTACGTTGCTGACCGCGCCGCGGCCCTCGCTGGCGTCCCCAAGAGCACCCTGCACTACTGGGACCGCGCTGGCATTTGGACTCCCAGCGTGTCGAGGACGAAGGTCAAGAGGTGGTCCTTCTCTGATCTTCTGGCCCTGCGCCTGATCGACTGGCTGCGAAGGGAGGACAAGCCTGAGGCTCTCTCCAGAGTTCCAAAGACGTCGATGGCAAAGATTCGTCGGGCGCTGAGAAGCGTAGAGAATCTCGGAGATCGCCTTAGCAAAGAGAGCGTAATCGTCTCGGTGGATCCAAGGGGCGGAATCGTAATCCACGCTGGCGAGGACGTCTTCATCCCGCTTAGGCACGGCTACGCACAAACTCTCGCGTCCGACAAGGGGTTGGACCTGCTTCGCCCGTGGAGCATCCACCCTCACATCATTGGGCCTGATCTCTCGCAACCCGGTCCGACTCTCCGAATCATCCCCGGCAAGCTGTCCGGGGAACCTCACGTGGTGGACACGCGGATTCCGACGCAGACCATTTGGGGCCTTTCCCGTCAGGGCTTTGACTCCGACGGGATCATCGAGCTCTATCCGCGACTGACACCAGAAAACGTGAAGGACGCGATCGATCTGGAGGAGCGGCTCGCGCGCAACCTCCGCCACGCCGCGTAGTCGTCCAGTCTTTGTCTTGGACGAGAGCTTCCCGAAGCCTATCCTGCGCGAGGCTCTACGAAAGCTTACCCAACCCCTAGAGATCGAGATCGCGCCTCTCGAGGAGATCGACCCATCTTTGTTCGGCCGTCATGACCACGACCTCATTCGTGAACTCCACGCGCGCGATGCCGAGGGCCTGATCACGTGTGACGACGCGATGGTTCATCGACCGGAGGTCTTGTCAGCTATCGAGGAAACGCGATTCAGCGTGGTCACGTGCCGACGAGGAAGCTCAGATCCGTTCTTGGCGACCGGCCTTCTCTTCGTCCACCTGCGGGAGATCGCCGGAGCTCATCGCCGCGACCGAGACCAGATATGGAGGCTCGGAGCGGCTCCCGTAAGGCCCCGTTCTGCGGCCAAGCAGCGAGAGGAACTCCTCTAAGAAGGTCCTATAGGGGGATCTGGCAGCCTAAGGCTGCTCGTTTCGCGCATGCGAAGGGAGCGTCCGAATTAAGTGAGTGCAACTCAACCCGAGACTAATGGCGATGATCCGCAAGACGCCGACGAGCTTCAGCGAAAGCATTGAAGCGTTCGGCCATCGGCCACGGCGGCTCCTCGGGATGTCGAGCGAAGGTTAAGTGAACGACGGTCCAGCGGACATACTCGCCCTCAATGCTGAAGAGTACGTCGTCGCACCCGACACACTTGGCGATGGCAACGACTGTCTCGCCATAGAGTGGGTGTCCTCGAGCGACTTCCCGTCTGAGCTCCTCTTCAAACGTTCGCCGGATTTCGTTGGGCAGTATCTCCCATCCCTCAGGCAGTGGCTCGGGCCGCCAATCCTCGTATGTCACCGAATACCATGCGGGATGCTCGTGAACGATCCGAAGTCGCAGGCTGCCGTGGCGCCAGCAGGCAGGTCTCCAAGCCACAGCTGCCCAGACGAGGGACAGACGTACAGGGCTTCTTTTCCCCTATTTGCCCGGCCGACCAGCTCCAAGTGCTCCTCGATAAATCGCTGAGCGGCCTCGTCAACCAACCCCGCCCGAATAGAGGGGTCGTCGCATGGGTCGAGGCTTGCCATGACTGGATGATGCAGGATCTAGAGCAGCCCCATACGGGACAGAAACGGGATGCGGGACGGTTGCATGAACCGTTCCGGCACCTGCTCCAGTGCAAAAGCGCCCTAGAGAGCGGGGGGAGAGGGATTCGAACCCCCGGACCCCTTGCGGGGTCTGCGGTTTTCAAGCCCGTTCACACAGGATCTCGCTGCCTGCAAGGATAGGCGTGGAGGCCCTCTGAGCAGAGCTTTTAGGTTCCCGGCATTTCCCGTCAGTGCCCGTCGTTTCTCATCCTCTCGCGGGACAGAAACGGGACAGGAATGAGGCCGGTAGGGAATCCGAGTCAGCCTGAGCGACTGGCGAGCTGCGGGACCAGATCCTCCGGAGCGACGTACATGAGGCCTCCGTTCTGCGGAGCGCCGTAGTCCTTGATCCATCGGATCCGGCCGTCGCGGTCCACCAGGATGAAGGTGTGTCCCGGCTCGGATCCCATCGCCCACTGCATCACCCCGTAGGCGCTGGCCACTCCGTTCTCCGCATCCGAGAGGACCGGAGTCTGGATGCCGAACTCCGAGGCGCCCTCCTGCCACGCCTCCAAGGAATCGGGGGAGATACTTAGCAGCTCGACATCCAGCTGCTGGAACTCCTTGCTGTTCTGCAGGTCAACTACCTGCTGCATGCACCCGTATCACCCGGGGCCCATGCTGAAGTAGAGGAGCACCGACCTCTGGCCCCGAAAGTCGGTCAAGGAGACTCTAGGTCCCTGAGCGTTCGGCAAGGTGAACGCCGGCGCCGCGTCCCCCTCCCGAATTGGACGCTCGTCGGTGCGTCCTCCCCCGCCACTGGCTCCGCAGGACGCAACCAGGATCGAGGCAATGGCGATCGCCAGGAAACCGATCATGCGTCGTATCATCGCGAGGCTCCAGCATACTTCTCTGGCTCGGCCCTGAATCGTTCGTGACAGCCCTGCGAGCAGAAGTAGTAGGTGGCTCCTTCGTACTCCTCGCTTCCCGCTGCGCTCGCCGGGTCGATGTCCATCCCGCACACGGGATCGCGAACCGTTGCCATCTCCTCCTCCTTCCTGTCGGCACCTGTGCCGACCTCGACATGTACCGGCTCGGTCCCAGGTGGACTCGGCGCGTCCGGCAGGGGCATGGGCCCGAACGTCCGGAGCCGATTGGCGTTGGTGACCACCGACAGGGAGCTCAGAGCCATCGCCGCCGCGGCGATCATCGGGTTGAGCAGCAGCCCGATCACCGGGAACAGGACTCCCGCGGCGAGGGGGATCCCCGCCGAGTTGTAGCCGAACGCGAAGACCAGGTTCTGCTTGATGTTCCGCATGGTGGCCCGGCTGAGATCGAACGCCGTGACCACCCCCCTAAGCTCCCCGGACATGAGGGTCACGTCCGCGGCCTCGATGGCCACGTCGGTGCCCGTGCCGATCGCCACCCCAACGTCCGCCTGGGCCAAGGCCGGGGCGTCGTTGATGCCGTCCCCGACCATGGCCACGACCCGTCTTTCGGCCTGGAGCCGGCGTACCTCCTGCGCCTTGTCCTGCGGAAGCACCTCGGCCAGAACCCGCCGGATGCCGACCTGCCGCGCGATGGCCTCCGCGGTCCGGCGGTTGTCCCCGGTGATCATCACGACCTCGAGGCCTCGGTCCCGGAGGGCCCGCACCGCCGCAGCGGCCTCCTCTTTGGGAGTGTCAGCGACGGCGACCACTCCGGCAGCAGCTCCGTCGATGGCCGCGAAGATCGCGGTCTTGCCCTCCTCCTCCAGACGGCCTGCCGCCTCCTCCAGCGGGTCGGTGTCCACCCCGGCCTCCTCGAGGTGCCGCCGGCTCCCCATGAGGACCGCCCGGTCACCGACGGTGGCCCGGACCCCTCTCCCGGTGACCGAGTCGAACTCCTTCGCCTCCTCGATGACCACCCCGCGCTCCCGGGCCCCTCGGACCACGGCCTCGCCCAAGGGATGCTCAGAGACCCGCTCGGCCGAGGCCACCGGGCGAAGGAGCTCCTCCTCCGACAGGTCGCCAACGGCGACCACGTCGGTGAGCGCCGGCTGCCCCTTGGTCACGGTGCCGGTCTTGTCGAGGACGACGGTCCGGACCCGGTGGGCGGTCTCCAAGGCCTCGGCGGAGCGGATCAGGACCCCGTGCTGGGCCCCCTTGCCGGTCCCCACCATGATGGAGAGAGGGGTGGCCAGCCCCAGGGCGCAGGGGCAGGCGATGATGAGCACCGACACCGCGCTCACCAACCCGAGCGTCAGAGCCGGGTCGGGGCCAACGTCGAACCACACCACGAACGTGGCGATGGCGATGAAGATCACGGCCGGCACGAAGTAGCCGGCCACGGAATCCGCCAGCCGCTGGATGGGGGCCTTGGAGGCTTGGGCCTCCCGAACCAGTCGGACGATCTGGGCCAGCAGGGTGTCCGATCCCACGGCCGTGGCCCGGAACCGGAACGACCCCGTTTGGTTGATAGTGGCCCCGACCACGGGGTCCCCCGGTCCCTTGTCCACGGGGATTGACTCCCCGGTGACCATCGACTCATCGACGGTGGAGCGCCCCTCGACGATCTCCCCGTCCACCGGGACCTTCTCACCGGGGCGCACGACGATCTGGTCATCGACCCGCACCTGGTCGAGGGGCATCTCCGTCTCGGCCCCGTCGCGGAGCACCCGGGCGGTCCTCGGGCGGAGCCCGATGAGCTTCCGGATGGCCTCCCCCGTCCCCGCCCTGGCCTTCGCCTCGATCAGCCGGCCCAGGAGGATCAGGGTGAGGATCACCCCCACGGCCTCGTAGTAGACGTCCCGGACCTCGGGGGGCAGGAGCCCGGGACCCAGGGTGGCCACCAGGCTGTAGGCGAACGCCGCGGTCGTCCCCACCGTGATTAGGGTGTTCATCTCCGCGGTGCGGTGGCGAAGGGTGCGCCACCCGACGGTGTGGATGGGCCAGCCCGTGTACAGGAACACCGGAGCGATCAATACCAGCTGGACCCACCGGTTCATCAGGAGCTCCGGAACCCGGACGCCGAACGCTGTGGCCATCACCGCCGCGACCACCGGGCCGGTGAGGACCGCCCCGACGAGCACCCGCCGAGAGAGGTCCCTGATCTCCCGCCGCCGCTCGGCCACCTCCTCGTCCTCGACCTCCTCCGAGCCGCGCTCCGGCCGGGCGTCCACCCGGTACCCGGCCGCCGCGACCGCATCTCGCAGGTCCTCCACCGACACGACGAAGGGGTCGTACTCCACCGTGGCCCGCTCGGAAGCGACGTCGGAGGCTACCCGGCGGACGCCGGGCAGAGGAGTGAGAACGGATTCGATGGTCCGGAGGCAGGTGGGGCAGACGGCCCCGCCTCCCCGAACCGCGAGCTGGACCCGGCCGGAGGCCTCCTCCGGCTGCCCGGCGCTCTCGATGGAAACGGTCCTGGCCGCCTCGTGAGTGTGGCCATCGCCGGACTGCTCGGGGAAAACCTGCCCCTGAGCCACGTCTGCGTCAACCGGAGCGGGACCGTCCGAGCCGTCGACGGGTTCGACGATGAGCCGCCCGTGCACCATGTTCATCCCGCAGGCGAACCCGAACTCCCCACTCCGCTCGGGGACGAGCTCCACGGTCGTCCTGGCGAAGGCCGGGAGGGCCCGGCGAACCCGGAAGTCGGGAAACACCACCTCGGAGGTGCACTCCCCTCCCTCCTGGCGGTCGAAGACCAGACGGAGGGGGACACCTTGTCGAACCCTGATCAGGGCGGGCGAGTACCCGCCCCGGACGGTGACGTCCACCTCCTGGACGCCGCCCCGGAGCTCGGCCCGGCGTGACTCCTTGGGTCCGAAGAAGAACCAGACCAGGGCAGCGATCAACGACAGGCCGCCGGCCGTGACGACGATCTCAGCGAGACCCACGGGCCGGTCTCCTCCCCCGGGCCGTGCTGCGGCCCCGGTTCCCCCGCTCCCCCGTCGCCTCCCCGGCGACGCGGGCCTTGGGACCGGTGAGCGCCGGACTGAACTTCACCGCATCCACGAGCTCGGAGACGGCGGCCGGGCCCCTGCCGTCTTTCACCGCATCGGTGAAACACGTCTCCAGGTGGTTCTTGAGGACCAGTCGGTTGGCCCGTTCCAGCGACGCCTGGACGGCGGAGATCTGCTTCATGATGTCCACGCAGTACACTTCCTCGTCGACCATCCGGACGATCCCGTCGAGGTGTCCCCGCACTGTTTTCAGGCGGTTCAGGATGGCCTGCTTGTTCTCCGGAAGCATGGACCGCTCCTTCTCCAGGCCCACCCCACCCGGGGTGGGCTTCTAATCGTAAGCCTAGCACGCCCGGGCGGAACCGCCGTGGGCGATGAGGCCGAAGCCTGCGGTACAGTGAGCACCGGACATGAAGATGGCTCTGGTCATTCTGCTGGTGGTCCTGGTGGTACTCATTGGTCTTCCTCTGGCCATGGGGATGACGGGCCCAGGGTTCTGCCCGGACTGCCAGGCCCACGGCCCGCCGTGTCCCGCCGGCGTCTGCTCGGCGGTGCTGGCCCTCTTCGCTCTCGTCGCGCCGGGCCTGGCCGCGACCTTCCAACTCCGCAGCCCGCGCGCTCGCCGGCTGCTCCTCACGCTTCCGCTGGATAAGCCTCCGCGCCTCGCGTAGCTCCCGCCAGCGGCGGGGAACGCTCTGCTTCACCCACTCCCAAAGCGAGAAAAGGAGCGAACCAGCGATGAACGAGGCCATCCATGGCTAGGGCCAAGATGGTCGGCAAGAGAACGAAGTCCAAGGCGCGCCGCTCGCCGACCAGACCCCGGCCCAAGCCGCAGGCGGCCCCACGTCGGCCGAAACCCCCGCGCCGAAGGGCCCGGCCCACGACTTGGATCGGAGTCGCCGCCGTGGGGGCCGTTGCCCTCGCGGCCTTCCTCCTCATCCGGGGTGGGGGCGGCGAGTCCTCTCCAACCCGCCCCTTCGTGGGAGGCGACCTCCATTCTTTGGTCACCGATCCTGCTAACCCGTCCCGCCTGTTCGTCGGTGGACACCATGGCGTTGCCTCGTCCACCGACGGAGGGAAGACCTGGCGTCAGGTCGACAGCCTCGAGGGCGCCGACGCCATGGGGTGGGCCTTCTCAGGCGAGCGGGTGCTGGTCGGCGGCCACCCCGGGCTATTCGTCTCCGGAGACGGAGGAAAGACCTTCGAGCACCGCAATGAGGGCCTCCCCGCCACCGACATCCACGCCCTGGGAGCCGCAGATGGGGTGATCTACGCGGCCTCTCCCCAACTCGGGGTGTTCGCCTCCCTCGACGGAGCGCGCACCTGGGAGGTCAGGACCCAAGAGGCCGGGTTCTCCTTCATGGGAGGAATCCTGGTCGACGCCGAAGACCCCGAGCATCTGGTGGCGCCGGACATGTCGGCCGGGGCGGTGGAGAGCACCGACGGCGGGCGGACCTGGCGCGCCCTGGGCGGCGCGCCCGGCGCCATGTGGGTGAGCTGGGACCGACAGGACACCCGCCACATCGTGGTCTCCGCAACGGACCAGGCCGCCGTGACCACCGACGGGGGCCGGACCTGGGAGCCGCTCCAGGTTCCCGAGGGGGCCTCCCTGGTCGAGACGAGCCCTCAGTACCCCCGGACGCTCTACGCGGCGGTGCACGACGGAGACGCAGCGGTGGTCTGGGTGAGCCGCGACGGAGGCGCGACGTGGACCCGGCCCTGACCGAAGCCCAGCAGAAACGGGAGGAAGCCAAGCAGCGGAGGGAGCAGCGGCGAGGAATGATCCTCCTGCTGCTCCTTGGCGCGGGGGTTGCTCTGATCGCCTACTCCGCCCTCCGCCAGTTCCGGGCCGCCGGGGGGGCCACCACGTTCTCCATCGCCGATTACCAGGCCCAGGCGCGGGAGGATCGCCGGCCGGCACCCGAGTTCCGAGAACCGGCCCTCGGCGGAGGGACCATCGACTCCCGAGACTACGAGGGCAAGGTCGTGGTGGTTAACTTCTGGGCCTCCTGGTGCGGGCCGTGCCGCCGGGAAGCCCCGGCTCTCCAGCGCCTGTGGGAGGAGTACGGGGACCGGGGGGTCCAGTTCCTGGGGGTGAACTTCAATGACGACCCCGCGGCCGCCCGGGCCTACGAAGAGGAGTTCGGGATCACCTACCCGAGCGTCTCCGACCCCAGCGGGAAGGTGGCCTACCTGTTCCAGGTGCTCGCCCTCCCGACGACCTTCGTCATCGGAAGAGACGGGTGGATCGCTTACCACTTCACCGGCATCGTCACCGACCCGCTCCTTCGCGGCTCCATCGAGGACGGCTTTGAGGGAGGCGCCCCGTGATCTTCCTCGGACCCGTCGCCCTGGCCCTGGTGGCGGGAGTCATCTCGTTCACCTCCCCGTGCTGCCTTCCGCTCATGCCCGGCTACGTGGCGTACGTGTCGGGGGTGGCCGCCGGGGAGGCGGGAGCGGTTGCGGTAAGGCGGCGGGTGTTGGGCGCCGCGGCGCTGTTCGTGCTGGGATTCGCCCTCGTGTTCACCGTGCTGGGGGCGAGCGCCTCCCTCGCCGGGGGCTTCCTCCTGCGCAACCGGGCGGTCGTGGAGAAGGTGGGCGGGGCCTTCGTCATCGCCATGGGCCTCGTCACCATGGGAGCCCTCAGGATCCCTCTCCTCTACCGCGAGGCCCGGTTCGACCTGGGGCGAATCCGCCGCGGGCCCCTCGGGGCCGTCCCCCTGGGGATGGCCTTCGCCATCGGGTGGACCCCCTGCGTGGGCCCCGTCCTGGCCGGGATCCTGACGGCCGCGGCCGCCACCGGGACGGCCTGGGTGGGGGCGGGGCTCCTCTTCGTCTACTCCCTGGGGCTGGGGATCCCATTCCTCCTCTTGGCGTGGGGCCAGTCCAGAGCGGCGGGGGCCTTCAGTTGGCTCCGCCGCCACGGTCGGGGCATCGAGCGGGTCGGCGGCTCGGTCCTCGTCCTCATGGGGGTTCTGATGATCGCGGGCCAGTGGACCAGGCTGTTCATCCCGCTGCTCCGGTGGTTCGCGAGGACCGGGTGGCCGCCGATCTGAGCGGGGGGGTGAGGAGGTTGAAACGCGGGTTCGCGCTGGCGGCCGCCATGGCGGTGGCCCTGGGGGCGTGCGCCCGGGGCGGCCCCGCTGAGACCGGCGAGGAGCAGCCGGTCGGAACGACCTTGCTCCCCCAGAGCCGCCTGGAGCTTCCGGAGTTCGACTTCCCCAGGTTCCAAGCACTCCTCGAGGAGCTCCGGGGAACTCCGGTGGTGGTGAACATCTGGGGCTCCTGGTGTGCCCCGTGCCGGGTGGAGGCGCCCGACCTGGCCAAGGCTTCTCGGGAGTTCGAGAACCGGGGCCAATTCGTCGGTGTGGACATCCTCGACACCCGCGAGGACGCCCGGCTGTTCATCCTCGAGTTCGACTGGCCGCACCCCAGCGTGTTCGACCCCAAGGGTGAGATCAGGGACCGGCTCGGCTACATCGGCCAGCCGGTGACCATCGTCTACGACCGGGAGGGGAGGAAGGCCTTCGAATGGGTCGGCGCCCTGAACGCCGAGATTCTTCGCAGGGAGATCCGCAAGGTCCTGTAGGGGTGGGGCAGTCGGTCGCCCAGCGAGTGTCACACGCGGCGGCCGTCGCGGTCGCGACGCTCCTTTCCGCGGCCCTGGCCCTCGTGCTCACCGCCGCCCCCGCGGCCGGGCACGCCGCCTTCGTGTCCTCGGAGCCAGAGGCCGGAGCCGAGCTCTCGAGCGCCCCCGGGGTGGTGGTGCTCAGGTTCACCGAGCCCCTGATCCCCCGGCTCTCCGAGGCCACCGTGACCGACCCCGACGGCCGGCGATTCGAGGGGCCGGTCGCCGGGGACCGGGAAATGAGGGTGCCCCTTCCCACGAACGCTCCGGGGATCTACGAGGTGGCCTGGACCACGGTGAGCCCGGTGGACGGCCACACCCTCCGGGGCTCCTTCCGCTTCGGAGTGGGGGTTAGCCCCGGGGAGGGGGCCGAGGGCGGGACCGGAGCGGAGCCCCAGCGGGCCGATCTGGTGATCGCCGCTGGCCGGGCGGTGGAGTACGCCTCGCTCCTCCTGGCCCTCGGGATGTTGCTGGTGCGCCGGCTGTCCCGCCGTGACCCCGCGCTCCCATGGGTCCGGCCACGGCTGGTCCCTGCCCTCGCCGTGTCCCTCGTGGCCGGCGTGACCGTGGTCCTCGGGGAGGCTCTCCTGGCCGCCGGGTCTGCCTCCCCGGCCGACATCTCGGCGTATTTCACCGCCGGTCTCTCCGGGGTGGCCCGAGTTGCCAGGATCGGACTGGAGGCTGTTGCTCTGGTGGCGGCCGTCCGCGGCCGATCGGTCGCCCCCGCCATCGTCGGGGCGTTGGTAGCCCTGGCCGCAGCGGGCCACGCTGCCGCGGTCTCTCCCAAGTGGTGGGGCGTCGGCGTCGATGCCCTCCACCTTCTGGCGGCGGGGCTGTGGGCGGGCGGGATCATGGCCCTGGCCACCCTCCGGCCCCCGGGTGGCTGGCGGGGTCCCCAAGGCCGGGCCCTCCTGGACCGGTTCTCCCCCGTGGCCCTTTCAGCCTTCGTCCTGACGGTCGGGTTCGGGGTCTTGAGGGGAGTCCAGGAGCTCAGCGGACTGGGGGACCTGGTCGGGACGGCCTACGGGCAGGTGCTGGCCCTCAAGGTCCTAGGGGTCCTGGCCATGGTCCCCCTCTCCGTCTTCCTGTGGCTGAGGCTCCGGGGAACGCCGCGGGCAGAGGCAGCCATCGCTGTGGGCGTGGTGGCGGCGGCTGCCGTCCTGGCTGCCTATCCCCTTCCCCCCGCCCGCCTGGCTGAAGCCGAAGCGGCCTCGGAGCAGCCCGCGGGCTCATCCGCCCTCCCGAGGCCGGGCGACCTCAGCATGGGCGGGGAGGCGGGAGAGGCGCTGGTCGGCCTGACCATCCGGCCGGCGGAGCCAGGACCGAACGAGGTGCTCGTCTATGTGCTCCCGCTGGAGGGCGAGGAGGCGGCTTCCGGACTCCCGGTCGGCGTCTCGGTCGGGGGCAGGAGGGTGCGGATGGATGAGTGCGGCCTCGCCTGTCGACGGGCCGACCTGAATCTCCAGGGCGGGGAGCTTCTCCAGGTGGCCGTGGGCGGCGAGGCCGGCGGTACTGACGTCTTCGAGGTCCCCCGCCTCCCCACCCCCGACGGCTCGGCCCTCTACCGCCGGATGCAGGAGCGGATGCACCAACTGCGGACCTACCGGCTGGAGGAGGTTCTGTCCTCTGGCCGGGCCTCCGTTCGGTCGACCTACGCCTTTCAGGCCCCCGACCGGATGCGAGTGGGGCTGGATTCCGGCTTCGAGCGGGTGATCGTCGGCGACCGTGAGTGGAGGCGAGAGAAGCCGGGCACGCCGTGGCGGGAAGAGCTGGCCATCCCGCTCGAGGTCCCTCGGTTCATCTGGGACTTCGGCCGCAGTCCCTCGACAGCTCGGATCATGGCAAGGGAGGAGGTCGCCGGCGTGTCCACCACAGTGATGTCGTTCTTCGCCCGGAGCGGCGCGATCCCCATCTGGTTTCGATTGTGGGTGGACGAGGAGGGCCTGGTTCGGCGGGCCGAGATGCGGGCCCAGGGACACTTCATGGATCACCGGTACTTCGCCTTCGACGCCCCTTTCCAGGTGGATCCACCGGCACCGGCCGAGTAGCGAGAAGAGAGAAGGAGGACGGGATGACTCACATGGACGGGATGTGGATGGGTCCGATGATGTGGGCAATGTGGCTGCCCTCCATCGTCCTTCTCGCGGCCCTGATCGGGTTCGGGGTCTGGGCCGTCCGACGGTTCACCGAGCGCGGCTCACGGACTTCGGCTCGGCAGATCCTCGAGGAGCGCTTGGCGCGCGGCGAGATCGACACCGAGGAGTTCGAGACGCGCCTTCGGGCCCTCGAGAGATAGGAGGAAGGATGCCGGCATCGAGGCAACCTGGGAAGACCAGGGCCGGCGTCAAGCGCCGGGACAAGGCCGCCGAGGCCCGGGCGAGAGAGACCCGGGCCGCCCAGAGGCGGGCGGAGGAGGGCCAGTTGACCCTCCCCGCCTACCGAAGGCGCCGCCTGCTTGGGTGGTCCCTCGTCACGCCGGGAGTCATCGTCGGGGTGCAGCACTTCATCTCCCACCTCGGCGTCTTCTCCCTCATCTCCCCGGGGTCGACGACATCGTGGCGGGCTATCCGCTTGCCGGGCTGCTGGGGATAGCGGGGACGATCGTTCTGTCGAAGACCTGAGGTGCACGCTGGCCATCCGACCCGGCAGTTCCGAGACGGTTCGCTTTCGAGCCAAAGGACGAGGTTTGATTGCTAGCGCGATGACAATGCATAAGGGCGGCGGGCACCAGGACCGGGAAACTGAACGGGCTCGCCGCATCTGGGACAAGCTGGCCCCCAAGTACGATCGCCAGGTCCGCTTCGTGGAACGAGTGTTGTTCGAAGGAGGCCGGGAATGGGTCTGTTCCCGGGCGGCCGGAGACGTGCTGGAGATCGCCATCGGCACGGGGCGCAACCTTCCCCACTACCCGCGGGATGTCCGTCTGACCGGCATGGACCTCAGCCCCCAGATGCTCGAGGTCGCGCGCGAACGCGCCCAGGAGCTCGACAGGAACGTGGATCTCCGCATTGGCGATGCCCAAGTCTTGGAGTTACCGGATCAATCGTTCGACACCGTCTTGTGCACTCTGTCGCTGTGCAGCATCCCCGACGATCGGAAGGCGGTGGCGGAGATCAAGAGAGTGCTTCGTCCCGGTGGCCGCCTGCTCCTCCTCGAACACGTGCGGAGCCCGAACCACGTGGTTCGCGGGTTCCAACGCATCCTGGATGCCGTTACGGTCCGCCTGGCAGGCGACCATCTGCTGCGCGAGCCCCTCGATCACCTTGAGGTGGAAGGGTTCGAGATCGAGACGGTGGAGAGGTCGAAGTGGGGCATCGTCGAGCGTGTGGCGGCGTTCAAGCG
The DNA here is from genome assembly GCA_036000545.1 of Actinomycetota bacterium. Classification (GTDB taxonomy): domain Bacteria; phylum Actinomycetota; class UBA4738; order UBA4738; family CALAEC01; genus DASYVD01. The sequence continues at coordinate 1,057 of DASYVD010000013.1, read as the reverse complement.
GGGGCGAATGGAGTCCTGACTTTGGCCCCCGCCCCCTCGCTCTCCTCCGTCCGCGGGCTCTCGCGGGACAGATGCGGGACGAAAGATCACACGAGTTCCCGTCCTGAGGCGGCAAACCCGAAGGTAGATTGCGGGGGGACTGGGATTCGAACCCAGGAGGCCCTCGCGGGCCCAGCGGTGTTCAAGACCGCCCCGTTCGTCCGCTCCGGCATCCCCCCGCGGCGAGTGTAGCCGAGGGTCCGGCGCGCAGCGCTTGGTTTGTCTCCTAGATCACGTCCCGGGCGCGCGCAGGATCCACTGGTCGGGCGGAAGGTACTGGTGGAGGGGCTCGGGGAGGGTTACCGAGCCGGTCTCGTCCTGGAAGTTCTCCAGCAGGGCGATGAGCATCCGGCCGACCGCGCAGGCGGTCCCGTTGAGCGTGTGCACGTGCCGGTTCCCGTCCGCGTACCGGGCCCGGACCTCCAGCCGACGGGCCTGAAAGTCGGTCGTGTTCGAGCACGAGGTCAGCTCGCGGTATCGGTCCTGCCCGGGAAGCCAGACTTCGATGTCGTACTTCTTTGCCGCGGAAGCTCCGAGCTCGCCGGTGCACACGTTCATCACCCGGTAGGGAAGCCCCAGCCCGGCGATCAGCTCCTCCTCACACGACAGCAGGAATTCGTGTTCGTTCCACGAAGTCTCTGGGTCGCAGAATGAGAACATCTCGACCTTGTCGAACTGGTGAACGCGGAAGATTCCCCGGGTGTCCTTCCCGTGAGCACCGGCCTCGCGGCGGAAGCACGTCGAGTACCCCACGTACCGCCGGGGAAGGGACTCGGGATCGAGGATCTCGTCCTGGTGCAATGCGGCCAGGGCAACCTCTGATGTTCCCACTAGGTATAGGTCGTCCTCGCGGGTCACGTACAGTTGAGCCTCGTCGGTGGGGAGGAATCCGGTCCCGTACATCGCGTCCTCGCGCACCAGCACCGGCGGCACGACCGGGACGAAACCCTTCGCAGTGAGCACATCGAGGCAGTACCGAACGAGCGCCCACTGCACCCATACGGCACCCCCGACGAGG
>DASYVD010000012.1:0-7179 GCA_036000545.1 Actinomycetota bacterium | reverse complement strand
ATTGGCGGCCCCCTTGGTCTTCTTCATCACCTGGCCAACCAGGAAGCCGATGACCCCCTCCTTGCCGCCCCGGAACTGCTCCGCGGGGCCGGGGTTCTCCGCGATGACCTCGTCGACAAACGTCTCCAGTTCGGCCGCGTCAGAGATCTGGGCCAGCCCTTTCTCCTTCACGATCTGCTGCGCGGGCTTGCCCGAAGCAAAAGCCTCTGCCAAGACCTGCTTCCCCGCAGGCATCGAGATGACTCCCTCGCCGATCAGACGGATGATGTCGGCGATGTGTCCGGGCTTCGCTCGTGATTCCGAGAGCCCGACCCGGGCCTCGTTGAGCAGGCCGGCCAGGTCCCCGGTCATCCAGTTGGCCGCAGCCCGGGGATCAGTCCCCAGTCCGACGGTTTCCTCGAAGAAGTCGGCCCACTCCTTCGAGAACCCCACCAGTCGGGCGTGGACGGGATCCAGGCCGTACTTCTCGACGAACCGGCGGCGCCGGGCCGCCGGCAACTCGGGGAGCTCCGCCCGGACCCGCTCGATCCATTCCTCGTCCGGCTCCAGCGGCGCCAGATCGGGCTCGGGGAAGTAGCGATAGTCGAACGCGTACTCCTTTGACCGGAGAGGAAGGGTCACGCCCTTGTCCTCGTCCCAATGTCTGGTTTCCTGGATGAGCGTCTCCCCCGCCGCCAGTGCCTGCCGCTGGCGGTCGTCCTCGAACCGGAGGGCCCGCTCTACAGAGCGGATCGAGTTCATGTTCTTGATCTCAGCCTTCACGCCGTATTCAGGATCTCCCGAGGGACGCACCGAGATGTTGGCGTCGCATCGGAGGGATCCCTCCTCCATCCGCACGTCGGACACCCCCAGGGCTTCGAGGAGTGCCCGGAGCTCCCGGAGGTAAGCCACCGCCTCCTCAGGGGAGCGGATGTCGGGCTCGGACACCACCTCGACCAGAGGGACTCCCGCGCGGTTGTAGTCCTCGAGCGCGTACTCCGCCTCGGCGATCCGTCCGGTCGCCCCGACGTGCATCGTCTTCCCCGTATCCTCCTCGAGGTGCACCCGGGTGATACCCACCCTGCGGATCTCCCCGTCGACCTCCACCTCCAGGTGCCCTCCGATGCCGATCGGCAGGTCGTACTGGCTGATCTGGTAGTTCTTCGGCATGTCCGGGTAGAAGTAGTTCTTCCGGTGGAAGAGTGAGTGCCGGGCGATCTCGCACCCCAGCGCCAGGGCGATCTTCATCGTGTACTCGATGGCCTGACGATTGGCGACGGGAAGCGTCCCCGGGTGCCCCAGGCATACCGGGCACACGAGCGTGTTGGGCTCGGCCCCGAACTCGTTGCGGCACCCGCAGAACATCTTGGTCTGGGTGGAGAGCTCGACGTGGCACTCGAGCCCGATGACGGTCTCGTATCCGGTGGCTACCGTGGTCATGTCGACAGGATAACGGTCAGCCAACCTACATCTTTACCGCCAGGTAGTAACCGCGCTCTCGGCGAAACCGGAACCCATCCGCCTCGCGCCACAGGGCCACGAATCCGGCGTTCACCGACTGGTGGCGGGCCAAAGCGTCCCGCACGGCGGCGAGGTCGGCTCCGGCGAGGCGGACCCAGTCCTCGTCCCACTTCTCGTCCGCCTGGCGCTCGGTTCTGTGGAGCCGGAAGCCGGCGTCTTCGAGCATGGCCTGGATCTGTGAGGGTGCCAGGATCCGGACGTGCGAGGGGTCCCGTATCCGCTCGACCTCATCGCGGACGGCCCGACCCGCCGGTTCCTCCGGACCGGCCATGTCGATAAGGAGGAAGCGGCCCCCGGGACGCAGGACCCGGGCGGCCTCCCTGAGGGCCTCCATCGGATCTTCTACGTGATGGAGGACGCTGCCGTTTGTGACGAGTGTGAACGAGCCGTCGGCGAACGGAAGCCGGACCGCGTCGGCCTGGATGGCCAGAGCCTCCGGCAGGGCTTCGACGAACAAGCGCAGCATCTCTCGCGTCACGTCGGTGCCAACCGTGAGATCCACGATCGGGCCGAGCAGGCGGGGCAGCGTCCCGGGACCCGTTCCCACATCGAGGTATCGGTCCCCAAGGGAAGGCTCGGCGAGCTCGAGCACGAGGTCGGACAGGTATCGTCCGAGTTCCTGTTGGGCGTAGGTTCGGGCGGTTCGGCCGAACTGGTCGGCCGTACGCCGCCACATCACCGTTCGGGCTCGGCCACCAGCGGGGGGCGGAGGGTCTGACCCAGGTCCTGCTCGAAGGCATAGGCCGCCCGAAGCACCGTGGCCTCGTCGAGATGGTTTCCCATTAGCTGAAGACCGACCGGCAACCCCTGCTCGTCCAAGCCGCAGGGGATCGAGATGGCCGGGTTCCCGGCCAGGTTGGCGGGAATGGTGAACACGTCGTTCAGATACATTGCGAGAGGATCCTGGGTCTTCTCCCCCAGCCGGAAAGCCGTGGTCGGCGAGGTGGGAGCCAGGAGCACGTCGTACCGCTCGAACTCCCGGGCGAAGTCTCGGATCACCAGGGTGCGGACCTTCTGGGCCTGTCCGTAGTAGGCGTCGTAGTAGCCGGCCGATAGCGCGTAGGTGCCGATCATGATGCGCCGCTTGACCTCTTCGCCGAAGCCCTCGCCGCGGGTGCGCATGTTGAGCTCCACCACGTCGCGGACGGCGTCGGCCCGGTGCCCGTACCGAACGCCGTCGTACCGCGCCAGGTTCGACGAGCACTCCGCCGGCGCGATCAGGTAGTAGGCCGAGAGCGCGTAGTCAGCGTGCGGGATGGACGCGTCCCCGATCTCGGCGCCGAGCTTCTCCAGGCGGGTGATGGCCTCGTCCACCCGGGCCCGGACCCCCTCCTCCAACCCTTGCCCCATCCAGTCCCTGAGGACCCCGACTCGCAGACCGTCGATTCCTCCATCGAGGCCCGCGGTGTAGTCCTTCGGCGGCTCCGGGATCGAGGTGGAGTCCATCTCGTCGTGTCCGCCGATGGCCGAGAGCAGCAGGGCGCAGTCCCGGACGTCGCGGGTGAACGTCCCCACCGTATCGAGCGACGAGGCGAAGGCGATGAGCCCGTAGCGGGAGACGAGCCCGTACGTCGGCTTCATCCCCACCACCCCGCACAGCGCGGCCGGTTGGCGGACCGAGCCGCCGGTGTCGGTCCCGAGGGCCCATACCGCCTCGCCCACCGCCACCGCCGCGGCCGATCCTCCGGACGAGCCACCGGGCACCCGGTCGAGGTCCCAGGGGTTCCGGGTGGGGAAGAACCCGGAGTTCTCGGTGGAGGAGCCCATGGCGAACTCGTCGCAGTTGGTCTTCCCCACGAGTACCGAGTCCGCGGCGGAGAGCCGGGCCCACGGGGTGCAGTCGTAGGGCGGCACGTAGTTGTGGAGGATCCTCGACCCGCAGGTCGTGGTGACCCCCCGGGTGCAGAGGACGTCCTTGAGAGCGAGGGGGATGCCAGCGGTCGCGGGAAGGTCGTCTTTGGCGGCCAGGCGTTCGTCCACCGCTCGGGCCCGGTCCCGGGCGAGATCTGCCGTGGGGGTGAGGAATGCCTGGACTCGCTCGTCCACGGCTTCGATCCTTCGCACGCATGACTCCGTCGCTTCGAGGGCGCTGGCTCGTCCGGCGCGGAGCGCATCCCCCAGCTCGTGGGCGGCGAGATCGCAGAGCTCGGACACGGCTACTCGCCCTCGATGATCCGGGGGACCTTGAACCGGCCTTCCTCCACCTCCGGAGCGCCGGCCAGAGCCTCGTCCTGTGTCAGCGAGGGCCGGGGCGAGTCGTCGCGGAGGACGTTGCGGAGCGGAACCGGATGGGAGGTGGGTGGAACGTCCTCCGCCGCCACCTCCCGGACTCGCTCGGCGTGCTCCAGGATTTGGACGAGCTGCTGCGCGAATCGCTCGCGCTCTTCGTCGGTGAGCGCCAGCCGGGCCAGCCTGGCCACGTGATCGACGTCGATCTCTACCGGCACGGAAGCGAGTCTAGCGGAGCGGCTAACCCGCCTCGCCGTCCGAGGAGATCAGCTCACGAAGAACGATGCGGCGAAGGCCGCCAGGCCCAGCGGGATCAGCTTCAGGTCCCCGAGCGACGCGCCGAACGCTTCGAGCAGGAAGAGCGCCACCGCCACGATGAGCAGGATCGCGCCCAGGCCGAACTTCCTTCCGATCATCCTTCGAGACACGCTATCCCCCCTTCTTCTGCCCCAGCCGCTTCACGAACTCCGGTTCGTCAATGATCTCTACCCCCAGTTGCACGGCCTTGTCGTACTTCGTGCCCGGGTCGGACCCCGCCACCACGAAGTCGGTCTTCTTCGATACGCTCGACGCCACGCGCGCCCCCGCGTCCTCGGCCGCTTTCGTGGACTCCTCCCGGGTCATCGACTCGAGCCCCCCAGTGAGCACGATGGTTGTGCCGGCCAGCGGCCCCTCAGCCCTCTTCTTCCGCGGTTCGTCGGCCACGCGGATCCCGGCCCTGCGCAGTTTCTCCACCAGACGCGCGTTCTCCCGGTCCTGGAACCAATCGTGAACGGCCTGGGCCACGATTGGCCCGATCTCCTCCACCGCCTCCAGGTCCTCCACGGAAGCCGAAATGAGCTTGTCGATCGACCCGAAGGCCTCCGCCAGCACCTGCGCGGTGTGCGACCCGACGTGCGGGATGTTCAGGGCGACCAGCAGACGCCACAACGGCCGGTTCTTGGAGGCTTCGATCCCGGTGAGGAGGTTCTGGATCTTCTTCTCCTTGAACCCGGGGAGCTGCTCCAGCTGATCGGCGGTGAGCGCGTAGATGTCGGCAGGGTCCTTCACCCATCCAATGTCCAGAAGGAGGTAGGCGGTCTTGTAGCCCAGTCCCTCGATGTCCATGGCCCCTCGAGAGGCGAATGCGAAGAGCCACTCGATGTTCTGTGACGGACACCCGCTGCGGTTCGGACACCGCCAGTACGCACCTTCGCGGATCAGGGCCGTACCGCAAGAGTCGCACTTCTTGGGGAAGCGCCAGGGCCTGGCGTTCTTCGGCCGTCTCGCCACGACAGGCCCGACCACCTCGGGGATCACATCGCCGGCCCGCCTGACGATCACCGTGTCCCCGAGGCGCACGTCTTTCCGCTTCACCTCGTCCTCGTTGTGCAACGTCGCCGTGGTGACATTGACCCCGCCGACGTAAACCGTTTCGAGGCTCGCGAACGGAGTCACCACACCGGTCCGACCAGTATGCACGAAGATGCCGCGCAGCAATGTGGTGCGCTCCTCGGGTGAGAACTTGTAGGCGATGGCCCACCGGGGTGCCTTGCTGGTGGCTCCAAGCTCCTCCTGGAGGGAGATCTGGTCCACTTTCACCACCACGCCGTCGATCTCGTAATCAACGTCGTGGCGGTGTGCCTGCCAGCGCTCGCAGAAGCTGAACACTTCTTCGAGCGTCTCCACCCTCCTCGTCTCGGGGCTCACGGGGAGACCCGACTCGCGGAGATAGTCGAGCGCTTCGGAGTGGCGCTCGAACCGCTTACCCCGGGCAACACCGATCCCGTGGCACCACAGCCGGAGCGGTCGAGAAGCGGTGATTGCGGGATCCTTCTGGCGCAGGCTTCCCGCGGCGGCGTTGCGAGGGTTGGCGAACGGCCGGTCCCCACGTTCGGTGAGCTCCTCGTTGAGCTTTTCGAACGCCTTGACGGGAAGGTAGACCTCGCCGCGGACCTCCAGGTCCGCGGGAGGCTCGGGGTCGCGAAGTCGTACAGGCACTCCGCGGATCGTCCGGATGTTCGCGGTGATGTCGTCGCCGATGTAGCCATCGCCGCGAGTTGCGCCGGTCACGTAGGCCCCGTCCTCGTAGGTCAGGGCCACCGCCACCCCGTCGATCTTCAGCTCGCAGACGAAGTCCGTCTGCCGGCCCAGGGCCCTCTCGACCCGCTTCCCCCACGCGTTGAGCTCCTCCCAGCTGAACGCGTTGTCGAGGGAGAGCATGGCGGCGCGATGTCGCACTGGCGCGAACAGTTGCGAGGGCTGCCCCCCAACGCGCTGGGTGGGGCTGTCCGGAACGATGAGCTCGGGGAACTCCTCCTCGAATTCCTTGAGCTCTCGCATGAGCTCGTCGTACTCGGCGTCGGAGATCTCCGGATCGTCGAGGACGTAGTAGCGATAGTCGTGGTAGTTAATGAGGTCGCGGAGCTCCTCGACCCTTCGCTTGGCCTCCGACCGCCGCCGCTCGGTGCGCCCCTGTCGCTCTGCTCGCGCCACCACGATGGCGATGATACCGGAGGGGTTACAGGCGACCGGCGGCGATGATCCTCTGGAGGAACTGGCGGGTCCGAGGGTGCTCCGGCTCGGAGAATATCCGGTCCGGCGGACCCTGCTCCAGGATCACCCCGCCGTCGAGGAAGCACACCCGATGAGCGATGTCCCGGGCGAACCCCATCTCGTGGGTCGCCAGGAGCATGGTCATCCCGGCGCCGGCGAGCTCCCGGATCACCTCGAGGACCTCAGCGATCAGCTCCGGGTCGAGAGCGCTCGTGACTTCGTCGAGGAGCATGATGTCCGGCCGCATCGCCAGGGCGCGGACGATAGCCACCCGTTGCTGCTGGCCTCCCGAGAGGCGGTCGGGAAACTCGGCTCGCTTATCGATGAGCCCGAAGCGGCGGAGGAGCTCGACCGCGTCCGCCTGTGCCTCGGCGCCGGCCATCCCCTGCGCCTCCACGGGCGCCAGCGTGATGTTTCGAAGGACGGACATGTGGGGGAACAGGTTGAAGGCCTGGAACACGATGCCGACTCGCCGCCGGACGGCGTTCACATCGACGCCGCGACCGCCGATGTCCTCACCATCCAGCAAGATCCTCCCCCGGTCGATCCGCTCCAGGAGGTTGATGCACCGCAGCAGGGTCGACTTCCCCGAGCCGGACGCGCCGATCAAGGCGATCACTTCGTGAGGGGCCACTTCCAGGTCGATCCCTTTCAGAACCTCGAGTTTGCCGAAGGACTTGTGTACGTCCTCGAGGCGAAGGGTGACGCCTCCGGCGCGCAGCCGATCGCTCACGCCACCCCGCCTGCCTGTCGTCGTGCGCGCTCCCGGGCGACGAGCCAGTCCGTGAACCGGGCCAGGGGAATGGTGATCGCGACGAAGAGGAGCGCGGTGGCCAGGTAAGGCGTGTAGTTGAACGAGCCTGCCACGTCGACCTGCGACCGCCGGAACGTCTCGAGCACCCCGATGAGGGCAAG
>DASYVD010000011.1:0-41635 GCA_036000545.1 Actinomycetota bacterium | reverse complement strand
CCCTCGGTGGCCCAGGCCGACACGGCCTCGTGGTCGGGATGCCCGGTCATGCCCTCAGGACCGAAGGTGAGCACCGACTCGGGGCGAACCTCTTCGACGATGGCGGCCACCCTGCCCGCGGCCTCCTCCCGCGGCACCTCGGCGCATGCACCATCGGGGTAGTCGAGCCAGTGATGCTCGGTGATCCCCAGGATGGCCAGGGACTCCTCGAGCTCGGCTTCTCGGACCTCCCCCATCGACTCGCTCGGCCAGCGCTCCTCGTCCCACGAGCCCAGTTCGCCGCGGGTGGCCGTGATGCACACGACTCGGTCGCCCTTGCGCGCGGCGTCGGCCATGAGTCCCGAGGACAGGAATGCTTCGTCGTCGGGGTGCGCCCACACCCCGAGGACCGTCCCGAGATCCACTGAGACCTACCGTTCTGAGGCCCGGCCGGGCTCTCCGGCAGCCTCCCAGGAGATGACCGGAGCGTCCCGCCACAGTCGTTCGAGCCCGTAGTATTCACGCTCTTGATCCCGGAACACGTGCGCCACGAAGTCGACGAAGTCTAGGAGCACCCAGCGGCCCTCGCGCTCACCCTCCCGGCGAACGGGCTTCACACCCAGACTCGCCACGGATCGTTCGATCTCCTCGGCCACCGTCTTCACCTGACGATCGCTCCCGCCGCTGGCGATGACGAAGTAGTCGGTGATCACGATGAGCTCGCTGACGTCGAGGATCATGATGTCGCGAGCATCTTTCGAGGCAGCCGCTCGAGCAGCGGCGATGGCCAGCTCGCGCGACGACGTCAACGCCTCAAGAAGTCCTTCCCCACTACGATCGACAGGTCCGCGACATGGCTCTCCTGGTCGACGACGTACACTTCGCCCACGCCGAGCAGGCGCTGCGCCAGGTACGCCTCGTCCAGCAGCTCCTCCGATCCCGCCACGATCCTGGTCGTCCTCACGTTGAACTTGGGTGCGTTCAGCGACGATACCAGGCGGAACCCCGAGGGAACCAGCAGGCGTGCCACGGTCTGCCCGGTCCCCGGACGTCCGTTCCCGTTCATGACCACGATCCGAACCACGCGCTCGGTCTTGTTGGTGGTCAGGAAGTAGTCTCGCACGATCTGCGCGATGTACTCGCCGTCGGGGCGGGCCAGCCCCGCGCCGATGGCCTCCACCGGCAGGTCGAGCACCTCCGTCCGTCCCGAGCCCGCGGCCACGAACACCGGGCGATGTGCCGAGGGGATCTCCTGGAGAACGTCGGGCTTCTCGTAGGCCTTGGTCACGATGGCGGTGCTCACCTCGAGCCACCGGATGAACCGGGTGTCATCCCCCGCCTCGCCGGTCCCGGCGCTTCGAGCCCGCAGGTACTCCACCGTTTGCTCGCCGTTCAGCTGCTGCTTACCGATGACTTCGTCGACTTCCTCAGCCTCGATACCGCCGATCCGGTCCACCAGAGGGGCCAGGGAAGCCAGAGGCATCCCGGTTGAGGCGTCGACCTGGACCCCGAGGATGTTCTCCACTGCCCCGGCAACGGCCTCCGGTCGTCCGACGGCGGCCGTGTCCCCCACCGACTCGTAGCCCCGGCCGGGCACACTCACCACGGTCTTTGGAGGGATCGCCAGGAGGACTGGGTCGAGCCCACCGCCGCTGGCAAGAACGCTCACGAAGGCGGGGCCGCGGGGCTTCTCGTCCCACACGGTCCACACCACCACCTGTTGGTTCGGGCCACCTGCCGCGGGAGGCGCCGGTCGAGATGCGGGCCCGCCACGGAGCACGGTGATCGTCCACAGGCTCGCCGCGGCCACGGCGAGCACCAGGCCGGCGACGCCCACAGCGCGCAGCGCGCGCCGGTGCGCCGGGCGCTCCCGGCGGGAGCCCCGGCGGCGGAACCTCGCTGGTGCGGGGACCACGACCGGAGCGGTGACCTCGACCGGCGCCGCCGCGGGTCCTCGTGTCGGCGCGTTGCTTGATACGGAGACCTCGACCCAGCTGGAGAATCCCGGGTCGGCCTCGGTGCTGGTATCTGCTGTCCACAGATCTGAGAACGGCTCCGGAGCGATCTCGGGCGGTGTCGCAGGCGGTGCCTCAGGGGCGGCGTACGTCTCGGGGATGACGGGAGCGGCGGCCGCCGCCTCCACCTCGGTCCAATCGGTTCGGTACGCAGGAGCCGGCGGAGCTGGAGTTCTGGTCCACTGCTCCTGCTTCGGGGCGCCCTCCCCCTCCCAGCCCCCTCCCGCCGCGTCGAAGGTCCCGTTCCAAGAGTCTGCGAGAGCCTCCTCTACGGGAGGGCCTGCGTCCACCGGCGACTCGGGAGCGTACGTCTCGGGCTCCGCGTACGTCTCGGGTTGGTTGTAGGTCTCGGGTGGGGTGTAGGCCTCGGGCTGGGTGTAGGCCTCGGGCTGGGTGTAGGTCTCGGGTGGGGTGTAGGCATCGACGGAGGGCTGTACGGCGGCGTGCTCGGCGTACTCCTTCGCCGCGTCGTCCTGCGCCGGATGGTCCTGGACCTCCACGGTCTCCGTGGGCTCCGCCCACGCCTCGGCGGGTCCCTCCCAGTCATCCGCGGAGGCTTCCTCTTCCTCGGCCGGGGCCTCCGGCGCCTCAGTCGAAGGGGCGACCGCGACGGCGCCGTTGCCGCTCGTCGCCGCCCCGTTGCCGCTCTCCTCTTCGTGGTGATCGGCTTCGTCCGTGGGCTCGTCGCGAACCTGCAGGATCTCGTCGAGGAGTTCGTCGAGCTGCCTCACCGATACAACCTTTCCTTGTCGATGTAGGCCTTCACGCCTTCGGGCACCAGGTAGCGGATCGGGCGCGCCTGACGGACCCTCTCGCGGACATCGGTCGAGGAGATGGCTAGGGCCGGGACGGCCATGACGGTGATGTTCGGGTGCGCAGCCTCGGCCTCGAACCGGTCGATGTCGTAGCCGGGGCGGGTGGCCGCAATGAAGTGGGCCAAGCCCAGGGCCCCCTCCGGGTCCTTCCAGTGGAAGATCTCTAAGATGGCGTCGGCCCCGGTGACGAAGAACAGCTCGGTGTCCGGGCCCTGCTCTTCGCGAAGGGCCCGAAGGGTCTCCACCGTGTAGGTGGGGCCGCCCCGGTCGACCTCGAGCCGGGACACGCTGAAATGCGGATTGCTGGCCGTAGCGATCACCGTCATCAGGTATCGGTGCTCCGCGGGCGAAACTTCACGATTTTCTTCTTTCATCCAGGGCTGCCCGGTGGGCACGAAAACGACCTCGTCCAGGCTGAACTGGACCACGGCCTCCTCCGCCGTCACCAGGTGGCCGTGGTGGATGGGGTCGAAGGTTCCCCCCATGACCCCGACTCGACGAGGGCTCACCCCGGGATTGTATTGCCCGCGACCGCAATGGGGACGTATCGACCCAGGTCAGCGGGCCGCGAGCTCGCCGAGCCACTCGCGGAGCCTGGGCAGGTGCTCCCGGTAATGGTCTGCCCCCGAATCCCGGAACCAGGCGATCGCGTGGTCATCAAGCCCGTCCTCCGGGAGAAGGTCGAGCTCCTCGAGCATGCGGGCCCGGGCCGAGTGCAGCTGGACCCAGACATCGTGGAGGTCGAGGTCCCGGCAGGCCTCCCAGAACCGGGCGTTCATCTCGTCCTCGTCGAGCTCCACCCTCTGGTAGGTGCCCAGACGCATCTGCTGGAGGGCCTGAGCCGCCTCCGCCATCCAACAGGCCAGATGGGCCAGGAGGTCCTTCACCGACCAGCCGGGCTGGTAGCCGTCCTCGACCGCTCTGTCCAGCGGAAGACCCTCCACGGCCTCCCGCAGCTCGGCCCAGGCCTGGTCCTCCGTCCGGATGAGCTCGTCCTTCTTCATGTGGCCGCCGGACTCATCCTTCCATCTCTTCGGGAAGGAAGAGGAAGGCCCGAGCACCGATAAGCACCTCGTCTCCCCGGCTGGCTCCCATCTCCGACAGCCGGCGCTCCACGCCGTGGCGACGGAGACGCTCCTGAAGACGGGTCACCTCCCGCTCGTCCTCGAAGTCGGTCTCCGCCACCCACCGCTCCACCTGGCGTCCCTCCACTCGGAACCGCTCTCCCTCTCGGCGCACGGTGAAGGCCTCCCTCCCCGGGCGGAGCACGACGTACGGCTCGCGGGCGGGCGGCGGGGCGGACGCGACCAGGGCAGCGATCCGGCCGGCCAGCTCCTCCACTCCTTCTCCGGTCTCCCCGGAGACCACCACGGTCTCACCCGCCGAGCGGAGGGGACTGACCCGCGCGTCGAGGTCAGCCACAGGCACCAGATCCGACTTGGTGGCGACGATCAGGGATGGGCGGGCCACCAGCTCGCGGTCGTATGCCTCCAGCTCCTGCCGAACGACGGCCAGGTCGGCGCCGGGGTCCGGGGCGGCGAGGTCGACCACGTACACGAGGACCCGGCACCGAGATACGTGCCGGAGAAACTGGTCACCCAGGCCCTTTCCCTGGTGAGCCCCCTGGATGAGCCCGGGCACGTCGGCCACAACGACTCGGTTGCCGTCGTCCTCGGCCACGCCCAGGTTCGGGGCCAGCGTCGTGAACGGATAATGTGCGATCTTTGGTCGCGCGGCTGTTAGTCGAGACAGCAAGGTGGACTTGCCCGCGTTGGGAAGTCCCACCAGCCCCACGTCGGCAACCAGCCGCAGCTCGAGCTCGAGGCGGTGCTCCTCCCCCGGCTCTCCGGGCTCGGCGATCCTGGGAAGGCGGTTCCGGGCCGACGCGAGCGAGGAGTTCCCCCGGCCTCCTCGGCCCCCGGCAGCCGCCACGACCCGGGCGCTCGGGCCCACCAGGTCGGCCACCGGCCCCCGTTCGTCGCGGACCACCGTGCCGTCGGGGACCCGGAGCACGAGGTCGTCCCCGTTGGCACCACTGCGGTTGTTACCTTGGCCGCGGCCGCCGTCGCCGGCCCGCTGATGCGGATGCCTGGCCAGCCACCCGAGGTCGAACACCTCGGGTGACACTTCCAGGACGACGTCCCCGCCGCGGCCACCATCCCCTCCGTCGGGTCCGCCCCGAGGCTTGTACTTCTCCCGATGGAAGGACATCGCTCCGTCGCCACCCCGGCCGGCGCGGACGAACACGACGGCCTGGTCCACAAAGCTCATGCGACTATTCTGGGCGATGCCCCAGCCCGTGCGCGTTTGGATGGCCCGTCCGGGCCGTGAGGACACCCCGCCCGGGACCCTTGCCCTTGATGAGTCCGCTCTCTGGTTCCGGGGTGGCGGGACCGCCATCCGCATCCGAGGGGCCGACATGATCAAGGTCCGGCGGGCTCGAGGCAGCCCCGTGATCACGGTGACCTGGGTCGAGGAGGGAGAGCGGCGAGAGACGTCCTTCTATTTCGTGGAGCCGGGACCCCTGGAGTGGAGCCGGGAGCCTCCCTGGATGCCCGGGCGCGGTCTCGATCGGACCGTCTCCTTGATGCGGCTTCGAGCCGCGAACAAGGAGTTGAAGCCGGTTGTCGTTGAGTGGGCGACGGCGATCCGCCGGCTGACGGGAGCCTAGGAAGGTCGGGCTAGGACTGGGCGATCGACGCGAACTTCCGTCCGCGCGATGAGTGAAACTTCACCACGCCCGCGGCCGTGGCGAACAGGGTGTCGTCGCCGCCTCGGCGGACACCGTTTCCGGGATGGATCTTCGTCCCCCGCTGGCGGACGATGATGGCCCCGGCCTTCACGGCCTCGCCGCCGAACGCCTTCACGCCCAGCCGCTTGGACTCGCTGTCCCGGCCGTTCCTGGATGCTGCAGCGCCCTTCTTGTGTGCCATGGCGTCCCCCAGGGTAGCAGAGGTTAGGCCTTCTTCCTCGTGGTGCTCTTCTTTGCGGCGGTCTTCCTGGCCGCCGTCTTCGTGGCGGCCGGTTTCTTGGCGGGAGCCTTCTTCGCGGCCGGCTTCTTGGCTGCTGGTTTCTTCGCTGCTGGCTTCTTAGCTGCAGCTTCCTTCTTCATCGGCTTCTTCGCCGCCGGCTCCTCCTCTGCCTCCTCGGCGCGCCGGTCCACCTTATCCGGCGAGAGCGCCACCTCCTGAACCTCCAGAAGGGTGAGGAGCTGGCGATGGCCCATGGCCCTCCTGTATCCGGTCTTCGGCCGGTACTTGAAGACCTTGACCTTGTCCCCCTTCTTGTCGCCGAGCAGCCGGGCCACGACCCGGGCCTTGGCCAGGTCCTTCCCCACGTGAGCCTTTCCGTCGTCGTCGAACACCACCAGGGGCTTGAACTCCACCGACTCACCGGGGTCGGCGTGCATGAAGTCGACCTCGATCCGGTCGCCGGCCTGGACTCGCTGCTGCTTCCCGCCTGCCTTGATCACCGCGTACATGGGCTTCCTCCGGTGCGCTTCCTAGATCTCGTGAGTGAGCAAGATACCCCGCCCTTCGCAGGTGGGGCACGTCTCGGAGAAGGATTCCACGAGCCCCGCGGACACCTTCTTCCGGGTGACCTCGAGAAGGCCCAGCGGGGTGATGTCGAACACCTGGGACCGGGTCTTGTCCATGGCCAGGGCTTCTCGGAACGTTCGGATGACCAGGTCCCGGTTCTTCTCCAGAAGCATGTCGATGAAATCGATGACGATGATCCCCCCGATGTCGCGCAGGCGGAGCTGGCGGGCGATCTCCTTCGCCGCCTCCAAGTTCGTCCCCACCACGGTCTCCTCGAGGTTGGTCTTGCCCACATGTCGGCCGGTGTTGACGTCGATCACCGTCATGGCCTCGGTGCGGTCGATCACGACGTAACCGCCGGACGGTAGCCAGACCTTCCGCTCGAGCGCTTTGTGGATCTGCTCGATCACATGTCGCTCCTCGAACACCGGGAGCGTGCCCTGGTGAAGGCGAACCCGCTCCAGCAGGTTCGGAGCCACGTCCTTCAGGTACGCCCGGACCCTCTCGAAGATGTCCGCCGAGTCCGTGACGATCTCCTGGAACTCTGCGGGAGAGAACACGTCCCTGATCACCCGGATGGTGAGCTCGGGCTCCTCGTAGATGGCCGCGGGGGCCTTGGCCCGGCGCGACTTCCTCTTGATCGAATCCCAGATCTTCTTGAGGCGATCGAGGTCGGCCGCGAGCTCCTCCTCGCCTGCGCCTTCGGCGGCGGTCCGGATGATGACTCCGGCCTGGGAAGGCCGGATCTGCTTCATGATCTCCCGGAGGCGACGGCGTTCGGCGTCGGGGAGCCGGCGGCTGATCCCATACACGCCGCCATCGGGCACGTACACGAGGAACCGGCCGGGCAGGCTGATCTGGGCGGTCAGGCGGGCGCCCTTCCCACCGAGGGGGTCCTTGGTCACCTGGACCAGGATCGACTGGCCGGGCTTCAGGGCGTGCTCGATCCGCCGTTCCGACTCCTCGACTTCCTCGTCGTAGGAAACCTCTCCTGCGTAGAGCACCGCGTTGCGTCCTCGTCCGATGTCCAGGAAGGCCGCTTCCATTCCGGGGAGCACGTTCTGGACCCGCCCCAGGTAGACGTTGCCCACCATGGACCGCGCGCCGACGCGAGTGACGTAGTGCTCCATGAGCTCCTGGCCCTCGAGAACGGCGATCCTGACCCGCTCGTCGTGCTCGGTGATGAGCATCACCTTGTCAGTCCGGCGCTCGGGCACGACCTCCAGGTCCCGACGACGGCGGATTGCAGCCGGACGCCGGCGCTCGCGCTCGCGGGCTCGGGTGCGGGTGCTCGGTGCGATTGAGGGAGAGCGGCCGGTCACGGCAACAGGTTCGGCTGGCTGCTCCGGGGCAGGAGCTTCGTCGACCGGGACTCCGGTCGGCTCCGCCGCGGCACCGGCCGAGGTCGCCGAGGCGCGCCGGCGGCGGCGGCGGCGCTTCTGGGAGGGTGTCTCCTTGGGATGCTCCGCCGGCGCCTCGGCCGGTTCGGCGTCGCCGCTCTGGATTCCGGTGGCGGTCTCTGGGGTCGCCGCCTCGGGCGGCTCAGCAGGCTGCTGGTCGGCCGTCTCGGCCGGCTTGCGGCGGCGCCGGGTGGCGGTCGAGCGACGCCGGCGGGCGGGCGGCTTCTGCTGCCCCTCCTTGGGCTCCTTGCCTGCCGGCTTGGCGGGCTCGGCGTCCGCAGCGGTCTCGGGTTCAGCCGATCCGGGCTTGGACGCCTCCGTGCTCGCGGTCTGGCCGGGCGTGCGGCCTCGGCCGCGGCCCCCCCGTCGGCGCCGCCTGGGGCGGGCCGGCGAGGCCTCGGACTCGCTCGCGGCGGCCTCCGCCGCGGGGTCCCGTGCTTCTTCTGGCATGACACGTTCCTTTCCTCTGCGGACGGGTCGCCGGGCCGCGGGCGCCGCACAGCGCGGCGCGGGCCACGGGCCCGTCCGAGACGTCTCTGGATGGCTCGTTGGAACCGGAGCTATCGAAGGGGAATGCGTGAACGCCCGGGATGGCTCCGGATCGAGAGCGGGGCGGGTACATCAACCCCAGGATAGCAGGCTCACCCGTCCCGGCCCGTAGCGCAATCACTTGAACCGTCGCATATGGACGTTGAGCAGCAGACCGACCGCGGTGAAGTTGGTGATCAAAGCGCTGCCCCCATAGGAGACCAGGGGAAGGGGGATCCCTGTGATCGGCATGATCCCCAGGGTCATCCCAACGTTCACGAACATCTGGGAGGCGATCATGACGGCGATCCCGACCGCGAGGAACCGCCCGAAAGGGTCGGTCGCTACGGCGGCGATCCTGAACGCTCGCCATAAGAGCACCCCGAACAGGAGGAGCAGGAACATGGCCCCCATGAACCCCAGCTCTTCCCCCACCACCGTGAACACGAAGTCGGTGTGCTGCTCGGGCACGAAGTCCAGGTTGGTTTGGGTTCCGTCCAGGTAGCCTCGCCCGAACGGCCCGCCCGAGCCGATGGCGATCTCTGCCTGCTGGCGGTTGTACCCGGCCCGGAGGGGGTCCTCGGCCGGATCGATGAACCCGGTCAGGCGAGCGATCTGATAGTCCTTCACCACCCCCAGCCGGAACGCCCCGAACAGGGCGATCAACGCCACGAGGGCGAGGACTCCGATGTGCTTCGCTTTGGCCCCCGCCATCACCAAGAGCCCGAGCAGGATCGCCGCGAAAACCATGGTCGTCCCCACGTCGGGCTGCACGAAGACCAGAAGCATCGGCAGCACCGCCAGGCCGGTCGTCCTCCAGACGTGCTCGATACTCATCTCGCCGCGCAGCTCGGACAGGTAGGCGGCGATCATGGCCGTCACGCCGAGCTTGGCGAACTCCGAGGGCTGGAACTGGAAGCCCCCCAACGTGATCCATCGCTGCGCCCCCGCCGTTTCGCTGCCGAGCGGTGTGAGCACCAGGAGCAGCACGAATATCAGTCCGGCCCAGGCCAGGGGGGCGTACACCTTCACCAGCTTGTAGTCGACCGACGCCGCGACCAACAGAGCCACCAGTCCGAGGAGGAGGAACGCGAGCTGCCTCTTCAGGAAGTGGCCCGGGTCCTCGTTCAGCGCCTCGAGGCTCTGGTGGCTGGCCGAATACACCATGAACAGCCCGTAGACGGCGAGCGCGATCGTCGTGACGATGAGGACCGGGTCGAGGTGGCGGATGACCCGCTCGTCCCGTACCAACCGTCCCGCGGTGAGCTCCATCTCCCTCCTAGTCCTGGGCGACCCCGATGTGAATGCCCGCGGTGTCCAGACCGTACAGCTCCTCGATGATCTGGCGGACGATCGGCGCGGCCACCTGCGAGCCGTGGCCTCCCTCCTCCACCATGGCCACGATGACGTAGCGCGGGTTGTCTGCCGGAACCATGGCCGCAAACCAGGAGTGAGGCTGCTTGCCGGCCACCTCGGCCGTACCCGTCTTGCCGGCCACCGCGATCTCCGAGTGGGGGAAGCCGGCGAACGCCGAGGAGGCGGTGCCCGCGGTGACCACGCCGCGAAGGGAATCGCGCATGAACCCGATGAGGGGACGCTTGATCGGCACCCGGCCCGCCTCTTGTGGCCGGAACTGCCTCACGAGGGTTCCATCCGGCCGCTGCACACGCAGGGCGACCTGGGGCCGGTACAGGGTCCCTCCGTTCGCCAGCGCCGAGTACGCCACGGCGAGTTGCATCGGGCTGACCAGGAGATCGCCCTGCCCGATGGACATGTTGATGTTGTCGCCCGGGTACCACAGCCCATCCGGGAAGAGCTTCGGGTACTCCTCGTGGATCTGCGCCTTCCAGTCGGCGTCGGGTACCCTACCCGGGGTCTCGAAAGGAAGGTCCGTCCCAGTGAGCTGGCCGAACCCCCACCGCCCGAGCAGCTTCTGGAAGCTCTCACCCTGCTTCTTCCGGTCGTAGTAGAACTGCAGCCCGAACCGGTAGAAGACGGTGTCGCACGAGACCACCAGGGCCTGCCCGAGGGTCATGTACCCGAGGTTGGCCGAGGTCCAGTTGTGGAAGATGGTTCCGGACGTATCGCCCGGGACTGTGAACTCGGGCGGACAGGGGTAGAAGCTCCCCACCTGCGCGTGCCCGGCGCGCAAGGCGGCCGCCGCAACGAACGGCTTGAACGTCGAGCCGGGCGGATAGGACGTCTGGACGGCACGATTCAGTAGGGGCTGGTTCTGAGCGGGAGCGTACATCCGCTCGAGCTGTCTCTTGGTGACGTGTCCCAGGAAAAACTCCGGGTTGTAGTTGGGGAACGACGCCATGGCTAGGACCCGGCCGTTGCGGGGGTCCATAACCACCACCGATCCGGCGGGAGCCTTCAAGTAGTACCCGGATTCGTCGTCCACGATGGTCTTGGCGGCCTGGATCCCTTCCTCCAAGCTGTCCTCGGCGAGCTTCTGGACCCCCCGGTCCATGGAGAGCACGACGTCGTGGCCGGGGCGCGCTGTCTTGCGGCCCAGCTCGTCCAGAACTTTCCCCTGGGCGTTGACCTCGAGCTTGAGCCAGCCCTCCTCCCCTCGCAGGTATCGCTCGTACCGCTGCTCCACCCCGCCCCGACCGACCAGCGCGCCAGGACGGTAACCTCGGAAGGCCGGGTCCTTTATCTCCTTGTCGTTGATCTCGTTGAGGTATCCGAGCAGGTGAACGGCGAGGCGGTCGTAGGGGTAGTCACGGACCCCGTCAACCTCCCACGAAACGCCGGGGAACTCGCTCCGATGCTCGGCGAGCTCGTAGACCACTTTCTCCTCCACGTCCTGGACCACCGGGATGGGCTCGAAGGGGAGATACTTGCCGCTGTTGATCTCCGCGGCCAGGTCCGCCGCCGGAACGTTCAGAAGCTCGGACAGCTCCAAGAGGACGCGCTCGGGCTCCTCGACCTTTGTGGGATCGACGGTGATCTGGATGCTTCCGCGGTTGCCCACCAGGACGCGCCCGGTTCGATCCAGGATGCGGCCCCGCGGCGCCGGCTGCGGGACCAGCCGAACCCGGTTCGTCTCGGCGCGAGCGCGATAGTCCTCCGTGGCAAGCACCTGAAGGAACCACAGCCTCGTGGACAGGACGGCGAACAGGAACGCCACCATCCCGGCGATGATCTTGATGCGGCCCGCGGCCTTGTCGTCGGTCATCACCTCACCACCGGAAGACCCTCTTGGCCCTGGACGCCTCGGCCACCCGCCTCAGAACCGGGTACAGGATCGGCGTCAGCGCCGCATTGTAGAGGGCCGACAGGACCGCGGTGCGGCCCAGGAACCCTAAACCCACCGCCAGCTGGCCGAGCAGGAACGCCACGATCCCGTAGAAGAGGATCCCGCCGGCCGTGGCCCCGGCCACGAGCAGCACCGGGAGCAGGGGGCTGGGGGTCACGATGTACTGCCGGATCATCCCCACGGCGTACCCGACGAGGGTGAGCGAGAGGGCGGTGATGCCCTTGGGCTGGTTCAGCAGGAAGTCCTGGGCCATCCCCGCGGCGAACCCCCCGATGGCCCCCGAGGAGGGCCCTTCGATCATCGCCAGGACCACGGTGATCAGGTACATGAGCTCAGGCTTCGCCCCGGCCAGCTTCACCTGGGCGAAGATCGTGGATTGGAGCAGGAGGCCGGTCAGGATGACGGCCGTCCACGCGATGACCCGTCGCACGCTCCGAGTCTACCGGCCGTGCCCAGCCCGGTCTCCAGTCCCCACGTGATGGCACGGCGAGGCGAAGGGACTGGGGCCCGAGGGAGCCCCGACGACCGCCCAACGCCGAGCCCTCGCCGGGCCACGACGGTAAGGGCTAGGGAGAGCCGGATTGGCCCTCGCCGGCGACGGGGGTGCGGACCACGGCCACCAGAGGCAACTGCGAGAAATCCACGTTGGGCCGGACCAGCACGTACTTGACCAGGCTCGACTCGTCTGCGCTGGCGTACGAGACCACGCCCACGGGGATCCCGGCCGGGAACACCCCTCCCAGCCCGGAGGTCTCCACGATCTCGCCGGGCCGTACCGTCGTAGCCGGATCCACGAAGTCGAAGCGGAGGTCGTGCCCCCCTTGTCCCGTCAGGACGCCGATCTCGCCGCTGGAGGCCAGCCGCACGGTCACCGACGATTCGGGGTCGATGATCTGGCGAACGACGGACGAGGCCGCCGAGACTATGACGATCTTGCCGACCAGGCCCTCCGGGCCGATGACGGGCATGTCCACCTGGAGGCCGTCGTCCGCTCCCTTGTTGATCACCCACAGCCACTCGAAGTTCGAGGGCCCCTCACCGATGATCTCGGCTCCCACGGTCGCCAGTTGCAGTCGCTCGCTCAAGCCGGCGATCTTCCTCAGCTCCTGGTTTTCGCGCCGGAAGGTGATGATCTCCTGTTGCCCGCGCGCCGCCACGCGGAGCTGGTCCCGCAGTCGCTGGTTCTCGGCCCTGAGGGAGCCGATCTCGGTCACTCCCTGGATGAAGTCGGTCACCGGGCGGAACACGTTCGAGACCGCCTCCTGGAGGGGGCTCACGATGCCGAGCGCCGTGCGCCCCAGCCCCGCCAGCGGCCCGCTCTCCCCGCCGCGGAAGTCCAGGGTGATGGTCATGAGGCTGGCCAGAACGAGCCCGATGACCAGGAGACGGGTGGTCCGGGCACGCCGATAGGTCGCCATGGATCGAGTCTAGCCCCGAGGGCTAGCGACGGCCGGACGAGATCAGGACCCGCTTGAGGACTTCGAACTCCTCCAGGCACTTGCCCGACCCGGTCGCCACGCAATGGAGAGGGTTCTCGGCGACGTGGATGGGCATCCCGGTCTCATGCTTGAGCCGCTCGTCCAGCCCCTTCAGCAGAGCTCCGCCGCCGGTCAGCACGATGCCTCGGTCCATGATGTCGGCGGCCAGCTCGGGCGGGCACCGGTCGAGCGTGTTCTTGACCGCGTCGATGATCGCGTTGACCGGCTCCTCCATCGCTTTCCGGACCTCTTCGGCCGTGATGTGGATGGTCTTGGGAAGCCCGCTGACTAGGTCCCGTCCCTTGATCTCGGCCAGCATCTCGTCGGGGGTGGGGAACGCCGAGCCGATGGTCACCTTGATCGCCTCGGAGGTCCGCTCGCCGAGCATCAGGGAGTACTCCTTCTTTACGTACTGGATGATGGAGTCGTCCATCTCGTCTCCGCCCACGCGGATGGAGGTGGCGGTGACGATGCCGCCCAGGGAGATCACGGCCACCTCGGTGGTGCCGCCTCCGACGTCCACCACCATGTTCCCCGTCGGCTCGTGGATGGGGAGGTTCGCCCCGATGGCGGCGGCCATGGGCTCCTCGATGATGTAGGCGGCCCGAGCCCCGGCGGCGATGGTGGCCTCCTCCACCGCCCGCTGCTCCACCCCGGTGATCCCCGACGGGACGCACACGACCACTCGGGGCTTTGCCAGGAATCGCCTCGTGTGCACCTTTTGGATGAAGTAGCGGAGCATCTTCTCGGTCACGTCGAAGTCGGCGATCACGCCGTCCTTGAGGGGCCGGATGGCCTGGATGTGGGCGGGGGTCCGGCCGATCATCCGCTTTGCCTCCGACCCCACCGCCAGGATCTGCTTGGAGAGGGTGTTGATGGCCACCACCGAGGGCTCGTTGAGGACGATCCCCCGCCCCCGGACGTAGACCAGGGTGTTGGCGGTTCCGAGGTCCACGGCCATGTCCCGGCCGAGGAGGCCGGTGATGCCCTCGGGACGCTGACGATCGTTCCTGGTGCTCATGGGATCCGCGCGTCACCCTCCTCGATGTCGAACCTTTCTACAGGACCCTCCTCTGCAGGCGCAAGAGCGAACCGCATGAATGTAGCGCACGGAGGCCCCAGGGAGCCCCCCAGAGCACCAAATCGCCACCGACTTGTCGCCCGGAAAGGCGGGGGGAAGACTAGGGGCAGTGCGCCCCAGGACCCTCGTCGCTCTCGGCGCCCTCCTCCTCGGTGCCTGCTCGAGGTTCGGAGCTCCGCCGGGTGCCACGGAGCAAGGACGGGCCATCGCCGGGCTGTGGCGGGTGTTCTTCATCGCCGCCCTGGCGGTGGCCGCCATCGTGATCGGGCTGATCCTGTGGTCGGTGATCAGGTACCGGCGGCCGCGCAACGGGCGGCCAGCTCAGTTCCGGGACAACCTCCCCCTCGAGGTCCTCTACACGATCATCCCCGTCCTCATCGTCACTGCGTTGTTCGTGGTGACGTTCCAGGTCGAATCGGGCGTCGAGAGACCGAGCACCCACCCCGTGGCGACGATCCACGTCACCGCATTCGACTGGTCGTGGCGATTCGACTACGGAGATGGGGCGGTGATCGCGGGGACGCCGGACCGGCCCCCGGAGATGGTCGTCCCCACGGGCAGACCCGTGAGGATCATCCTCTCGTCCGATGACGTGGTGCACGCGTTCTACATCCCCGACTTCCTCTTCAAGCGTGACGCCACGCCAGGTCTGATCCAGCAGTTCGACCTCCAGGTCGATCAGGAAGGGGTTTACCGAGGGCAGTGCGCGGAGTTCTGCGGCCTGGATCACGCCCGAATGAGGTTCACGGTCCGAGCGGTATCCGTGACCGAGTTCGAAACGTGGCTCGCGAACGCCCGGGAGCAGGCGGGATGAGGAGACTGCAGTGGCGGTGACGACGGCAGAGGCAGCTCCGGCTCGCGGGGGACTGGTGACGTGGGTCACCACGACCGACCACAAGCGGATCGGCGTGCTCTACATGGTCACCGCGTTCGTGTTCTTCCTCCTGGGCGGGCTCATGGCTCTCGTCATGCGGACAGAGCTGGCCGAGCCAGGCCGCCAAGTCGTGAGCCCGCAGCTCTACAACCAGCTCTTCACCGTGCACGGCACGATCATGATCTTCCTCTTCGTCGCCCCGTTCGCCCTCGGCCTGGGGAACTACCTGCTGCCGCTCCAGGTCGGCGCCCCAGACATGGCCTTCCCCCGGATGAACGCGCTGTCCTACTGGCTCCTCCTGGCGGGCGGCGTTGCCATCCTGGCGGGGTTCGGGACGTTCGGCGGCGCCGCGGCCACCGGGTGGACCGGATATCCACCGCTCTCGGGCCCGCGTTACTCACCCGGCGCGGGAGTGGACCTGTGGCTGTTTGGCCTGATGCTCACCAGCGCCTCGAGCATCATGACCGCGGTCAACTTCCTCGCCACCGCGTTCCTGTTCCGGGCTCCGGGCATGACGATGTGGCGGGTGCCCCTGTTCACGTGGACGAGCATCGTCACGGCCCTGATCATCCTCGTGTCCTTCCCTCCTTTGTCGGTGGCGTTCTCGTTCCTGTTCGTGGACCGCCGGTTCGGCGGCCACTTCTTCGATCCGGCGTTCGGCGGAAGCCCGCTCCTGTACCAGCATCTGTTCTGGTTCCTGGGGCACCCCGAGGTGTACGTGATGATCCTTCCTTTCTTTGGGGTCATCAGCGAGATCCTCCCGGTGTTCTCCCGCAAGCCGCTGTTCGGGTACACGGGACTGGTCCTGGCCACCCTGGGGATCGCGGGCCTGTCGATGGGTGTGTGGGCTCACCACATGTTTACCACCGGAGCGGTATCCAACCCGTTCTTCTCGATCATGTCCTTCCTCATCGCCGTTCCGACGGGGATCAAGTTCTTCAATTGGATCGGCACCATGTGGCGCGGGCAGCTCTCCTTTCCCACCCCGATGCTCTTTGCTTTGGGGTTCATGCTGAACTTCCTGATTGGTGGGGTCACGGGCGTGATGGTGGCCTCGCCGCCTGTCGATTTCCACGTGCACGACACGCAGTTCGTGGTGGCCCACTTCCACTACACGATCATGGGCGGAAGCGTCTTCGGAGTCTTCGCCGCTCTCCACTTCTGGTTCCCGAAGTTCACCGGCGTGCTGCTGCGGGAGCGGTTGGGGAGGTTCTCCTTCTGGCTCATGATGGTGGGGTTCAACGTGACCTTTTGGCCCCTGTTCGTTGTGGGGCTTCGTGGGATGCCCCGGCGGATCGTTGACTACGACGCCGCGGCCGGGTGGGGAGGGCCGAACCTCCTCGCCACGGCCGGCTCGTTCCTCCTGGCGCTCGGAGTGGTCGTGGTCGTGGTCAACATCGTGGTGTCGCTCCGCCGCAAAGAGTTCGTCGGCGACGATCCCTGGGGGGCGAATTCCCTGGAGTGGGCAACCACGTCACCCCCGCCACATCACAACTTCGAGAGCCTTCCTCCCATCCGATCGGAACGTCCCGCATTCGACATGCGCCATCCCTCGGAGGAGCGCGCGTGAGAACCGCCACCAAGGTCCTGCTGGCGTCGGCGGCATTCGGCGCCGTCATCGCCGCCATCTACTGGTTCGTCGCGTACGAGATCGCCGGGACCATCTTCCTCGCTGCGATGGGCGCCTCCCTCTTGCTGGCCGCCGCCTTCGCGGCGCGGGGGGCCCGGGGAGATGTGCCCCCCGAGGACCGGCCGGAGGCGCTCCCCGCCGAGGCGGCCGGGGAGCGGGTCGGGCCGCTCCCGGATGGAAGCGTGTGGCCGGTGTTCCTGGCGGCAGGTTCGCTCCTGCTGGCGGCGGGGCTGATCTACGGGGTGTGGCTGGCGGCGATCGGCGGGCTCATCGCCGGCGCGGCCGTCATCGCGATGACGCGCGAGGGCCGGTAGCGGCTTCCGCCGATCGCGCCAGGGAGTCGAAGCGGTCCGCGGCTGCCCGGTCGCTCCGGGCCCAGGCGGCAGCGACCAAGAGGATGGCGAGGAGCATCCCCAAGCCTCCGGCGATCCACATGATGAGCCCCGCGGCCTGTTGATCCGCCAGGGGCGTCGGGCCCCAGGTCCGCTCGAGCGTCGCGTAGTGCGCATACAGCGGCGAGGCGGCCTGGTTGATCGCCAGGCCCAGGAACGCCCCCAGCGGACCCGCGAGGAAGAGATAGAGGAGCCGCGCTGGGTACGGAAGGCGCCACGGCGACGGTTCCGTTCCGAGCACCGGGAACCAGAACAGCAGCGCCGCGGCGAGGTAGGCGGCGTGCTCCAGCACATGTACCAGATCGTTCTCCAGGGCCGCCTGATAGACGGGAGTGAAGTGGGTCCCCCACAACACGATCGCGTAGAGGGCCCACGTGAGGATGGGATGGCTCAGCGCATGCGCGATGGGACTCCGGAGCATCCGCGGGACCGTCCGCCGTCCCCGATCGCTCCGGCGCGCCAGCGACAGCGGCCGCCCCAGAAGGATCAGTGGGGCGGCCACTAGCGTCAGCAACAGGTGTTGGACCATGTGAACCGACAGCAGCGCGCCCGCGTAGGCGTCGAGCGGCGAGCCCACTGCGAACACCACGACGGCCACGCCGGAGACGAAGGCGGCCGTCCGGGCGCGGGGAACCGGCCGCCGCGCGTTTTGGGCCACTGCCGCGTATCCGGCCACGACCGCGAGCCCCAGCAACACCGAGGTAAGGTCCCAACCGGCCGCGAGCGCGTCCGACGGAGGAGGGGGCGGGATCCCGTGCCCCAGGATCAACGTTCCCCTCGGCCCTTCCACGGCCGCTCCGTCCCATCCCGCTCCTGAGCGGCCCTTCTCTCTTCGCGCTTCGCCCTGCGCAGGAATCGTTCAGCTCTCTTCAGCGCCCGACGGGCTCGCCGCTCCGCGCGCCCCGCCCGGCGCTCGGCGCGGGCGGCTTCCTCCGGTTCCCTCTCCGAGCGCGCGACGTCCCTGCGGGGGTGCTCGTGGACCTCGGCGAACCCACCGTCGGCGGTACGCGTCAGCACGACGTATCGACCGGCGCTGACCTCACGCCCCCGCAGCTCCCCAGCCACGCGGTAGGCGACCCACCCCAGAAGAGTCGGCAGCACGAGGACGAGCACACGGAGCCCCCGAGTCACGTTCTCCACTGGGATGCGGAGGAACGAGCCCAGGACGTCGTTGCTTCCGGCCAGGGTCAGCACGATGGCGAACGTCAAGATCGCCACCCCGATCCCGGTGCGCATCGGGTTGTCACGGGGCCGGTCCAGGAGATGATGCTCGTGGTCATCTCCGGTGAGCCTTCGCTCGATGAAAGGCCACAAGTACACTCCGGCGAAGAACAACGCCGGGAACAGGACACCAGGGAAGAATGGCTCGGGGATCCGGTAGCCAAACGTGCGGATCTCCCAGTTGGGCGCGAGCCGCAATGCACCTTCGATCCATCCGAGGTACCAATCCGGCTGGGCCGGCGAGCTCACCGTGGTCGGATCGAACGGCCCGTAGGTCCACACCGGGTTGATCTGGAACAGCCCACCCAGCAGCGACAGCACGCCGAACACGATCAGTGCCAGCCCGACCGCCTTCATCGAGTAGTTCGGCCACAGCGGGGAACCGACCACGGTCTCCTCCCGCCGACCGGGCGCCCGGAACTGCGTGTGCTTCTGATGCCAGATCAAGGCGAGGTGCACCGCGATGGCTCCTCCGATGGCAGCGGGGATCAGGAAGATGTGCATTGCGTAGAGCCGCCCGAGCAGCTCCGCCGAGGGGAACTCTCCCCCGAACGCCAGGAACGCGGCCCACGTCCCGATGAGCGGGACGGACAGCAGGATCGAGTACGCGATCCGCACACCGGTTCCGGACAGGAGATCGTCGGGAAGTGAGTAGCCCGTGAACCCCGCGGCGAGACCCAATAGCAGCAGCGTCACTCCGACGATCCAGTTGATCTCCCGGGGCCGGCGGAACGCGCCGGTGAAGAAGATCCGCAACAGGTGGACGGTGATGGCGGCCAGGAACAGAAGCGAGGCCCAGTGGTGGATCTGACGCATCACGAGCCCTGCCCGCACCTCGAAGGAGAGCCGGAGGACGGACTCGTAGGCCGCCGACATCTCCGCTCCTCGGAGCGGCTCGTAGGGCCCCTGGTACACCACCTCTCTCGGCGAGGCCACGTAGAAGAACGCGAGAAATGTTCCTGTGAGCACCAGCAGGACGAAGCAGTACAGGGCGATCTCCCCGAGCATGAACGACCAGTGGTCGGGGAACGCCTTGCGCAGGGACCGCCGGGCGAACGTGGCGGTGCCGAGGCGATCGTCGAGCCACAGGACCATCCGCCGTATCACCACGCCGTCACCGCCACATGGTCATAACTCCCAGAATCCCGGACCCACCGGCTCGGTGAAGTCGCCACGAGCCCGGACCAAGCCATCCGAACCGATCTCGATGGGGAGCTGCGGGAGCGGCCGCGACGCCGGGCCGAAGGTGGGCTGGGCCCCTGACAGGACGTCGAACGTCGACTGGTGGCAGGGGCACAGGAGCTGGTGGGTCTGCGCCCTGTACAGGCCCACCGGGCACCCCGCGTGAGTGCAGACCTTGGAGTAGGCGACCAGGCCCTCCGGTGCCCCCGCCAGCCGATCGGGCGGTAACCGCAGAGCTCCGTCCTCCACCCGGATCAATAGGGCCTGGCCGTCGGCGCTCCCGGGATGCCCTTGAGGAAACACCGTGAGGACCGACCCCACTGCTATCTGCTCGGCGCCTACCGGGACCCCGTTCTCATCGACCGCGATGGTGCCGGGCCGCCACGCCGTGCGGAACAGCGAGAGGCCCGGGGCCCGCCCCAGCGACCGGATCGGGAACAGCGCCGCCAGTCCGAGGGCGGCGGCGGCGGCACCGAGGAGCCGAGCGAGGAACCGCCGGCGCCCGAACTCTTCGCCTCCTCGCTCCAGGGCAGCCTGTGCTGCGGCGCGTTCCTCTGCGGAGGAGGCGATCTCCCGTTCCTCCTCGACCTGCTCCTGTGGCATCAGGCGGCGCTCCCACAGGATGAGCGCGGCTCCGAGGCCACCCAGGGCCACCGCCAGCAGCGCTCCCTCGATCTGCGGCTGGCCCCCGAGCCAGTACACGACGGCGAGGCCCAGCCCAGCGAGGATGGTGCAAATGAGCGCCAGCGCCACGGGAGCTTCGGGCCTGTTCCTCATGTACGCGTCCCGGTGAGACGGATCACCAGCAGCAGGATGCCCAGACCCAGGACCCAGGCCACGAACCCCTCCGTCACCGGCCCGACACGTCCGAGGTCGAAGCCGCCGGGGTCGGGCGCCTCGCGGAGCTCGAAGACGTATCGGACGAGCGAGTCGAGCTCCTGCTGGTCGATGAGCCCCTCGGTAAAGGGGGGCATGGCCCCCGGCCCGATCCGTACCGCCTCCGCCACCTGCTCCGGGGTGGCCCGATCGAGCGTGGGCGCCAGCTGTCCGCCGCCGACAGAAGCGCCCTGTCCGCCCGCTCCGTGACACGCGAGGCAGCCGAACGAGTACACGTCGCGCCCCTCCATTAATTCCCCCGCTTCCGGATCGACCACTGGGATGGGCTCCCCACCCGGTCCCAGCGAGGTGACGTAAGCGACGAGGGCGTCGATCTGATCCCCCGTGTACTTGGGTGATTGCCGCGTCGGCTGCTGTGTCGGATCCGCCAGGGGCATCCGTCCCGTTGACAACATGAAGTCCACCGACGCGGGCCCCACCCCCACGAGCGGCGGTCCGTTCGCAGTTCCTTCCCCGGTGACGCCGTGGCACGACGCGCAGCCCGTCGCGAACAGCTCGGGCCCTGCGTTCGCCGCAGAGATCTGGCCTCCCGCCCGGGGCCCCACGATGAGGAGCGTGGGCACGGCCGAAAGGACGAGGAGGGCGCCGAGCCGCCGCACTAGCGCACGATGAACAGCGCGGTGTAGATGGCCAGCCACACCACGTCCACGAAATGCCAGTAGTAGCCGATGGCCTGTGCGGTCTGATGACCGGTCGGACGGGCCACCGATGAGGGTGGCGTGGCCCGGAAGAGCATCACCAGCAACAGCGCCATCCCCACGCAGAGATGCAGCGCGTGGAACGACAGTATCGTGAACCAGAGCGACCCATACGCGTGCGAGGCGATGCCGAACGGCGCCACCGAGAACTCGTACCCCTTGATGCCCAGGAACGCCGCTCCGAGCGCGAAAGTCCACAGGACGAGCGTGCGGTACCGAGCGAGGTCGCCACGCTCCAGGCCACGGAGCCCGAAGAGCAGGGTGAAGCTCGACGCGGTGAGGATGACCGTTGCCACCGACGGCGAGATCATCTCGAGATCCACGCCCTCGGGCGGCCAGGTTGGAGTGATGGCCCGAAGGAAGAAGTACGCCGCGAACAGGCTCCCGAACAGCATCAGCTCCGACGCCAGGAACAGGACCATCCCGAACATGAGCGGTGGAGTACGTGTGCGCCGAACCACGGTGACGGAGGTCACGGCCCACGTCTATCACCGGGTTCAGAAGGGGTCAAACCACTGCAACCTTCTTACCGGTAGGTAGTAACCGTCACAACCTTCTGCTCGGTAAGTTGCCCCATTCGCGTAACCGTGGCACGGTGAGCCGGGTCAGAAGTGTGTACCCGCGTCGTGCGAATCGTTTCCCGCCGCGGGTCGTCGCATACCCAAGGAACGCGAGGTGAGAAGCATCGTGAAGATCGCCGTGCTGTTCCCCGGGCAGGGTTCCCAGTACCCGGGGATGGCCGATCCGTGGGCCGAGCATCCGGCGGGCGAGGAAGTCCTGGCCGAAGCATCGGACGTCCTCGGGTACGACATCGTGGCGACCTGCCGGGACGAGGAACGGCTGGCGGACACATCGGTGGTCCAGCCAGCTTTGTTCGCCTGCGACCTGGCGGCGTTCCGGGTCCTCGAGTCCGAGGGTCTTGAATTCGAGATGGCCGCGGGCCATTCGCTGGGCGAGTTCGTAGCCCTTTCCGCCTCTGGCGCCGTCGACCCTCGGGAAGCGATCGAGGCCGTGGTGGAGCGGGGCCGGGCCATGCAGGAAGCGTCCGAGGCGCGGAGCGGAGGGATGACGGCGCTCCTGGGGCTGTCCGCCGAGGAAGCCGCGGCGATCTGCGCCACGGCGGGACGCGGAGACGTCTTGACCGTGGCCAACGAGAATAGCCCGAAGCAGACCGTGGTGTCGGGGACGCTCGAGGCGATCGAACGAGCCGAGGAGATGGCCAGAAGCCGCGGGGCCCGGGTGGTCAGGCTCAACGTAGCGGGGGCGTTCCATTCCCCGCTCATGCAGCCGGCGCTGAGTCGCGTACGCCAGGCCATCGCTCGGATGACGTTCCGAGAGCCGCGGTTCCCGATCGTTCCCAACGCGAGCGCGCGGCCGTCCACGCACCCCTCCGCCCTGCGGGACCTCCTCTCCCGACACCTGGTATCGCCGGTGCGGTGGGAGCGGTCCATGCGAGCAATGGCCGACGCCGGGGTGGAGCTGTTCGTCGAGGCCGGACCAGGAGAGGTCCTGTCGAAGCTGGTGAAGCGATGCGTGCCGGGGGCTCGCGGGGCGGCAGTGGGCTCCCCCGCCGAAGCCGACGCCCTGGCATCGGAGATCGGAGCGAGAGCATGAGCAAGACGTTGGACGAGACGCGGTACGACGCCCCCGTGACCCTCCGGGTGCTGGTGAGCCCGGCGGCCGGGCGGCTTCGGTTCCTGCCGCCCCGCCGGTTCGAAGGCGGGGTCGAGCTGGTCGAGGAGGGCCAGCCTGTGTTCCGGTTGGTGCGCGGCAAGGACGAGATCGTCGTCCGGGCCCCTGTGGGCGGGAGGGTCTCGGCGGTCCTGGGCCTCGAGGGCGAGCCCGTGGCGCCCGGCCACGCCGTGCTGGTGATCGAGCCCGCGGCCGAGGGACGGTGAGCCGGCGGTACGCGCGCTTCGCCGGGATGGGCTCGGCGCTCCCGGAGCGTCTGGTATCCAATGCCGAGCTGGAGCGCATCGTCGACACAACCGACGAGTGGATCTTCACTCGCACCGGGATCCGTGCTCGCCGGTTCGCCGGTGAGGGGGAGACTGCAGCATCGCTGGCGGCCGAAGCCGCCGCTCGGGCACTCGAGTCTGCCCGGATCGACGCCGCGGCGGTGGACCTCATCGTTGTGGCCACGATCTCGGGGGACCAACCCCTCCCCTCCACGGCCTCGTTCGTCCAGGACCGGCTGGGGATCGCCGGGGCCGCCTTCGACCTGGCGGCCGCATGTGCGGGCTTCATCTACGCCACCGAGGTAGCGTCGGCCCAGATCGCCATGGGAGGGGCCGAGACCGCGCTCGTGATCGGGACGGAGGTCCTGTCGCGGTTCCTCGACTTCAACGATCGAACGACCTGCGTGCTCTTCGGTGACGGGGCGGGGGCCGCCGTGCTGGTGCCGTCGCAGGAGCCCGGCGTGATCGGCTCGATCCTCGAGAACGAGGGCAAGCACGCCCGGTTGCTGGAGATCCCCGCCGGCGGCTCGCGGGCGCCGGCCTCACCCGAGACAATCGCTCGCCACGATCACGCCATCCGAATGAGGGACGGTCGTGAGGTCTTCAAGAGGGCGGTCACGGGGATGGCCGACGCGTCCGCCCGTCTGCTTGAAAAAGCAGGGATCGGCGCCGACGAGGTGGCGTTGGTGGTTCCCCATCAGGCGAACCTCCGGATCATCCAGTCGGTGGCCCAACGCCTGGGCGTTCCGATGGACCGGGTGTATGTGGACATCGAAACGGTGGGAAACACCTCGGCCGCTTCGGTGCCGGTAGCCATGGACCAGGCCTGGCGGGAGGGCCGCCTCCGCCCCGGAGACGTGGTGCTCACCGTGGCGTTCGGGGCCGGTCTGGCCTGGGGGGCGAACCTCCTTCGGTGGACGGAGGAATCCCCCAGGTGACAGGACGGGGGGTCCGGGCGGGTAGCTCGCGTCAGACCGAGGAAGCGTCGGTTCGGAGAAGCGAGCGTACCCCCCGGCGGGAAAGGGTTGTCGCCCTGGTCACTGGGGCGTCTCGGGGTATCGGCCGGGCTACCGCCGTGGCCCTGGCCGGTGACGGCTTCGCCGTCGCCTGCAACTACCGGGGCGACGACGCTGGGGCGAAGGAGACCGTCAGAGGGGTCGAGGATGCCGGAGGCGTCGCCGCGGCGTTCCGCGCCGACATCGCGGACGAGAACCAGGTCCAGGAGATGCTCCGGGAGATCAAGGAGTGGTCCGGCGCCCCGCTCGTCCTGGTGAACAATGCCGGGGTCCTGCGGGACGGGCTCACCGTGAAGTATCCCCTCCACGAGTTCGAGCGGGTGCTCAGGACGAACCTGTCCGGAGCATTCTTGTGCGCACGGGAGACGCTTCCGGCCATGCTCAAGGCGCGGTGGGGTCGAGTCGTCAACGTGTCCTCGGCAGCAGGGATCCGCGGCAACGCCGGTCAGGCCGCCTACTCCGCATCGAAGGCGGGCGTTATCGGCCTGACGCAGTCGCTGGCCAAGGAGTACGGGAGTCGAGGGATCACCGCCAACGCCGTCTGTCCGGGGTTCGTCGAGACCACCATGACCGAGGACTTCATCGACAAGCACCGAGACCGGCTGATCGAGCAGATCCCCGCGGGGCGCATCGGCGCCCCGGAGGAGGTGGCCGGGGTGATCAGGTTCCTCACGTCGGAGGAGGCTTCCTATGTGAATGGCGCGGTGATCGCGGTGGACGGTGGGACCACGGCGTAGCCGGTTAGGCTTCGCGAGAACCAGGGAGAAGGAGGTACGGATGGAAAGACCAGAGCTCGAGGAGAAGGTCCGGAAGGTCCTGGCGGAGAACCTTGGGCGGGACTTCGAGGAGGTCACCTTGGAGGCGCGGCTCGAGGAGGACCTCGACGCCGACTCCCTGGACCTCGTCGAGGCGGTCCTGGCCCTGGAGGAAGAGCTGGGGGTAAAGATCCCCGAGGAGGAGATGGAGAGCATCAAGACCGTCCGCGAGGCGGTCGACCTGGTGTCCGCGAAGATCGAGGGAGGCGAGTAGGGCGTGACCCGTCGGGTCGTCGTCACCGGCATCGGCCCGGTGTCGCCGGTGGGCATCGGCCTGGAACCTTTCTGGGACGACCTGGTGGCCGGACGGTCCGGGATCAAGCAGGTCACCTTGTTCGACACCACGGACTTCCCGGTCAAGATCGCCGGGGAGATCCAGGGGTTCGACCCCCACGACTACCTCGACCGCAAGGAGGTCCGCCGGACCGACCGCGCCTCCCATTTCGCGGTGGCGGCGGCCAAGCTCGCGTGGGAGGACGCGGACAGCCCCCAGACCGAGCCCTCGCGGACGGCGGTCGTGGTCTCGACCGGGATCGGCGGACTGTCGACCATGATCGCTCAGCACAAGGTGCTGCTGGAGCGGGGCCCGGACCGGGTTTCCCCGTTCCTGGTGCCGATGATGATGCCGAACGCGCCCGCTGGACACGTGGCCATGGAGATGGGCTTCACCGGCCCCAACACCTGCATCACCACCGCCTGCGCGGCGAGCGGCCATGCCGTCGGGGAGGGTTACCGATACATCCGTGACGGGATCGCGGACGTCGCCCTGGCCGGAGGGACCGAAGCGGTCATCACGCCGCTGTCCATGGCCGGTTTCGCCCAAATGCAGGCGCTCACTCGGAACCCGGATGCGGAGCACGCATCCCGCCCCTTCGACGCCGACCGCGACGGGTTCGTCCTGGCCGAGGGGGCCAGCGTGCTCGTGCTGGAGGAGCTCGAGCGGGCCCGAGCCCGCGGAGCCACGATCTACGCAGAAGTGGCCGGGTACGGCGCGTCGGCGGACGCACACCACATCACCGCCCCGGAGCCCGGCGGCAGCGGAGCGGTCCTGGCCATGCAGGCGGCCCTGTCGGACGCCGACGAGCCGGCCGAGGCCGTCGACTACATCAACGCTCACGGGACCTCCACTCCCCTCAACGACGCCGCCGAGACCAGGGCCATCAAGAAGACTCTCGGCGAGCACGCCCACCGGGTCATGGTGTCCTCCACGAAGTCGGTGACGGGCCACCTGCTGGGGGCGGCGGGAGGGATCGAGGCCGCGGTCTGCGCGCTCGCCATCCACACTGGGACGGTCCCCCCCACGATGAACTACGAGACTCCCGACCCCGAATGCGACCTCGACTACGTGCCCAACGAGGCCCGCAAGGCCGAGGTCCGCCTGGCGCTCTCGAACTCGTTCGGGTTCGGGGGTCAGAACGCAGTCGTCGCCCTGCGCAAGATCTAGGAGCTCGGGGCAGGAGAGGGCGGGCTCTCCTGTATGAGGGACTCAGTCACCGCGATGAGATCTTCCAGTGGAATCTCTCCGTTTGCTCTTCCGACCGGACCCTTCATGACGTAGTTGTATCAGGAGTCTGAAGTCAGTCGCGCCTTTCCCTTGCGTAGCACCGCGGACCCTGTGAACACCTGTCCGTCGTCCCCGAGTGCGCCCAGCCGCTTACCGTTGAGGATCACTCGGACCGCGCCCGCGTCGCCGATGACGAAGTCCAGTTGCCGGCGGTCCCGGAAGGTCCGTTCGGTCCCAGGCTCCAGCGTCCGCCGGAGGAGGTCCTTCCCGTCCCGGATCACATTGATCCAGCTGGGGCGTTCGGTCACCCGGATCGTAAGGAGCACGCCCCGGGGCTGTTCCTTGGTCCGCTCCCCCGCGACGGTGGGTGGCGATGGCGACGGGCTGGTGGGAGGCGAGGCCACCCGGGGCATCGGGCGATCCTCCCGGGGCCCGGCGAAGACGGCGATCGCCAGCAGGGCCGCCACGGAGACCAAGGCAAGAGTCGTCCCCACCCAGGCGGCCGACGATCGCTCGATGGGAACGGGAGGCCGGAGCGGGGGTTCCGGCTCCAGGTGGTTCATGCGGTACGAGTCGACGAGAGGCTCGGGGTCGAGACCGAGATAGCGAGCGTACTCGCGTAGAAAGGCCCGGGCATACATTGGGGCAGGGAAATCCTCCGGGGGAGCGTCGCGCTCCAGGGCCTCGAGGAACTTGCGGTGGATCCTGGTCTCCTGAGCGGCCCGGTCGAGCTCCAGGGCCCGAGCCACCCGCGCCTCTCGGAGCCGGCGCCCCACATTCTTCTCGGAGGAAAGCCCCACAGCCACCGCTTACCCGATCCCCTCGATCGCGCTCCGGTGCCCTTCCCCCACAAGGGATTGTAGGACGGGGCACAAGGGGGTCATTTGGGGGACACGGGGGCGAGACCTCTCGGGGCGGCTAGCTGAAGAAGAGGTCGAGCTCGCGCTTGGCGGTCTCGGAGGAGTCGCTGCCGTGGATCAGATTCTCCGTGATCCGCAGGCCGAAATCTCCACGGATCGTCCCTGGCGGTGCCTGGGCCGGATCGGTCGGGCCCATCAGCTCGCGCACCACGGCCACGGCCCCTTCCCCGACGACCCGGGCGACCACCACGTCGCTGGAGGTGATGAATCCCACAAGCTCATCGAAGAAGGGCTTCTCCCGGTGCTCCGCATAATGCTCCTCCGAAAGCTCTCGGCCGATCCGCATCGTCCGCATCTCCGCGATGCGGAGGCCCTTCCGTTCGATGCGCGCGAGGATCTCCCCGATCAGGCCCCGCCGGACCGCGTCGGGCTTCACGATCACCAGGGTCTCTTGCATGTCTTCCTCGCTCATCGTTCCGGCTTGTCCGCGTAGCGGCGGCGCGCGTCCGCGACAGTGTACAGAGAGCCCGTCACCAGGATGAGGTCTTCCTCGTCGGCGGCGCCGAGAGCGGCATCCAGGGCTTCGTCGACCGTCGAGTACTCGAAGGCGTCGATCCCAGCTCGCCGGAACGCCTCCGCGACGCCCGCGGGCGGAAGCGACCGAGGACTCGAGTTGGCGCACGCGTACGCGAGGTCGGTCCGGGAGGCCAGGGGCTCGACGATCCCATCGGCATCCTTCGTCGACAGGATGCCCAGGACGAGGTGCAGTCGCTTCCACACGAAGGCCTCCCCGAGCGCCGCTCCCACCCAACGTGCGGCCTCCGGGTTGTGGGCTCCGTCCAACACGACGAGCGGCTGCCGCGAGACGACCTCGAGCCGGCCGAGAGCGGTCGCGCCGGCGAGCGCCTCCCGCAGGGCTTCTTGTGAGAGGGCCCCTCCGAGAAAGACCTCACAGGCCACGATCGCTGTCACGGCGTTGTGTGCCTGGTGCGCGCCGTGGAAAGGGAGGAACAATTCTTCGTATTCCCCATGGGGGCCCGCCGCGTTGACCTGCTGGCCCCCCACAGCCACGGTTCGGCCGCGCAGCCAGAAGTCACGGCCGTAGACCAGCACTGTGGCCCCGACATCCAGGGCCTGCCCGTGGACCGCCGCCAGCTCCGCCGAGCCCGTGTCCTGTACCACCGCCGTCGAGCCCTCCTTGATGATGGCGGCCTTCTCTCGTGCCACCTCCTCGATCGTCGATCCGAGCTCGGGGTGATCAAGGTCGATGGAGCAGATCACCGCGACCTCGCTCCGCACCACGTTCGTGGCGTCCCACCGACCGCCCATCCCCACCTCGAAGACACCTGCATCAACCGGTTTGTCGGCGAACCACAGGAACGCCAGAGCGGTGAGGGTCTCGAAGTAGGTGACGCGCTCGCCCTGCCGGTCGACCTCCTCCAGGTACGGCTGGAGATGCGCGTACGTCTCCGCGAACTCCTCCTCCGGGATGGGGGCGTCGCACAGCGCCAGCCGCTCGGTCACCGAGTGCAGGTGCGGTGAGGTGTAGACACCGGCGGAGAGACCGTGGGCGCACAGGATGCGGCCGATCAGCCGGGTGGTAGTCGTCTTCCCGTTCGTCCCCGCCACGTGGACCGTGGGATAGGCGCGCTCGGGATGATCGAGGAGCTCCGTCAGGGCCCGGATACGGAGGAGGTCCGGGACGATGCGCTCGGGCTGACGGGCGTCGAGGTCCGCCAGGGCCTCGGCGAAACGCATCCCGGCTAGCGCTCGCCGGGCGAGCCGGCAGCGTCGTCCGCGCAGCCCAGCTCCACCAGCTGCGCGTCGAGTCCGGCTCGCTCTTCCTTCAGACCCTCGAGCTTCCGTCGCTCCGCCTCGACTACCTCGGCCGGCGCTTTCGCCAGGAATCCCTCGTTGGCTAGCTTCTGCTCCGCACGCACGGTGTCACCGTCGAGGTCGAGCAGCCGGCGCCGGATCCGCTCGCACTCCACGGCGGGATCGAGCACTCCCGCCAGCGGCACCAGGACCTCCGCGCCCTGCACGACGAGCCGGGCCGAACCCCTGGAGTCGAGGGTCTCATCGGTGATGTCGAGGGCATCGAGACGGGCCAACCGGCGGACCTCCCCCGCCAAGGACTCGAGGGCTTCTCGCCGGTCCCCCTCGACGATTACACGGGCGGAGATCGAGCGAGACGGGGAGACGTCGTGATCGCTTCGGAACCGCCGAAGGGACGACACCACCTCCTCGACGAAGGACACACGTCGCTCGGCGTCCTCGTCCCGATGCTCCCAGTGGGGCTCCGGCCACGGAGCGACCACGATGGACTCGCCCGCCTCGAAGCGCTGCCAGATCTCTTCTGTGACGAACGGCATGATTGGGTGCAGCAGCCGGAGAGTGCGTTCCAGGACCCACGCCAGGACCCCCCAGGTGCTCGTCCGCCGGTCGTCGGTGCCCTCGTACAAGGCGGGCTTGGCCATCTCCAGGCCCCAGTCGCAGTATTCGGACCACAGGAAGCGGTGCAGCGCGATGGCGGCGGCGTCGAACCGGTATTCCTCCATGGCCTGATCGACCTCGGCCCGGCACGCCTCGTGCCGCGAGAGGAGCCAGCTCTGCAGGAGGCTCGCCGACTTGGGAGCGCGAATCTCGCGAACGCCTACTTCCGGCGCTGCCTCGAAAACCAGCCGAGCCGCGTTCCAAATCTTGTTGGCGAAGTTGCGGCCGGCGTCCGCATCGCGCAGCCCCATCGGGTAGTTCTGCTGCTCTGGACTGGCCAACCGGACCACCGCGAATCGGAGGGCATCGGCCCCGAACCTCTCGATCACCTCCAGGGGATCGATGACGTTGCCCAGCGACTTCGACATCTTCCGATTCTTCTCGTCTCGGACGAGCCCGTGGATGACCACGTGCTCATAGGGGATGGGATCGCCGGTCCGCGTGGACCCAGGAGAAACGAGATAGAGCCCCGACATGATCATCCGGGCCACCCATAGATAGAGGATCTCGTAGCCAGTCACGAGGACCGAGGTCGGGTAGAACGCGCGGAGGTCGTCGGTCTCGTCGGGCCAGCCCAGAGTCGAGAACGGCCACAGCTGGGAGGAGAACCAGGTGTCGAGGACGTCGGGGTCCTGCTCGATCCGTCCCGAGCCACACTCCGGGCAGGTGTCCGGATCCTCCACGGCCGCGAACTCGTGGCCGTCCTCGCAGTACCACACCGGGATACGATGCCCCCACCACAGCTGGCGGGAGATGTTCCAGTCCCGGAGGTTGTCGAGCCACGCGGTGTACGGCCCGACCCACCGCAGGGGGAAGAACCGGACCCGACCGCTCTCCGCCGCCTCCTTCGCCGGGCCCGCCAGACGGCTCACGGCGACGAACCACTGCTTGCCGGAGAGCCACGGCTCGATCTCGCTGTGGCACCGATAGCAGCGCCCCACCGAATGGACGTAGGGCCGCTCCTCCTTGACGATCAGCCCGCGTTCCCGGAGGACCTGGTACACGCGCCGTCGGGCCTCGTAGCGATCGAGGCCGGCGAACCCTCCCGGAGCGGCATCAGAGATCGTCCCGTCGCCGTTCAAGATGTTCAGCCTGGGGAGCCCCGTTCGCTCGGCGGTCTCGAAGTCCGTGGCGTCGTGGGCAGGAGTGACCTTCACCGCTCCCGTCCCGAACCCCGGATCCACCGCCGAATCCGCGACGATCGGAAGATCCTGGCCCGAGAACGGATGCCGCACGGTCTTCCCCACCAGGTGGCGGTACCGCTCGTCGTCGGGGTGCACGGCCACGCCCGTGTCCCCCAGCATCGTCTCGACGCGCGTCGTGGCCACGTCGATGTGCCCGGAGCCGTCGGAGAGCGGATATCGGAATGTGACCAGTTCTCCCTCCACCTCGTCGTGCTCGAGCTCCGAGTCAGAGAGAGCCGTCTGGTCTGTGGGGCACCAGTTGACGATCCGCTCTCCCCGGTAGATGAGGTCGTCCTCGTACATGCGGACGAACGCCACGCGGACGGCGCGCGAGAGCTGCTCGTCCATGGTGAACCGCAGTCGCGACCAGTCGCACGAGTTGCCTAAGGCCTGCATCTGCTCGACGATCCTGTTGCCGTACTGCTCCTTCCACTCCCACACGCGATCCACGAAGGCCTCGCGACCGAGCGAGCGAGGATCCTCGACGCCCTGCGAACGGAGGTGTCGTTCCACGACGACCTGCGTGGCGATGCCGGCGTGATCGGTGCCGGGAAGCCACAGCGTCTCATAGCCCTGCATGCGGCGACGGCGGATGGGAACGTCCTGCAACGTCTGTTGCAGTGCATGGCCGATGTGGAGCGCCCCGGTGACGTTCGGTGGGGGGAGCACGATGCAGAAGGGAGGGCGGTCCTTGGATACCCGGGTCGGGTCAGCCCGAAAGTACCCTCGATCCACCCATTCCGCGTACCAGCGAGACTCGACGCTCTTGGCGTCATACGCCTTGGGTATGGTCGTGTCGAATGAGCGCTCGGCCATTGGAAGGCGAGTGTAGCGCGAACCGCCCCGGCGGCCGGGAATAGGCGAGTGAGTTGCGGGCTCGATTACACCGGCACGTGGGCGGTGAGTTGCGTTCCCGATCCGGAGAGAGTGCGGACCTGCAGGCCGCCGCCGAGCCACTCGAGGCGAGCCCGGATGCCGGCCAACGTCCCGGGTTCGGACCCGTTCGCGGGGAGTTCGCCTCCGTCGGTTGACTTCCCGTTCCCGTGCCCGGCGATCCCCACCCCGTCGTCCTGCACCTTCATGGAGGCCCGGCCTGATCGGACCGAGAACGAGACCTCGAAGGAGCGGGCCTCGGCGTGACGGGCCACGTTGGCCAGCGCCGCCTGAAGGGCGCGGTACAGGGTGATCTCCGACTCGGGGCTCAGACGAGGAAGTTCGCCCGTCACCGTGCCGTCAAGGCCGGTCTCCCGGCGGAACCGCCCCACCAGGCTTTTCGCCGCGGACATCACCCCACCCGAATCCAGGCTGGGAGGCCGGAGCTCGAACACCAGGCCTCGCAGCCGCTGGGTCACACTGCGAACGAGGGTGCGGCTCTGGAGGAGGATCTCCTGCGCCTCTTCCATCTTCCCCCGCTCCAGGGCCATGGCTGCGGCGTCCATGCCGAGCAGCGCGGCCGCGAGCGGTTGGACCGCGTGGTCGTCGAGTTCCGTCGACAGGCGTGCGTCGCCCCGGTCGTGCGACTCAACGGCGCGGCGCCAGACCTGTTCGTCGGAGAGTGCGGGCTGGGTCCGTTCGCGGATGGGCATCCCCACGCTGGTTATCGGCCGCAGCCCGGTCCAACCTGAACGAGCGGCGTGTTACAGGTTGGTCACTTTGTCCACTGGACCTGGGAACTCAGCGCGGGGTGCGATCGTTCGGAACGAACGCCGGGCCATGGCCCGGGACCACCAGGGAGGCCACCTGGAGCACCCGGGCCCGCGCCCGATGGAGGGCCTTGTGGTCGGTTGCATAAGGATCCTCGGGTGGGCCAGTGGAAGCCCACCACAGGTGCGTGAGCGCCACGATGCCTTCCGGCGTGCCGGCCAGGACGGTGATGTCCTGCGGCGTGTGTCCCGGGGTCTCGATCAGCATCACCGACGGCGAGAGGGCGAATCCCTCGGCCGGACGGTCCACCCACTTGTCCCCTCGGTACCAGGCCCAGTGGTCGTGGATCCGCGCCCGGGGAAACAGGCCCATGTTGATGGTGTGATCGGGGTGATGATGGGTGAGGAGCACGTCGGAGATCGAGGCCGTCGACTCGCCCAGGCGAGCCAGCGGGTCGAGGATCGCTTCGGCGACGTCGGGGACCATTCCCGGGTCCACGACAGCCCGCACCTCGTCCTCCCGGACGAGAGAGACCGTCGAGGCGACCCGCTCGCCGACGTAGCCTTCGAACAGAACGTGAATGTCTGCGGATGTGCCGAGGGATGGGACGCCGGCGGGAACGGACGCGCCGGGTTCGGTCAGGCCGAGCGCTCCTTGCGGGCCCTCACTTGGGTGGCCGCACGCTCGGCCCGGGGAACCAGAGTGGGGTTGACGCCCTTGCTCACGACGTCAGCGTCGATCATGCACTGGCGGACGTCCTTCTGCGACGGAAGATCGTACATCACGCCGAGCAGGACCTCCTCGAGGATGGCCCGGAGCCCGCGGGCGCCGGTCCCCCGCAGGATGGCCTGGTCGGCGATGGCCCCGAGCGCATCGTCGCTGAACACGAGCTCCACGCCGTCGAACTCGAAGAACTTCTTGAATTGCTTGATGAGCGCGTTCTTGGGTTTGATGAGGATGTCGATGAGCGCCTGCTTGTCGAGGTTGTGCACGTGTGTGAGGACAGGCAGCCTCCCCACGAACTCGGGGATCAGGCCGTACTTCAGGAGGTCCTCGGGCATGGAGTGGGAGAGGATCTCACCGAGGTCCTTGTCCTCGGCCCTGCGGATGTCGGCTCCGAACCCCACGCCCTTTCGGCCGATGCGGCCCTCGATGATCTTCTCGAGGCCGGAGAACGCCCCTCCGCAGATGAACAGGATGTTGGTGGTGTCGATCTGGATGAACTCCTGGTGCGGGTGCTTGCGACCCCCCTGGGGCGGGACCGAGGCGGTGGTCCCCTCAAGGATCTTGAGCAGCGCCTGTTGCACGCCCTCGCCGGATACGTCTCTGGTGATGGAGGGGTTCTCCGACTTGCGGGCGATCTTGTCGACCTCGTCGATGTAGATGATCCCGGTCTCCGCCCGCTTCACGTCGTAGTCGGCCGCCTGGATCAACTTGAGGAGGATGTTCTCCACGTCCTCGCCGACGTAGCCCGCTTCGGTCAGCGCGGTGGCGTCGGCGATGGCGAAGGGAACGTTGAGCATCCGGGCCAGCGTCTGCGCAAGGAGCGTCTTCCCGCACCCCGTCGGGCCGAGCACCAGGATGTTCGATTTCTGGAGCTCGACGTCATCGGTCTGGCCGACCTGGATGCGCTTGTAGTGGTTGTAGACGGCCACCGACAGGACTTTCTTGCCCTGCTCCTGGCCGATCACGTAGTCGTTCAGGAAGTCGTAGATCTCACGGGGCTTGGGGAGCTCTTCCAGCTTCAGCTCGGAGGTCTCGGAGAGCTCCTCCTCGATGATCTCGTTGCAGAGATCGATGCACTCGTCGCAGATGTAGACGCCTGGGCCGGCGATGAGCTTCTTGACCTGCTTCTGGCTCTTCCCGCAGAAAGAGCACTTCAGAAGGTCAGACTCTCCGAACTTTGCCACGGCCCCCCACCCTCGGTCTCCGGGCTATGAACCCCGATATCTTACGACGACGCTGCGACCGCGGCCGCAAGCTCCGCGCGAACCTTCCGGGAACTGATGATCTCGTCGACGATCCCGTAGTCCTTAGCCTGTTCCGCGGTCATGATGAAGTCCCGGTCGGTGTCCTTCTTCACCTTCTCCAGTGCCTGCCCGGTGTGCTTTGCCAGAATCTCGTCGAGCAGCTGCCGGTACCGAAGAATCTCCTTGGCCTGGATCTCGATGTCCACGGCCTGGCCGCCGGCCTGTCCGTGGGGCTGGTGGATGAGCACCCGCGAATGCGGGAGGGCGAATCGCTTGCCCTTCGTCCCGGCGGCGAGGAGCACGGCCGCCGCGGATGCAGCCTGTCCCATCACGATCGTGGAGACGTCGGTGCGGATGTACTGGATTGTGTCGTATACGGCGAAGAGTGACGTGATGTCGCCACCGGGGGAGTTGATGTAGACGTTGATGTCCTTCTCGGGGTCCTCGGACTCGAGGTGGATCAGCTGGGCCATGACCAGGTTCGCCACCTGATCGTCGATCGGCGTTCCCAGGAACACGATGCGGTCCTTGAGGAGTCGCGAGTAAATGTCGAACGACCGCTCGCCGCGGTTCGTCTGCTCGATGACGATGGGGACGAGATAGTTCTTCATCGGTTGCCTCCGACCTCTTGTTCCACTACCTCGGCGCGCTCCACGACGAGGTTGAGTGCCTTGTCTCGGATGATATCACCGGCCAATGATGTGATCTGTCCGGTGCGCTCCAACGACCGCCGGACGTCCTTCGGTTCTCTCTGGAGCTGTACGGCGATCTCGTGCACCGCGGCATCGACCTCCTCGTCCGAGACCTGGATGCCCTCGGCCCGGGCCACGGCCTCCAGGGCCAGGTCCGCCTTGATGGCCTGGAGGGCGTGCGCCCGGGCATCCGACCGGAACTGCAGCTCGTCGACCCCCGACGCTTCCAGGATCTGATCCAGGCTGACCCCCTGGCTGTCGGCCCGCTCGCGGGCGCTCTGAACGCGGGACTCCGTCTCCGAGTCGACCAAGCGCTCGGGTAGCTCTACGTCGACCTTGTCGATGAGGGCCTCCAGGGCCCGGTCCCGCAGGGCCGCCTGGGCCGAGCCCTCCTTGAGCTTCCCGAGCTTTTCCTTTACGTCTGCCCGAAGGTCGTCCAGTGAGTCGAACTCGGAGGCAGTTCGGGCGAAGTCGTCGTCGAGGGCGGGGAGCACCTTCGCCTTGACCTCCTTCAGGAGGATCTGGAAGGTAACCTCCTGGCCGGCCCGCTCACCGAACGTTTCCG
This sequence comes from Actinomycetota bacterium, assembly GCA_036000545.1. Classification (GTDB taxonomy): domain Bacteria; phylum Actinomycetota; class UBA4738; order UBA4738; family CALAEC01; genus DASYVD01. The sequence goes on along the minus strand of DASYVD010000011.1, from coordinate 5,940 downwards.
GGAGCTTCGCGTTGAACTTGAGGATCTCGCCCTTGCGCTTCCCCTCGATCTCCTGGTCGAGCTCCGGGACGAGCTGTCCGCTCCCGACCTCGTAGAGGACTCCCTGTCCGGAGGCTTCGGCGACCTCCTGGTCGTGGACATAGGCACGGATGTCCGCGACGACGTAGTCTCCGCGGCGGGAGGGGCGGCCGACTGGCTCCAGCTCCGCGAATCGGTCCCGGAGCCGCTCGAGCTGCTCGTCCACGTCCGCCTCGGTGACGTCGGAGCTCGGACGATCGATGCGGATGCCCTTGTAGTCGGCCTCTTCGAAGGACAGGCGGGGCCGCACCTCCACAGTGGCGGTGAACCGGAATCCCGTACCCTCGATGTCGCCGACGTCGAGGTCATCGAAGTCGGGGTCGGCGATCGGGGCCAGCTCGTGCTCCCGGACTGCCCCGAGGTAGAAGTCTCGCAGTGCGTGCTCCAGGAACTCCTGGAGCACGGTGTCCCGCCCGACCTGGGCATCGATGATCTTGCGCGGGACCTTCCCCTTGCGGAAGCCCGGCACGCTGACCCGCCCCGCGATGTGCCGGTACGCGAGGTCGAGCACCGGCCGGACCTCGTCCGGGGGGACGGCGACGGTCAGCTTAACCTTGTGTTTGTCTACTTCTTCGAGGGTCGTTTGCATGGGAGGAGCGGGCCGGCCGGGATCACCGGGAGATTATAGGGGACGAGCCTCGCTCCGAGAGTCCGGTGCCGGGACGGAGGCGTCCCGCGGCTCCGCAGCCCTGTCCCGCACCGGAATCCCCACCCGCTTCATCTCTCCCCACCTATGGCGCTTCCGACGAATCTGGAAGGTCGCGATGAACCGCTCCCACGTCATGAGCTGGCGGTAGCCGAACATCTCCAGGAAGCACGCCACGAACAGGCGAAGCCGGTCGGAGATGTGTTCGTATCTCGCCAGCAGCATAGTCTCGATTCCCACAGCAAGCTGAGAAAGGAGCATCCCGAACAGGACCGACAGAATCAGGAACGGCACCGCGAACTCGGCGAACAACGAGCCCGTGGCGATGGAGACGACCAGGGTCGCGTACCCGAGGATCTCCACGACCGGCCCGAGGCCCTCGAACAGCCAGAAGTATGGAAGGCCCAGCAGCCCGACCGACCCGTACCGGGGGCGCAACACCATGTCCCGGTGCCGCCACAGCGTCTCCCACAGCCCCCGATGCCACCGGTTCCGCTGCCGCCTGAGGGTCCCAAGGTCAGAGGGGACCTCGGTCCAGCAGATGGGGTCGGGCGTGAACAGCACGCGGTACGGACGCTGCTTCCCGAAGCTCATCCGATGAAGCCGGACCACGAGCTCCATGTCTTCCGTGACCGTTCCGGTCCACATCCCACCGGCCTCCAGAACCACGTCACGCCGGAACACGCCGAAGGCCCCGGAGATGATGAGCAACGCCCCGAACTTGCTCCAGGCGGCTCGTCCGGTGAAGAAGCCTCGCGCGTACTCGAGGATCTGGAACCGCTCCAGCCACCGCTTGGGCACCCGAAGCTCCCGCACGGTCCCTCCCCGGATCACTGCGCCGTTCAGCGGACGAACCGTCCCTCCCACGGCCACCACTCGGTCGTCCTCCACGAAGGCACGGGACGCCCGGAGCAGGGCCTCCGCATTCAGCAGGGAGTCCGCGTCGACCGCGCACACCAGCGGGTACCGGGCCACGTTCAGCGCGGCGTTCACGGCATCGGACTTCCCGCCGTTCTCCTTGTCAACCACGATGAGATTGGGGTACCGCACCGATCGCAGGATCCGCCGGACCGGCTTGGTCTCGATGGCCTTCCGGTACACGAGCGGCACCTCGACGAGGGAGAATGCCTCCGCCATGGCTTCCAGGGTCCGGTCCGTGGAGCCGTCATGGCCCACCACCACCTCGAACTCGGGGTGATGGATGCTGAGCATCGACCTGACGCTGGCCACGATGCTGCCCTCTTCGTTGTGCGCGGGCACGAGGATCGAGACCGGCTTGTAGAACTCGAGCTCCAGCAGGTCTCTCAGGGCAACCCGCGAGACCCCCCTCGCGTACACGATCACCGCACGGATTCCCAGATAACCGAATAGCGCGTAGAGCAGGTTCAGCACGGCGAAGTAGACCAGGATGCCCTGCTGGAACCACAGGATGGTCGTGTCCCAGATCATCCTGCCTCCCGCAAGCGCCGCGCCCCGGCGGCATCCAGATGCCCGCCGTCCAGCAGGATCTGTACGGCCATCTGCCGCGCATAGCGGTCCGGATGCGAGTGCGCCGCGCGTCCGAGCTCCTGGACGCCGATCCCGGTGATCCGAGCAAGAGACTCGCCGGCCCCTCGTCGGACCCACCACGATTGGTCACCGAGAAGCTCCCACAGCGCCGCCGTGGCGGTTTCGGGAGGAAGAAGAACCGCGGTGTGCGCCGCCTGGACCCTCACGAACTCCACGTCGTCCTGGAGCGCCGCGACCAGTCCCGGTTCTGCCGCCTGCGGAAGATAGCCTAGCCGCCCCAGAGCCCGGATCGCCGCCGCCCGGACCTCGGGATCCTGGTACGTCACGAACTCCCCCGCTCGCTCGCCCAACTCGAGGAGCTTCAGCCGACCCGTGGCGTCGAGGGCCGCGCGGAGCAGCGACCCCGGCCCGCGAGTCCTGAAGCCAGGGGCCTTCCCCCGGCGGCGTATCCCCCTCGTGTCGGCGGCCCACTCCTCGACCCCGAGGGAGGAGAGCCCGGGCCGTTCGAGCAGGTTCCGGAGGACCATGGGAGCGGTGTCCTCCAGGAGCAGGAAGCACTCCTCGATGGCCCCACCGGGGAGATCCGCGACCCGCAACCGGTCGCACAGCGCCTCGGCGGAGCGGTGCTTATCGGTCTGAGTTGGCATCCGGGCGATGGTCCGGGCCAGGCCGCGCAAGGCCATCAGGCGCACGGTGATCTGTGAGTCGGCCAGGAGCTCGAGCATCGCCGGAAACGCTTCGGGAAGGCGGGCCTTCGCCAGGGCCTCCAGGGAATCCAGCCGCTCGGCCGTCCCGCGAAAGGATCGCCGCCGTGGCCGAGGGAGAAGCCGGCCCAGCCCCTTCCGGCGAGCGCCCGCCGCCTGGGAAACGAGGGCCTTCGCCACCCCGTACAGGCGAATGAGCTCGTCGACTCGCTCGCCTTCTTCTCCTCGGAGGACTTCCCGGAGGTCAAGGAGGGCCTCCACGGCCGCTCCCGGGATGGGGGGCTCCGGCCGAGGACGGTGCTCGATGACGACGCGGACCCAGCGGTCGGCCCACACGTCGAGGGCCTCCATGTGTAAACGCTCCCGCCGGGCGCTGAAGGAGTGGTACGCGAGGACGAACCCCGCCACCACGACGAGGGCCATCGCGGTCATGGCGACGGCCGCGAGGAGCATGGTCCGAAGATCGAACTGCGGAAACAGCCCGGCCAGTCCGGGGAGGAACATCCATGTGAGAGCGGCGAGGACCGCGGCCTCAGCGGTCAGAACGACTGACAGCAGGACCGCGTAGAGGACGTCTCCGTACCGGCGCCACACCCGGCCTCACCCGGTCCACTTCCGGATCCGGGCCAGCAGCTCCCGGGGGCCGAACGGCTTGGTCACGTAGTCGTTGGCCCCGAGCTCCAGAGCCCGGATCACGTTCTCCTCCTGCTTGAGCGCCGAGAGGACCAGGACCGGGGTCTCCCGGCCGAGGTCCTGGCGCAGGAGGCGGAGGATGTCGAAGCCGGACCCATCTGGGAGGTTGACGTCGAGGACCACCGCGTCGAAGTCATCGTGCTGTTGGAGAACGTCCCGGGCGCTGTACAGGTCGCGCGCCAAGCGGACCTCGTGCCCGGCGAGCTGGAGCGTGACGGTCAGCACTTTGCCGACCGCAAGGTCGTCTTCGATGACCAAGATGCGGCTCACCGGCGGTTCCTCGTCCGGGGACAAAACGGGCTCTCTGCCACCTTTGTTGTCGGCGAACGTCGGGTCCTCCTTGAGGGAGTGCGTCACAGGGAGTGCGTGTGGCTCGTGTCGAGCATGAGCCACCCGTGCGTCTGGGCTCGGAGCTACCACCTCGACCAGCTGCACTCGATCGAGGCGGCCTGAGGTTCCTGTCGGGGCGGCCGGATTCGAACCGGCGGCCTCGGCGTCCCAAACGCCGCGCGCTGCCAAGCTGCGCCACGCCCCGCCACGTGAATTCTAGTATCGGGGCTTGGTCCATCTTGTGGGGGGCGTTCCCCACCTGGCACCTCAGCCCTATTCCCTCTTCCGCTTGAGCCAGAGGTAGGTCCTAACTCGGTGACAGTTGGCGCAGACGACCTCACACTTCCGAACCTCGGCCAGCAGCCTTTCGGTGCTGAGGGTCCGAACCATGGACGAGACCTCGGCAGTCTTGGGACCTATGTGGTCGAAATCCATGACGTAGGTGGGGAAGGTGCGGCCGCAATCCGCGCACGGGCGACTTTTCAGCTCCTCCACCAACCGGAGGTTGCGTTCGTTCCGTCGGCGCCTGCGTATCGATAGCAGCTCTAGATGGCGGCGACGGTTTTGATCATTCGCGTACCACTTATTCCAGGCGCCGTTGGCACACTCCTTACAGTACGACTGCGGCCGAGTGTGGGCTGAATCCCGCCATGAGAACTGCGAGAAAGGCCTCCTGAGCCCGCACCGCGGGCAGGACTTCTCAAGCTCCACGATTCAGACTATGACGCTCGGCACTGACATGAACGATGTATAGGCGGATGCCCCGGATCCGCGGTCCTGTCTGACAGCTTCTTCTCCCTAGGGGTCCATCCGACGCTAAACTGATAGGGCTGCGCGGATGTAGCTCAATGGTAGAGCTCCAGCCTTCCAAGCTGGTGATGGGGGTTCGATTCCCCTCATCCGCTCTCCTATCTGGTCGCCGGAACGACGCCGTGCCGTCCGCGACAAGTTTTTCTCCGCGAATTCCCTCGCTCGACTAAGCATCGAGCGAACTCCTTCCGAACACTTCGTATGTAGGAGATAGGACGCCCGCGGAGGATCCCCTGTCCAGCCCGCATTGGGACCCCCCCGGGCCGCGTACCGGACGGTGGTGGGCCGCCGGAGACGACGGTCCCGGTTGTCGCCCTCGCCCCGGTCGGATGTCCCGCCCAGGGTTTCGACGGCTGTCCCCGCTGCGTCCCGGTCCCGAGAGCCTCCTCCGGCAATCGAACTTCTTCAACCTGCTGGCCGCTCAGACCGTCAGCCAGCTGGGCAATCAGGTGAGTGCGCTTGCCCTCCCCCTCCTGGCGATCCTGGTCGTGAGAGCCTCCCCCTTCCAAGTTGCCATGGTCGGAGCGGTCCAGCTGCTCCCGTTCCTTCTCTTGAGCCTCCCCGCGGGAGTATGGGCGGACAGGCTCCCTCGCCGCACCATCCTCATCGTCTGCGACCTCGGCTCCGCGTTGCTCGTCCTCTCCATCCCCGTGGCGAAGGCCGCAGGGATGCTCACGCTGGCGCACCTCTATGGCGTTGGCTTCCTCAAGGGAGTTTGTGCGGTGTTCGCCGACGTGGCCCGGCAGGCGTATCTGCCCACGCTGGTGGAGCGAGGGCGGCTGCTTGAAGGGAACGCACGGATGGAGATCGGCCGCTCTGGTGCCCAGGTAACCGGTCCGGGCATCGCGGGCGGGCTCGTTCACGCGCTGAGCGCCCCGGCCGCGGTTCTGGCGGACGTTGTGAGCTTCTTCGGATCGGCCGTGTTCCTCTACCGCATCCGAGCGGTGGAGCCTCCGCCTCGCGTCGAGGTTGCCCCCCGGCTCCGCTCGGAGATCGGAGAAGGACTTCGGTACGTGTTCGGCCAGCAATTGCTCCGCCCCATCCTGATGACGGCCGCCGCCTCGAACCTGCTGCTCGGGATGAGCAGCGCGGTCCATCTCCTGTTCCTCGTCCGGGAGCTGCACCTCTCCCCCGGCGTCCTGGGTGTGGTCCTGGCCGCCGGGAACGGAG
>DASYVD010000010.1:0-14822 GCA_036000545.1 Actinomycetota bacterium | reverse complement strand
TCCGGCTCCTCGATCCAGACCTCGCGCTCGGGCTGCCCGATGTTCACACATCCTCCTCATCGGGATTGGTGCTGACCGGGCCGCTTCCCGACGGGGGGAACGGAGTCACCCTTTCGTCTCCGTCCCGCAGATCAATAACATCGGATGCGGTCCCGGCTTCGAGGTTCGTCCCGCGCTCCTGGAACCACTCCAGCCCCCGGGCGTGGATGGTCCTGAGATGGGCCGGGTCGGCGACGTACACGGCGTGGTACGCCTCCGCGGTGCGCCGGACCAGCGCCGCCACGGACTTCGCGTCCCCGGTCGACAGCCCCAGCGCCTCGCTCGGATCCAGGAGCGCGATCACCCTGGCGTATTGAGCCCGGATCCCGGTCTTGTGCTCGATGATGCGCCCCCAAGCCTGCATCAGCCCGCTGACGTAGAAGTGGACCAGGAGATGGCACCCTGCGTCGTCCCAGTACGACCAGAACTTGGGGGCGGGCCACTCCGACCCTCCGTACAGTCCACAGCCGCACTCCCGCCACGGTGCCTCGTGGGTCTCGGCGGGGGGACCCTTCTCCGGCCAGGAGGGCGGCCCGTACTCGTACCACCGGCATTCGGCAACGTTCCGCCCCGGCCGCCACATCGCCAGCCCGTTCCTCGACCGGAGGACCAGTGGAAGCTCGGAGCCGTGCAACCGTCCTGCGGCGGCCAGGTGCACGGCGTCCTGGGGAACCTTCATGTCCAGCCGCCACACCCTGAAGGCTCGCAGAGGCTCCGGATAGTCCGGGATCCTCTCGTCCAACTTGTTCCTCCCTGCACGAGCAAGTGTACTCCGAGCTCCGCCGTCACCCGCCGCATCGGTGAGCTATTTTGGCGGAGCTCCCCTGCTCTCTCCTGGGATATCGGCTCGCTAAGCCGCCGAAATAACCCCCGACCGCCGATCCCGTGTCACCCGTGGGGCGTACCCCAAAGGAGCACCTCGATCGGGTAAGGCGACGTCAGCCAGGGCGCCCGCTCCTCAATCTCCTCCACCTTCGCCCCGAGCTCCTTCACCTTGAGCTGGAGCTCCTCGTTCCCCGGATCCTTCCGCAGAGCCGCCTCGGCGTCACGGAGGGCCGTCCGCGTCTCCAGGTACTCCTTCTCCACCTGCTGGCCCTCTTGCCGGAGCGAGATCCACATCTCCCAGCCCTCATCCTCGTCGTAGAAGAAGTCAGCCATCGGTCACCTCCCCTCCACGCGAACATTACCCGCGACCTCGTCGGCCCACGCTGCCACTGTCGCCTTGACGTCAGGGTTGCCGTGCAGTCCCCCGTGGTTCACCCAGTGCTTGATGTACGAGAGGAAAGAGGGCGGAGGGTCATCCACCTCCAGCAGCATCCCCCGGCTGATCTTCACGACTCGGGCAGAATCGAGGGATGCGGCCAGCTCCTCCACAGCTTCCACGATGGAGGGGATGTCCCCCTCCCCGATAACCAGGAGCACCGGGGACCCAGAAACGGCGTGGGGAGGCAGTCCCCTGAGGATATCCATTACCTCGCCCGGATAGGCCTGCCTTACGCGCGGGGTCGCGAAGGTCTGCAGCGCATACATGCCTTCGGGAGAGGCCTGCGCGGGGAGGGCCGGGGATATGGCCACCACCGCGTCCGCCTCGGATAGAAGGGCCAGCCGCCCGCCAAGGCTGTGGCCGACGGCCAGGACGGCGCCGTGACGCCGGGCGTGCTCCACGGCTCGGCGGGCGTCGTCGAGCAGGACGGGCCCCAGCAGCTCGGGGTGCTCCCCGTGGCCGGGGAGGTCGGGGAGGACGCACGCGAAGCCGCCTCCGGCGAGGGTCAGGGCGAGTCCCAGCAGGGCGTCCCGGGAGGACCCATACCCGTGGAAAATGGCCGCTCCGGCCCTCGGATCTCCCTCCGGAGCCACGGACCAGGCGGGGCGAGGGGGGCCATCCCTACCGTCCAGCTCGATCCGCTCCACCTTCATCCTTCGGAGAGTCTACGGCCGGTCGGGCGACACCGCTCACCGCCCGCCCCCGAATCGCTTCAGAATGGGTTCCTGGTAGAGTTACGGCCACCGCTCGCAGAAGGGAGGGACCTGAGATGTCCGTCGAGGGCGTTGAGGTTGCCGGCCCGGTGACCGGGCGGTTCTCAGAGGTGCTGACCCCCCAGGCCCTCGCGTTCGTGGCCGCCCTTCACCGGGAGCTCGACCCGGTCCGCCGGGACCTCCTTCGCAGGCGGGCCGAGATCCAGGAACAGCTTGACGCCGGAGAGCGGCCGGACTTCCAGCCGGGGACGAGGCCGGTTCGGGAGGACGGCGCCTGGCGCGTCCCCCCCGTCCCCTCCGACCTCCAGGACCGACGCGTGGAGATCACCGGCCCTGCCGAGAAGAAGATGATCATCAATGCCCTCAACTCGGGGGCCCGGGTGTTCATGGCCGACTTCGAGGACGCCAACACCCCCACGTGGCACAACATGGTCCAGGGCCAGGTGGACCTGATCGACGCGGTCCGGCGGTCCATCGACTTCACGAGCCCGGAAGGAAAGGAGTACCGCCTCAATGACAAGGTTGCGACCCTACTGGTCCGGCCCCGAGGCTGGCACCTAGAAGAGCGCCACCTCCTGGTGGACGGGAATCCCGTCTCGGCGAGCCTCTTCGATTTCGGGCTCTACTTCTTCCACAACGCCCGGGAGCTCCTCGAGTCTGAGAAGGCCCCGGCCCGGGGGCCCTACTACTACCTCGCCAAGCTGGAGAGCCACCTCGAGGCCCGGTTGTGGAACGACGCGTTCAACCTGGCCCAGGACGCCCTGGGGATCCCTCGAGGGACCATCAAGGCCACCGTCCTCATCGAGACCATCCTGGCGGCCTTCGAGATGGAGGAGATCCTCTACGAGCTCAAGGACCACTCGAGCGGCCTCAACGCCGGACGGTGGGACTACCTGTTCAGCGTGATCAAGAAGTTCCGCCGGCAGCCGGACGTGGTGTTCCCGGACCGGGCCGAGGTCACGATGACCCAGCCCTTCTACCGCGCGTACACGGAGCTGCTCGTCAAGACGTGCCACCGGCGCGACGCTCACGCCATCGGCGGCATGTCCGCCTTCATCCCCAACCGCAAGGACCCGGAGGTCACCGAACGCGCTCTGGCCAAAGTTCGCGAGGACAAGGTCAGAGAGTCGAACGATGGGTTCGACGGCACGTGGGTGGCCCATCCCGACCTGGTCCCGGTGGCCACCGAGGAGTTCGATCGTGTTCTCGGTAACGCGCCGCACCAGGTGGACCGCCGCCGTGACGAGGTGGACGTGTCCGCCGACGACCTCCTGAACTTCAAGGTGCCCGGTGAGATCACGGAGGGAGGCGTGCGCACCAACATCTCGGTGGGCATCCTGTACATCGAGTCGTGGCTGCGCGGGGTGGGAGCTGCGGCCCTGTTCAACCTGATGGAGGACACCGCCACCTCGGAGATCTCCCGCTGCCAGGTGTGGCAGTGGGCCCACCACGCGGCCGCGATCACTGGAGGGCCGAAGATCACCCCCGAGCTCGTCCAGAAGATGGAGGACGAGGAGCTCGACAAGATCCTCCGGGCGGTGGGGGCCGAGGCCTTCTCCGGGGGTCGGTTCGAGGAGGCCAGGGCCCTGTTCGAGCGGGTGGCTCTGTCGGACGACTTCGTCGACTTCCTCACCATCCCGGGATACGAGTACATCGACTGAGGACATCAGCGCCGCGGACCAGAGCGCAGGGGGGAGGAAACAGGTGGCGGAACGTGGGGCGCGGGTGCCGCTGGAGGCCGCCGTCCAACAGGGGCGGGGCTTCTCGGACGCCGCTCGGGCCTACGAAGGGCTGGTGACCGCCTTCCAGGCGGTGAATCAAGCGGTGAAGGAGGCCCTGGCGCCCTTCGGCATGACCCCCGCCCAGTTCGGGGCGCTCCGGCGGATCGACGAGGGCGAGGAGATCAGTCTCAGCGAACTGGCCCGGCGCCTCGGCTGCACCAACGCCAACGTTACCCGGCTGGTGGAGCATATGGCCGGAGCGGGGTTCCTCGAGCGAACCGCACACCCCTGGGACCAGCGCGTTGTCCTGGTCCGGATGACGTCCCGGGGGGCCTCCGTCCGGCGGGTGGCGCTGAGCGCCTACTCCGAAACGGTTGGCCGGGTGATGGGCGCCCTGAACGGCCGGGAGCTCTCGACCCTGGGGAAGCTGGGCTCCCGGCTGGCGTAGCCCCTCCGGGCGTCTCCGTGTGCACCCCGGCTGCCGATCAGAGGTGCCGCTCCCACACACCCGTGTAGATCTGCCTGGGCCGGGAGATCTTCTGCTCCCTGTCGAGCAAGCCCTCCTCCCACTGGGCCAGCCATCCCGGGGTCCGGCCGATAGCGAACAGCACCGGGAACAGGTCCACCGGGAAGCCCATGGCCTGGTAGATGATCCCCGAGTAGAAATCCACGTTTGGGTACAGGCGCCGCTCGACGAAGTACTCGTCCTCCAGGGCCACCCGCTCGAGCTCCAGGGCTATGTCGAGCAGGGGGTTCCGCCCGGTGACCTCGAAGACCTGGTCGGCCACCTGCTTGATGATCCGGGCCCGAGGGTCGTACGACTTGTACACCCGGTGCCCGAAGCCCATCAGCCGGAACTCCCCGGACTTGACCCGCTTGACGTACTCAGGGACCCGGTCCGCCGACGCGATCTCCCGGAGCATCCGGAGGACCTGCTCGTTGGCCCCCCCGTGGAGCGGTCCCCACAGGGCGGCGGCCGCAGCGGCTGTGGCCGAGTAAGGGTCGGAGCGAGCGCTGCCGACCGTCCGCATGGTGAAGGCCGAGCAGTTCTGCTCGTGGTCGGCGTGGAGTACGAACAGCACGTCCAGGGCTCGCTCCAGCACCGGGTCCGGCGAGTACTTCAGCTCGGTGGTCTTCCACATCATGTTCAGGAAGTTCCCAGCGTACGAGAGGTCGTTGTCGGGGTAAGCGTACGGGAGGCCTCGAGCGTAGCGTCCAGCGAACGCCGCAAGGGTTGGCATCTTGGCGATCAGTCGGACGATCTGCGTGTGCCGTGACCCTTCGTCGGAGATGTTTCTAGCGTCCGGGTAGAAGGTTGACAGGGCCGCAACGGTGCTCACCAGGATGCCCATGGGATGGGCGTCGTGGTGAAAGCCGTCGATGAACCTCTTGATGTTCTCGTGGATCAGGGTGTGGTGAGTGACCTCGTCCGCCCACTTCTCGGACTCCGCCTTTTCTGGGAGCTTCCCATGCAGGATCAGATACGCAACATCGAGAAAGCTGCTCCTCTCGGCCAGCTCCTCGATGGGGTATCCGCGGTACCGGAGGATCCCCCGCTCGCCGTCGATATAGGTGATGGCGCTCTTGCAGGCGGCCGTGTTGAGAAGGGCGGGGTCGTACGTGAGGAGCCCGAAGTCGTTCTCCGAGGTCTTGATTTGCCGGAAGTGGGTGGACCGGACATACCCATCCTCGATGGGGATCTCGTAGACCGTGCCCGTGCGGTTGTCAGTGACAGTGAGGGTCTTCCCGTCGCCCCTGGCCATCGTTGGCTCCTCCCCCGCCCGCGAGGCCACCGAACCCCGGTGCACCCGCCGCGTGCTCTACCCTTGCCCCTCTCCCTCCGCGAAGTCCTCCGGGGTCACCTGGTCCAGGAACTCGCGGAACTTCTCGACCTCCTGCTCCTCGTCGTCCCGGATGACGATGCTCGCCTCCCCCAGAACGTCCTCATTGGCGAAGATCGGCACGCTGGTCCGCACCGCCAGGGCGATGGCGTCGCTGGGCCGGGAGGAGATCTCGAACTTGGTCCCGTTGCGGCTCATCTGGATGACCGCGTAGAAGGTTCCTTCCCTGAGCTCGGTGATCACGATCCGCTCGACGCTCACGCCCAGCTCCTCGAGCATGTTGCGAATGAGGTCGTGCGTCATGGGCCTGGGCGGTGTGACCCCCTGAAGGGCCAGGGCGATGGCCTGGGCTTCCGCGCTCCCGATCCAGATGGGGAGGTAGCGCTCCCCCTCGCGCTCCTTGAGCAGCACGATCGGCTGGTTGGCCGGAAGCTCGACCCGGACCCCGATCAGCGTGAGCTCGATCATGTGCCTTCGTTCACAATGTATCGGCTCCCCCTAAGTCCGGCAACCGTTCTGACTGGAGGGAAGGGCCATGCGGATGGCCGCTAGGTTCGGCCGACGCGATCGAGGTATGGGAGAAGGAGCCCCGGGTCCTCTGCCAGGGCGGTGGGGTCGGGGACGGCCAGGATGAAGGGCAGGTTGCGGTATCGCTGCGCGTAGTCGAGGCCGTAGCCCACCACGAAGCGGTCGGGACAGTCGAAGCCCCGGTACCGGATCTCGAGCGGCGCGATCCGCCTGGCGGATTTGTCGAGCAACGCGCACACCTCCAGGCTCGCGGGCTGGCGGGCCCGGAGCACGGTCAACAGATAGGAGAGGGTCAGGCCGGTATCAACGATGTCCTCGACCACGATGACGTCCTGGCCCATGATGTCGAGGTCGAGGTCCTTCATGATCCGCACCACCCCCGTGCCCCCGGGGCCGTACGGCGAGATCGACATGAAATCGATCCGCACGTGTGCCTCGATTGCCCGGAAGAGGTCGGCGAGGAACATCACACCGCCCTTGAGGACCGATACGAGCAGGGGCTCGCGGCCCTCGTAGTCCCTCGAGATCGCCTCCCCCAGCTCCCGCACCCGCGTCCGGATGACGGAGGCCGAGTACAGGACACTCACCTCACCCTCCACCGAGGCGGATTATAGGAGCCGGGCTTCAGGCGTTCAGGCCATGAGCGAATGAAACGTCGCCGCCAGGAACCCCGCGGCCCGTTGCCACATGCGCTCGGCCAACGGCAGCTCCCCCTCGGCCCGTGAGGCGGCCTCGGCGCTCACCACGGGGGTCCGGCCGAGCTCCTTCCCGCGCTGCGAGGTCACCACGACCTCGCCCAGCCGCTCGCCGCGGGCTATCGGCAGCGCCAGCCCGGGTTCCAGATCCACGGTCCGCTTCACTTCGACTCCGCGGCGGATGATCACCTTGACGGTGCCGGCCGACGCCACGGGGACCTCCCGGCCGTTCACCCTCACCGGATCGAAGCGCTCCCCCTCGATCACAACTCGTCGGAGCTCGAACGTGGTGAAGCCCCAGTCCAGGAGCGTGGCCGCATCGGAGAATGCCTCCGCAGGGGCGCCCAGCACCACGCTGACAAGCCGCAGCTCGCTCCGTTCGGCCGCGGCCACGAGGCATGATCCGGCCGCGCTCGTGAACCCCGATTTCACGCCGAGCGCGCCCGGGTACAGCCACAGCAGCGCGTTTCGATTCTGAACATGCCGCTGCCCACCGTCGGGCGAAGGCACCCTATAGAACTTCGTCCGCACGATCCGCGCGAAGGCCGGGTTGCGGAGGGCCCGCGCGGTGATGCGCGCGAGATCGAGCGCGGTCGAGTAGCCTCGGTCATCGAGCCCATTCGGACTGTGGAACCGGGTGTCGCGCAGCTCCATCCCTCGGGCGCGCTGGTTCATCCGTTCCACGAAGGCATCCACGCTGCCGGAGACGTGTTCCGCGAGCGCAACCGCGGCGTCGTTGGACGACTGGAGCATCAACGCGTACATGAGATCGCGGACCTGGATGCGCTCTCCGCTCACGAGCCCCAGCGAGGCACCCCCCTGCGCCGCGGCCAGGGGACTCACCGTCACCTCGTCACGCAGCCTGGCGTCCCTCAGCACGAGCAACGCCGTCATGATCTTCGTGGTGCTGGCGATGGGACGGCGGATGTCGGCTCCTTTCGCGTACAGCACTCGTCCTGAGTCCAGATCGATGAGGGCCCCAGACGGTGCGGAGAGAACCGGCTCGAGCTTCGGGATGTCCGGGGTCCGCAGCGCCGTCGGATAGGGAGACGGCGATCCGTACGGAGGCACCGGCGTCGGCGGCGGGCCCGCTCCCCTGCCCCCGTATCCGCCGGACGCGAGCGGCGTCAGGGCAACGAGCGCAGACAGCGCGATCGCGACGAGGGCGAGCGCGAGGAAGGCGCGGCGCACGGGCGAAGGATAGCGCGGCTACGCGCTCAGGTAGTCGCGGAGGTTCGAGCGAAGAAGCGCAGACTTCAACTTGCGAGCGGTCCGCGAAAGGTCGGTGAGCGACTCCGCCGCGGTGCGCCGGGCGTCCGGGTTCCGCTGCCGGAGCACTGGAAGGACGATGGCCTGAAAGAACGCAGCCTCCCGGTCAGCGAAGTGCCGGTACATCGTGAGGTGTCGAGGCTCAACGCCGTACTTGAAGAAGTCCTTCACGATCCGGAGCACAACGAGGTCGTGTCCGCTGTAGAACTTCGCCTCCCCCTCCCGCCGCGGTCGAAGCAGGCCGTACCCCTCGAGATCCTCCACCACCTTCACGTCTACTCCCGTTGCGGTGGCCAGCTCGGCGGCGGTCATCTGCAAGTCGGTTGCGGGTTGGACGACGTCGTCGTCCGTGATGTCGACAACCGCGGGGCGGGACGGTCCCGACCCGTCGCCCTCCGTGTCGAGGCGATCCTTGATCACTTTCAAGGGGAGATACTCATCGCGCTGCAGCTTCAAGATCCTCCGGAGACGGTCCACGTCCTGGTCGTAGAACTTCCGATACCCTGATGCCGTGCGCTCGGGTGAGATCAGGCCCTCGCTCTCGAGGAACCGGATCTTGGAGATGGTGACGTCGGGGAACTCGGGCTTGAGGTTGACGAGAACCTCGCCGATCGAGAGGTAGTCTCGGGCCACCCGCTCACTCCCCGGATCCCGCGAAGGTGAAGAACACCAGCTTGAACTTCCCGATCTGAAGCTCGTCGCCATTCGCCAGTTGCGTGCTCTCCACGCTCTCGCGGTTGACGTAGGTGCCGTTGAGGCTTCCCAGGTCGTGGATGTAGAACTTCGCGTCCTTGCGGCGGATCTCCGCGTGCCGTCGCGACACCGTGATGTCGTCGAGGAAGATGTCGCTCTCGGGATGGCGCCCTGCGGTGGTCACGTCCCTGTCGATCAGGAACTTCGAGCCGGCGTTGGGGCCCCGCTTCACCACGAGGAGAGCTTGACCCTCTTCCAGCTCGTCGAGCGGAAGGTAAACGTCCTCTCCAGTCTCGTCCTCGATCTCGGTAGGGGTGAGGCCGAGAGTCGTGTCATCCTGAAGTGGAGTCCCACAGTTGGAGCAGAACTTCGCATCCCTCGGGTTGCGGTGTCCGCAGTTCGCACACTTCACGTCGGCCTCCCCTCGAGGTAAGGCTCGCCCCCAGGTCGAGAGTTACCCCAATCGCGGACGATATACCCAGGATAGCTTCACGGTCAACGTGCAGCGAACCCTGAGGTGGAAAGGACGCTCGGGAGGGCCTTATCGAAGGTTGAGTCTTTCGCGTGAATCTGGGGTCGAGGGTTCTACGTGCTCTCTTCCCCGGGTCCGGACTCGGCGAATCGACGGTATTCGTCCGCCTCCAGAAGGTCGTCGAGCTCCTCGGGATCCGCCATCTCGATGACGACCATCCAGCCCTCACCGTACGGTTCCTGATTCACCAGCTCGGGAGAGTCCGCGAGCGTACCGTTGCGCTCGACGACGCGTCCGGAGACCGGGCTGAAGATGTCCGAGACGGACTTCGTCGACTCGACCTCGCCGAGGGCCTCGCCGGCGCGGACCTCGGTCCCTTCCTCGGGAAGATCCACGTACACCACGTCGCCCAGGGCATCCTGCGCATAGTCCGTGATGCCGACGCGAACGCGCCGTTCTTCTTCCAGCGCGGCCCACTCGTGCTCGCGGGTGTACTTCAGGTCGCTCGGATACTCCACCCTAGTCCCTCCTGGAACGAAACCACCGATCGGATCCGTTGTCACCGCTCACGAAGCCGGGCGAGCGTATCGGAACGCGACCTCCCGCTGCAAGGCGGGCAGCACCAGCCGCCCCGCCCGGACGACGTCGAGAGTCACGTTCGGCTGGGCGGTGATCACCGCGACGGGCCCGCCGGGGATACCGAGCGCTTCCGCCATCGCCTCCGACGGACCGATCGCCTTCACCTCGTACGGAGGAGCGAGCGGCTCACCATCCACCACGACGCCCGAGGGAGCCGGGCCGAACCATGTCGATGCGACCACCCGATGATCGCCAATGGCGATGGCCTCGGCTCCCGCGTCTCGCAGCTCCTGCACGAGGTCGAGGAGCAACTCCCACGTTACCCGTCCATCGGTGTCGGCGATCAGGACGACGACGCCCGAACCGCGCACGGGGACGGTCCCCGACAGCACCTGGAGATCGGCCAGGCTCTTGCGGGCGTCTTCCAAGAGGAGGTCATCTTGCTCGGCGGAGGTTCGGTATCTCACCAGCCGCACTTGAAGACGCGACACCTCTCGCGCCAGCCGGTCGGCCTCGGTGTTGAGGTCGGCGAGGATGCGAGTGAGGTCTTCGGGGCTCTCGGCCGCGAGTCGGCTCGAGACCTCCTCGCTGTTCCGGGCCTGCACGCCAACGAGGAAGCCCACGGCCGCGGCCACCACGACGAGGGCGACGCGCGTCTGCAGACGGCTCGGGGGCCGCATGGTGGGCCCTCGGAGCTCCCGCGTGCGCAGCGGCGGTTCGCCCCAATCCACTTCACGGCCCTCCTCGTCGGTCGCGCCGAGCAGACCCGTCACGCGTCTGGGTCACGGTCCCCGAAAGATGTGTCGCCGGATCGCCGCGAGGCTGATGAACATCCGAACACCGAACACAATGATGATCCCGATCCGAAGGTCCGGCGTACCGAGCCGATCCCCCACCCACACGACGAACGCCGCGAGCGCGGAGTTCGTCAGAAACGCCACGATGAACTCACCCTCCTGGTACCCACCCTCGAGCCGGGTCCTGGTTCCCTCGAGGACCGTGTCCAGCGCGGCCACCACGATCACCGGGAGATATGGCGCCACGACCGGGGGAAGCGTCGGTTGGAAGAGGAGTCCGGCCGCGATGCCGACGAGGAGCGCCAGGAGGGCGATCACCGCGCAACATCCCCGCTCCGGCCGGCGCGCCGCGCGGGACTCATGGGGCCTCCCCCGCGGGCCGGGCCCACCGAAGCTCGGGAACGCCGCGCAGCGGCGGCACCGACGCCGCGGCGACGTGCTCCACCGAGAAGCGCAGCCCGTAGATGTCCCTCCACACGCCGAACCGCTCGGCGACGTCGGAACGGGCCATCTCCTCATGCAGGACGTTCGGGTCCCCGATGGCGACCAGCAGGTACGGCGACGTGATCGCGCTGTAGTTCACGAGGATGGTCCCCCCCGCCTGGCGGATCGCCGTCGTCGAAACCACCCGCCTCCCGTTCACCGCCACCGCCTCTGCCCCGGCCTCCCACAGCGTGTTCACCACGAGCTGGAGATCCACGTCCTGGATCCTCAGATCCGCCTCCTCGCCCCGAGTGGTCGGCGCGCGGGGGCTGTCGGCGAGCTCGACCACCACACCGGGGCCCCGCGCGCCGGCAACCCCGGCGACCGCTGCGAGCAACTCGCCCTCCTCCACGACCTCCCGGACCTGCGAAGAATCCCGAGCGAACCGATCCTGGATCTCCCCGAGCCGATCGGAGAGCCCCTGGACCTCCCGCGACAGGTCGCGGACGTCCGACTGGCGCTGCCGCACGAGCGCCTCGAGCTCCTGGCGCCGACTGGGAAGCTGGCTCTCCCGGAGCCGCTCCTGGACGAAGCCGGTCGATACCAGGAAGCCGAGCAGGAGCAGCGCCAGGGAGAAGCCCAGGCCAGGACGTCGCCCTTTCCGGTGGGTTCGCTCGTTTCCTGTCCAGAGATTCTTTCGCCTCACGGCGAGCTTCCCCCCGGTCCCAGCCTCGCCTATCCCCGCAATTCCTCGACGAGCGAGGCGAACTCGGCCGCCAGCGACTCCGCGGCTGCCCGATCTCCGGCCTCCGCCCACACCCGGACCAGCGGTTCCTGAGGATGTGGGACGACGAGGGCCCAGTCTCTGCCGCGGAAGGCCTTGACGCCCTCAATGGTTACCGTTTGGTCGCCGTCCAGCCGTTCGACCAGGCGCCGCATGACAGAGCCCATGGCTTCCCAGGGGGTGGGGACTTCCACCGCCGCCACGTGGGTAGGCGGAAGGCCGTCCACAACATCCTCGAGCGTGGTCTCCGCCACGGCCAGCAGCTCCAGCAGCTTGGCCAGGCTCAACACTCCGTCGAAGGCGGGGAGGAACTGGGGGAAGACGTACCCCCCTCCCCCGCCTCCGGCGAACGCCATGCCCTCCCGATCGCTCGCGGCGGAGAGGGCCGCCGGAGAGAGGCCGGTCCACTCGACCTCCCCGCCACGGCCCCTCACGAGGTCCTCAACTACCCGCGAGGTGGCCACGGGAACGGCCACGCTCGGTTTCTCCGTCACCCGTGCCACCAGCTCGACGAAAGCCAGGAGCGCCAGATCCGTGGGCACCGGTTTCCCCCGTCCGTCGACCAGCCGGACCCGCTCCCCCGCCGGATCGATCGAGGCTCCCAGATCCGCCCCGCTCGACCGCACCAGGGCGGAGAGCTGCTCGAGCATGGCGTCGGCCTCTTCACGGGTCGTGATCGCCCGGTCCTCGTCTAGGACGGCGTTCACCGCCAGGACGTCCACCCCGAGCCGCCCGAACACTACCGGTCCGGTCAGGACCGTTCCCCCGAAGCTGTAGTCGACGACGAGCTTGGGGCGGCCCTCTCGAACCACCTCGGCGTTCACGGCGTCGTGGACACCCTGGAGGTAGTACTCCCGGCCTCTGGCGGGGAAGATCAGCTCCCCAATCTCGTGGTGAAACGCCCGCCGCAGGTCGTCCCGGTAGAAGGACCGTTCGACCTTGCGCTGGGTCCCCGGGTCGATGTCGATCCCCCGTTCGTCGAAGAACACGATCTCCACCGACTGTGGGTCGAAGGGGGCCGTCCGCACGGCGATACCGCCCACCGCCCGGGTCGACCGGGCGTAGAAGCGGGTCACGGGCACCGGGGCGACCTCGAGGTCGTGGCAGTGGACTCCCGTCGCACCCAGCCCGACCACCATGGCCCGCTTCACCATGCGGGCCGTCCGGGTGGGGTCCCTGCCGGCGGCGACCACGGACCGCTTGGCCAGGGTTCCCCCGAAGGCCAGAGCCAGCCGCATGGCCACCTCGGGGGTGATGTCGATGTTCACCAGGCCGGCCACGCCCCGCTCACCGAATAGGCTCCGGGCGCCACGCGTCTCCCAGACGATGCTCTTCTGGACCAGCGCCCCGGGGTCCACCATCTTGAATGGGTAAACCTTTACGTGAGGGTTAAGGACAGCTCCTTCGCCCACGTGGCACTCGTCCGCCACCACGACCCCCTCCTCCAGCCTGGCTCCGTGCTTGACGTCGGAGTTCTTGCCCAGCACACAGCCTCGCAGAGAGGCCGCCCCACCCACGTAGGCGTTGTCGTGGACGATGGCTCGGTGGAGGAAGGACCCGCTCTTGACCACCACTCCCTTGCCCAGCACGGTGTACTCTCGGAGGGTCGCCCCGGCCTCGACCCTGGAGTTCTCCCCCACGTAGAGAGGGCCCTGCAGGTTCGCCTCAGGGTGAACCTCCGAACCCTCCCCCAGCCATACCCTCCCGTTCATCTCGAAGCCCGAGAGGCTCAAGCGGACCTTCCGGTCGAGGATGTCGCGGTGAACCGTGAGGTAGGCGTCGAGGTTACCCACGTCGGTCCAGAACCCCTCGGCCGCATACCCGTACATGGGAAGGCCCTTCTCCAGCAGCAGGGGGAATAGGTCTCTCGAGAAATCGAACTCCTGACCGGAGGGGACGTGTGCCAGGACCTCGGGCTCCACCACGTAGATACCGGTGTTGATCGAGTCGCTGAAGACCTCGCCCCAACCCGGCTTCTCCAGGAACCGCTCGATGCGGCCGTCTTCGGCGGTGATGACGATGCCGAACTCGAGCGGGTCCTCCACGCGTTTGAGCGTGACCGTGACGGCGGCTCCTCGCTCGCGGTGAAACGCCACCACCTTGGAGAGATCGATATCGGTCACGACGTCACCGGAGATCACCAGGAAGGTGGCGTCCAGGAAATGCTCCGCGTTCTTCACGCTTCCGGCTGTCCCCAGCGGCTCGTCCTCCGTGGCGTAGGCCAGCGACAACCCCAGGTCCAAGCCATCCCCGAAGTAGTTCCGGATCACGGTCCCAAGGAACTGAACCGTGGCCACCACCTCCGTGAAGTCGTGCTCCCTGAGGAGGCGGAGGATATGGTCCATCATGGGGCGTCCCATGATGGGCAGCATGGGCTTGGGCTGATTAGCGGTGAGCGGGCGCAGCCGCGTCCCGTGGCCTCCCGCCATCACGACGGCCTTCATCGCGTGCATGATAGCGGGGGGCGCGGGAGGGCCCGATTGGGGCGGTGCTACCTGCTGGTCAGAGCCCGGCGTAGCGCGATCGCGTAGCCCACGGTGGCCACGTAGTACTCGACGAGCCCTACCATGAACCAAGTCCAGCCAATGACCCGGAACGCGTCGTCAGGGAAGAGCTCCAAATTGCCCCACGCCAGGAGAGGGATACCCCACATCAGCGTGAAGGTGGCGTACTTGCCCATTGGGCTTACCTCGATGTGAGGCCCGCCGGTGAGCCCGAGGACTGCGCCCACCGCAAGCACGACCGCATCACGCACCACCACGAGCAGGGCCGCCCAGAGAGGGACCGCGTCGAGGACGACGAACGTGACGAGGGCGGCGGCAAGAGCCAGCCGGTCGGCCACAGGGTCCAGGATCTTTCCCAACTCGCTCACCTGGCCCATGCGGCGGGCCAGGTAGCCGTCCACCCAATCCGTGGAGACAACGAGCCCCAGGAGAAGGAACCCGGCCAGACGTGTGTTCTCTCCTAGGAGGAGGGCGACGAACCCTGGGATGAAGAGGATGCG
>DASYVD010000009.1:0-3376 GCA_036000545.1 Actinomycetota bacterium | reverse complement strand
CCTCATGAACCGGCACGATTGGCTCTCCGCTTTCAACAACGAGCTGGGGTGGTGCCTCGCGGTGGAGCGGTTGGCCGGGGTGGAGGTTCCGGACCGGGCCCGGTGGATCCGGACCATGATGGCCGAGTGGAACCGGATCCTCAACCACCTCATGTTCATGGGCTCGTACCCGCTCGAGCTCGGAGCGATGACCCCCATGTTCTATGCGTTCCGCGAGCGGGAGATGATCCAGGACCTCATGGAGTCGGCCACGGGGGCCCGGATGCACCACTCCTACGCCCGCGTGGGAGGACTGAAGGACGACCTGCCGCGAGGGTTCCTCAAGCAGTCCGCCGAGGTACTCAAGTGGGTGCGGAAGAAGCTCAAGGACTTCGACGACCTCGTGTTGGGGAACGAGATCATCCATGCACGGACCAAGGGCATCGGGACCCTTCCGCCCGAGGTGGCGGTGGCGTACGGGGCCTCGGGGCCGGTCCTCCACGCGTCGGGCGTCCCCATGGACTCGCGCAAGGACGAGCCGTACGAGAAGTACGGTGAGCTCGAGTTCGAGGTCCCCGTTGGCTGGACCGGGGACTGTTACGACCGGCTGTGGGTCCTGGTCCAGCGGATGCACCAATCCTGCAACATCGTCGAGCAGTGCATGGGCCGGCTGCCCCCGGGCCCGTACGTGGCCCCAAAGGTCCCGACCAAGATCCCCGAAGGCGAGGTCTACGTCCGCACCGAGAACCCCCTCGGGCTGATGGCGTACTACCTCGTGGGCGACGGCGGAGACTTCCCGTACCGGCTGAAGATGCGGACCGCCTCGTTCTCGAACGTCTCGTTGCTTCCGTGGATGCTGCGCGGACAGCTCGTCCCCGACCTCATCGCCATCCTGGGGTCGATATTCTTCGTCGTCGGCGACATCGACCGGTAGCGCTCCAGCCCCCGCGTCCGCCTAAACTCATTCCGTGCCGGAGGTCCGCAAGACCGTCACCGTGGTCTTCACTGATGTGGCCGGATCGACCGCGCTGGGCGAGCAGCTCGACCCGGAATCCCTGCGCCGCGTGCTTTCTCGCTACTTCGAGGAGATGCGTGCGGTCGTGGAGCGCCACGGCGGAACGGTCGAGAAGTTCATCGGCGACGCGGTGATGGCCGTGTTCGGCATCCCAGTGCTTCACGAGGACGACGCGCTCCGTGCCGTCCGGGCCGCTGTGGAGATGCGGGGCGCGCTTGCCACACTAAACGAAGAGCTCGAGCAAGATTGGGGGGCGCGGCTCCAGATCCGAACCGGGGTCAACACGGGGGAGGTGATGGCCGGCGACTTCTCTGCCGGCCAGGCGATGGTCACGGGCGACGCGGTCAACGTCGCCGCGCGGCTGGAGCAGGCGGCCGGGCCAGACGAGATCCTGATCGGAGAGGAGACCCACCGGTTCGTCCGCCATGCCATTCGGGTCGAGCCGGTCGAGCCGCTCGACCTCAAGGGCAAGGCGAGGCGGGTCTCCGCCTTCCGTCTCATCGAGGTCTCTTCAGGCGCCCCTGCTTTCCTCCGGCGCTTGGACTCCCCGCTCGTTGGTCGGGATGACGAGGTGGATGTCCTCCGGACAGCGTTCGACGGAGCGGCGTCCGGCCCCGTCTGCCGGGTGGTCACGGTCGTCGGCGAGGCAGGGATGGGGAAGTCCCGTCTTGTGAACGAGCTCATCGACGGGCTTGGCGACAGGGCCACCGTGCTTCAGGGGCGTTGCCTTCCGTACGGGGAAGGACTCACGTTCTGGCCGGTTGCCGAGGCGGTCAAGAGCGCAGCGGGTGTCGATGAAGCGGACTCCCCGGACGAGGCCATCTCCAGGATTCGTGAGCTGCTGGAGGGCGTCGAAGATGCGAACCTCATCCTCGACCGGGTGAGTGCGGCGATCGGACTCGCCCCAGCCGGTGGCAGCGACATCCGGGAGACATTCTGGGCCGTGCGGCGGCTGCTCGAGTCCCTGGCTACGGATCGGCCGATCGTGTTCGTGATCGACGACATCCACTGGGCCGAGCCCGCGCTCCTCGACCTGATCCAGTACTTGCAGGGCTTCAGCACGGGACATCCCCTGCTCCTGGTTTGCACGGCGCGACCGGAGGTTCGGGAGGCACGCCCAGACTGGGGGACTTCCGGCCAAGTGATCTCTCTCGGACCACTCTCCAACGAGGGTAGTGAAACGCTGATCGAGAACCTCTTGGGCCGGGCAGGACTGGCCGGGGAGGTGCGGGACCGAATCACCCAGGCCGCGGAGGGCAATCCGCTCTTCGTAGAGGAGATGCTCCGGATGCTTATCGATGAGGGCTTGCTGGCTCGGGACGACGGCCATTGGGTTCCTCAAGGCGACATCTCGAAGGCGGCCGTGCCCGGCACCATCCAGGCGCTGCTATCGGCTCGCCTGGACAGGCTTGGGTCCGAGGAACGCACCGTGATCCAGGGGGCCTCAGTCGTCGGCAAGGTCTTCTACTGGGGAGCTGTTGTCGAGCTGTCGCCCGAGGAACAACGCTCCGCGGTGGGAGGTCATCTGCAGACGCTCCTCCGCAAGGAGCTGATCATTCCGGATCGGTCCAGCTTCGCCGGCGAGGACGCCTTCCGCTTCAGCCACATCCTCATCCGCGACGCGGCCTATGAGTCGACGCCGAAACAAGCCAGGGCGGGGCTGCACGAGGGATTCGCCAGATGGCTCCAGCGTGTGGCCGGAGATCGGATCACGGAGTACGAAGAGATCGTCGGCCACCACCTCGAGCAGGCCCACCGGTACCGGAAGGAGCTGGGCCCCCTGGACGAGCGGGGACGGGATCTTGCCCAGGAGGCCGCGCGCTGGCTGGCGTCCTCCGGCAGGAGGGCCTTCGCCCGGAGCGACATGGCCGCCGCGGCTCACCTTTTCGAGCGGGCGGCCGCGCTGATGCCAGCGGATGACCTTTCACGCCTGGAGATGCTCGTCGACCTGACGATGGCGCTCCGGGACAGCGGCCGCCTGGACAGGGGCATCGCCGTGCTCGACGAGGTCGAAGAAGCGGCGAGCGCGACGAGCAACGAACGCCTTGCCGCTCACGCAGCCTTGGTCCGGTTCCGGATTCGGCTGATGACCGATCCAGAAGTGAAGCTCGACGACCTCCTGGCCCAGGCCGAGCATGCCGTCACCGTGTTCGAGCGGGTCGGAGACGAGCGCGGCCTCGCCAGAGCCTGGAACCTGATCGCGTGGGCCCACGGGTACCGAGGCCGGGCCGCCCCTCGCGAGAAGGCGCTCGAGCGGGCCTTCGAGCACGCTCGTCGAGCCGGTGACCGGCAGGAAGAGATCGAGAGCCTCTCGAACATGACTTCTCCGGTTGCGTACGGACCGGTGGAGGCCAGCAAGGGGCTCCAGCGCCTGGAGGAGAT
>DASYVD010000008.1:0-34648 GCA_036000545.1 Actinomycetota bacterium | reverse complement strand
CCGGGTGGGAAAGTCGCTGATGTCCAAGCGGTTGAAGGCGAACCCTGCGACCTGGGCCACCTGCCCTTCCGCCAGGAACCGATCGGCGATGCCGCGCTGATCGAGAACCTCGATCGTGCGTGAGTGCAGACCGCCCGAGCGCGAGCCCGCGAGCTCCTGACTGGGGCGCCGCTCGACGATGGCAACGTCCACGCCCGCCAACGCCAACTCGCCCGCCAACATCAGCCCCGTCGGACCTCCTCCGGCGATCACCACCGCATGCTCGGTCATAGCCACACTCCCGTCGGATACGTCGACAACAACACACGCATTTCGCGACTCCCATCTCCGTAGGTTCTGGCCTGCGGCCGGCGATTATGCGGCACGCGCCGGGGCTTGCCGCAAGCCCCCTGGGCGGTATAAATGGATGTGGAGAAGAGCGGGTAACGGTTCCCTTCCCGTCTGTTGTGGACGGACGACCTCCTCGCGAAGTGGCGAGGCGCCGCGTACGGCGATACCGCCGGCCCAGGGAGATTTCCCATGTGCTCACGGCGGCCGTTAACCCGCGGGGACGTTGCCGCCGAAGTTCCACGGGACGATCCAGGCAACTCCGGTACGAACCGGAGCGCGGACAGTTGCAAGCACGAGTGCTCAAGCGACGGGTCGCTGACGGCCTTGTTGCTCGAAGCGCGAAACTGACCCGTGCCACCCTTGCGTCGGCGGACGAGCACCGAGCCGTGCAAAGGGTCGAGGTCGCTCTCCGCCAAGGCCGAGGCTTCGCTGATCCGCAGGCTCGCGCGCCAGAGCAGCACGATCAGCGCTCTCATCCGGAGCCCGAAGCAATCGTCACCGGCGCAGAGTGACGTTGTTGTTGTCACACGGGAGAGCTGACCTCGGCAACAGCCGCCGCTGCTTTGCGCGAAAAGCGAAAGCGGATCTGTACCGAAAGAGCCTCCCCGATGACCTTTCTCAAGGGGGAGGCTCTTTCCTAGGCAGCGGGGGCGGGATTTGAACCCGCGACCTCCGGGTTATGAGACCGGAGGCGTAGAGATATCGTGGAGAAATCGTAGAGTCGGCGTAGAGGCGCTGGTCACGAGACTCGGCCCCATGAACGGCTAGACACCCAGACTCTATCCCCCGGGGTGCCGGTGTTCGTGCGCTGTAACCTTCGCGGTCGGGAATCGAACGCGGGATCGTTATGAGATCGCGGGTGCGCAGATGTGTGGCGTCTACCCAACCCCGGACACAACCCTCCCCTGCGCATCTGGGATCATCAATTGTGCTTCCGCCTGGGCCCGGGGATCGAGTACGTAGCCCTGACCTCGACGAATGCACCGGCCGTGGCGTCTCCCCCTTCGTTCGGTTCGCCCCGGGGGCACCAGCGCGGTGAACAGCTAAGACACAAGCCTGTCGTTTGTGGTGGTCGAAAAAACCGGTGTCGTCTCGGCCGCCGTTTGACCTGGCCTCGCGACGCCGAAGCAGCTCCGCCCGAGGCACTACTCCTGACCGCTGGCCCGATCTAGCCCGGACATGCTGGCCGCTCCACGTCGCTCTGCTCTGGTTATTGCTGCCTCTCCCTGATCGTGTCGACCTCCGATCCTCACCTCGTCACCTCGGCGGCCCTCGCGACACGCAGCAGTCTCAGCGCAAGGACGATGGTGCAGGGGAACCAAGCGGCGACCGTCGCCCGCTGCAGCAGACCCCCCCACCCGTGAAGGGGCGCGTCGTCCGGTACCGCGAGACGCCCCGTCGCCAGGAACAGGACGATGATGGCGATCCCGCTGGCGAGCGCGTAGGTGGCCAGCCCGCGCCACCTCGGGTCGCGCGCCAACCGCCGCGAGATCACGATCAGCCCGCTCCCGGCACCCAGGAAGCTGGTGAAGGCCGCCACCACGTGCCCCGGTCCCACGCTGAAGGCGCCGCTGGCATCCCGCGCGGGAAGGACACCCGCGAGCACAAGCCCCACCCCACTCAGCACGAGGAGCGCGGGCCCGGCGATGCCCCCTCGCGTCGGCCGCAATCCGAGGTGAAGCCCGACGGCGTAGGCCATCATGAGCGGCCCGAAGACGAGGAAGTTCACCTGCTGCACCCACCCGTTCGGGCCAGCCGTCAGCGCGCTGACCGGCTCCGCCACGTGGCTGTACCCGGTGCGGAAGAATCCCTGCACGACGAATGCCCCGGTGAACAGGATGGGGCCGACGATCCCGGCGGCGCCCAGAACACCAACCACCGAGGACCGCCCCCAGGCTTGGGCGGCTCCTTCTTCCACCCGTCGGATCTCCACGCTTGGTGCGCTCATGGCCGCCTCCTCCTGGTCGGTCGTTGCTCTTTCGTCATCGTCCGGCAGCCGTCCACGCCCAGCAAGGACAACTTATGAACCTGGGTCGACAAGAACCGGACGGGCAAGTCAGGGGGTCGCCGTTGCGGGCCCGCCGCGCTCAGCGACGCGATCTGGCGGAGGCACGTTGTGGTGGACGAGGAACACGTTGTCTGGGTCGTACCGGGCCTTGATGTCCTGTAGTCGTCGATAGGTGTCTTCGCCGTAGGCGGCGCGCACCCGATCCTCCCGGTCATCGCGATCGAGAAAGTTGAGGTAGACGCCGGTCTGGTGAGGTTCCAGTGCGGAGAAGAACC
Source organism: Actinomycetota bacterium (assembly GCA_036000545.1). Classification (GTDB taxonomy): domain Bacteria; phylum Actinomycetota; class UBA4738; order UBA4738; family CALAEC01; genus DASYVD01. The sequence goes on along the minus strand of DASYVD010000008.1, from coordinate 32,035 downwards.
TCCGGGTCCAGTCGATCTCCTGATCCCCGATTGGCTGGTGCGGAAGCCAGACGCCGTTGATGTTGACGTTGTGAGCGGCGTGGCGGTTGGAGTAGGCGGTGGCGGCCTCGTCGACGTCGGCGACCGCGCCACCGAGCTGGAAGATGACGGTGTAGCTCCACGGGGCGCCGATGCGCGAAGTGTGCTCGACAAGGGCGTCGATGATCGGTTCCTCCAGGCGGCCGATCTCCGCCGACTTCCAGTAGTAGTGCCAGCCGTGGGGTACGCCCGCGTCGAACATGGACTGCACGACCGAGTAGGGACGGGGGGCGACCATGTCGAGGAGCGGGCGGCCGAAGCTCCTCATCGCTGAGAGCGCGCGCTCGGCCCGCTCAGGGGCACCGAGGTACAGCATCGCCACGACGCACACGGGACGGCCGTGGAGCTCGGCGGGGAGGAAGGGCAGGGGCGGCGCCCTGCGCAGGGCGACGATGGTGTTCACCTCCCGGGGCGCCCCGTCGGCGAACTCCCGATAGAACCGCAGGACCTCCGGCGCGTCCTCGAGCGCCCAGATCACCGGACCTGCCAGGACCTCCGGTCCGACCGGGTGCAAGCGGTAGGTGAATGAGGTGACCGCTCCGAAGCCACCACCACCACCGCGAAGCGCCCAGAAGAGATCCGGTTCTTGGTGGTCATCGGCGGTGATGAGGCGCCCGTTGGCCAGCACGACGTCGGCCGACAGCAGGTTGTCCACGGTGAGGCCGTGGCGGCGCATCAGCCACCCGATGCCCCCGCCGAGCGTCAACCCGGCGATCCCCGTCTCGGACATCTGCCCACCGGTCGTGGCCAGGCCGAAGGCCTGGGTGGCGGCGTCGAACTCCCCCCACCGGAGGCCGGCCTCGGCGCCCGCCGTCCGCGCCCTCGGATTCACGTGGATGGCCTTCATCGGGGAGAGGTCGATGACCACGCCGTCGTCGCAGACGCTGGTCCCGGCGACGCTGTGGCCCCCCCCGCGAACCGTGATCGGGAGGTCCCGATCTCGGGCGAATCGGATGGCAGCCGCGACGTCGGCCGGACCGGTGCAGCCCGCGATTAGGGCCGGCCGGCGGTCGATGGCGGCGTTCCAGACTGCCCGCGCCTCGTCGTAGCCCGGATCGCCGGGCAGGAGGACCCGTCCCTCGAAATCGGGGATCGAGCCGCGCCCAGGTCGGGCCGCCGCCGAGGAGGGTTGCGGTGCCACCTCGTCCAGCGGAGACCCCCTGCGGGCTATCGGGCGAGCCTTTCGGTCGCGGATACGCGCGTGGGCCTCCGGGCCCGCGTTCCAGCTCGGGAGCGACCGGGCCAGGTCCGGGCGGCCTTCTACACGGATCCCCCCGTATCGCAGCGCGTCACCCCATCCGAGCCGGCCGAGGTGCCACAGGGAGAAGACCTGGGGGTCCTCGATCGAAACCACGAGGTCCTCCTCGAAGCCCGGGTGGCGACGACAGACCTCCACGTCCCTGTCCTGGACCAGGAGCCACAGCCGGACCCGACGCCCCCCACGCTGGAAGTCGAAGCGGACCACCACCCGCCCATCAGGCACCTGGTCGCCCCGCCAGAAGGTTTTGCACCAGGACCAGATCACGACGTCGGGGTCGGAGTGCTGGAACGTCACCCTCATCCATTTCTCCGCCCAGCCCCCCATCGCGTGCAGGACCACCTCCAGCTCCCGGCCGGCCTGGGTCAGCTCATACACGGAGCCGTGCCCGTCCGGCTTGGGGCGGATCTCGATCACCCCGGCCCGCTCCAGCTCTCGCAACCGTTTGGTCAGTAGCGCGCGGGAGAGCATGGGGGCGCCCGCGGCGATGTCGTTGAAGGTCGTGCAGCCGGCGAGGAGGTTGCGGAGGATGATGGGGGTCCAGCGCTCGGCGAGGACCTCCGAGGCCCGGGCTATGGGGCAGAACTGCCCATAGGTTCGCACGCAGGAAGTCTGGCCCAGGCCCGTCAGCGAGGCAAGTTCAGATCCTGTACCTGCCTGCGCGGCCCCGCCGCCCGGTCACCGGTTGCCGCCGGTTCATTTCTTGTCCTGGCCACTTCCCGGGGCCGCGTGGATGATGCCGTGAAGAAGGGCATAGAAGGGAGAAAGCAGATGGCTACGAAGCCCACCAGAGACGGCCCGAAGGCCGGCGCCGACCGGCTGGCGGCGGCTCTACACGAGGGCCTGCCGGTCACCGAGCGCCGGTTCGACCTCGCGGGAGTGTCCACCTCGGTGCTGGAGGGCGGGGACGGTCCTCCGATCGTGCTCCTGCACGGGCAGGGCGGGTTCAAAGAGATGTGGGGCCGAGTGATCCCGAGCCTTGTGGGGGCCCAACGGGTCGTGGCTCCGGACCTGCCCGGCCTGGGACGGTCGGAGGTGAGGACCGGCAGGCTGGACCTCTCCGGGATGATCGCCTGGCTCGGAGACCTGATCGCCGAAACCTGCACAGAGCCGCCAACCTTGGTCGGCACCTCGCTGGGCGGAAGCCTCGCGGCCCAATTCGCAATCCGGCACGGCGACCGGGTCCGCCGGATTGTCCTGGTCGACTCGGGCTCGCTCGGGCGGTTCCGGCCGGCACTCGGCGTGCTCCTCGCGCTCATCCGGTACGTCAGGCACCCGAGCCCGAAGACCTACGAACGGTTCCAGCGACGGGTGTTCTTCGACCCCGAACGAGTCCGAGCTCAGAGAGGTGACCGCGCGGCCGCGTTCCGCGCGTACCACATCGACCGAACGTCCCAGCCCAGCGTGCGCGCGGCGAACCGCGAACTCCTGCGGCGGATCGGCGTGCGGAGGATCTCACCCGATCAGCTCCAGAAGATCAGCGTGCCCGTCGCGCTGATCTGGGGCCGGAACGACCGGGTCATGCGCTTTCGCATCGCCGAGAGGGCCAGCGCCCGGTTCGGCTGGCCCCTGTTCCCGATCGACGACTGTGGCCACGCGTCGGTCATCGAACGCCCCGACGCCTTCCTCGAGGCGCTCCGGGCCGCCATGGGCCCTGGACGGTGAACCGGCCCAATCGTGGAGCAATCGTGGAGTCATCGAGGAGGCGGGAACAATCGAGGACGGCGGTGGGACGGCCTGATACCCGCTGGAGCGGAGCTTGCACGTCTCCTTACCGTGGGCTGCCCCGCCGGTGGCCCTCACGGCGCTGCTTCGCGTGGCGGGGGCTGACTGCGAACCCATGGCCTTCTTCCTGCGGACACTTTTTCGAGTCTGTCCAGTTGGGTCCACCAACTTCGCGGGTTCGGAGAATCAATCAGGGCGACATGCGCTGATTTTTTCGACCCCTCCCGCTCGTCGCCGAGTCCGTGGTGAGTGGGTTGCCGGCTGTGGGAACGTACGTCACGGGCGAAGACCCTTCTTCCACCACGGGCTTCGTGGGACGATCGTAAGGCGCTGAAGGAAATCGCCGGCTGGGCCTGGAGGCCTGCTGTGGGCGAGCAAGAACTGCTCATCGAGGAGCGCTACCGCGGCCCTCCCGATTCGGGAAACGGTGGCTACGTATGTGGCCTGGTGGCCGGGTTCCTCGGCGCACCTGCGGAGGTCACCCTGCGGCGCCCACCTCCGATCGGCCGGGCCCTTCTCGTCCGCCAGCTCGGCGAAGGAGGGGTCGCCCTCCTCGATAATGACGAGGTCGTGGCCGAGGGGCTTTCCGCTCGTGTCGAGGTCGAGGCCCCAGAAGCGGTCGGCTTTCGGGACGCGGCCGCGGCCACCCAGCGATACTCGGGCTTCGTCCTCCATCCGTTCCCGGCGTGCTTCGTCTGCGGGCCCGAGCGAGCCGAGGGCGATGGCCTCCGCATCTTCCCCGGTCCGGTGGTCGGCCGCCAGGTGGTCGCGGCGCCCTGGACGCCGGGCCAGACACTCGCCGGCGTGGACGGCCTGGTCCGGCCGGAGTTCGTGTGGGCGGCCCTTGACTGCCCAGGGGCCTTCGCCAACGGGTTCCCAGAGATCACGATGGTGCTGGGCCGTCTGGCGGTGCAGCTCGTGAGGCCAGTCGAGCCTGGAACTGAGTGTGTAGTTGTCGGCTGGTCGGAAGCAGTGGAGGGTCGCAAGCACTTCGCGGGCACCGCCCTGTTCGCAGCCGATGGAGAGCTACGCGCTGTCGCTCGGGCGACCTGGATCAGGGTAACCCCTTCCAATTCGTAGCCGAGAGCGGCAGCGAGTTGTTCAGAGATGGACAAGAGGTGAATCCCAACCGCGCAAGGTCGGCAGCACCTGGGGCACCAGACCAACCGTACCTTCAACTGCTCTGTTGGGCCGTTGTCTGCTCTCTCGCCTTGGTGGACACTGCGGCCATGCGGCGACGCCCTGGGGGTAGGCGCGTTCTGGCCACGGTCCTATTCACCGACATCGTGGGCTCTACGGAGCTCGCCGCCCGGCTGGAGGATCGCAGGTGGCATCGAGTCCTCGCCCAGCACCACTCCCTGGTCCGTCGAGAGCTCAAACGGTTTAGCGGCCGCGAAGTGGATACCGCAGGCGACGGGTTCTTCGCGGTGTTCGACCAGCCCGCCCAGGCCGTCCGGTGCGCGGCCGCCATCTCCAACGCCGTACGGACCCTCGGGATCGACGTCCGGGCCGGACTGCACATGGGCGAATGCGAGCTCATGGGGCGGAAGGTGGGAGGGATCGCCGTTCACATCGGGGCCCGGATCCTGGGGCAGGCTAGACCCGGCGAGGTCCTGGTCTCGAGCACCGTGAAGGACCTGATCGCGGGGTCAGGGCTCTCGTTCCAGGATCGCGGCACTCATGATCTCAAGGGCGTCCCGGGCGACTGGCGGCTGTTCGCCCTGGAGCAGGAGGCGCTTCCCCCTCGGGAGGAGGCTGTCCTCGAGGAGGCGCCGTCCGAGGAGGAGGCCCGGCCTCGAAGGCGCCGGATCGTGGCCGTGGCGACCGGGGCGACCCTGATCGCCGCAGGTGTGGCCACGTTCCTCTTTTCTCGCGGAGGCGAGTCGTTCCCCACCGGGCCGGACTCCGTCGCGAGGATCGATCCTCGCACGAACCAAATCGTCGGCGGCGTCCGGGTTGGTGCCGGTCCGGCGGCCATCACCGTGGGCCGGGGTGCGATCTGGGTGGCGAACTTCGACGATAAGACCCTCTCCCGCATCGACCCGTCATCGGGGACAGAAGTTGCGCGTCCGGGCGGCGTAGGCATTCCTGTGGGCATCGCCGAGGGCGAGGGGCGAGTGTGGATCGTCGACGGGTTCGCCGATACGCTTTCAATCCTCGACCCACAGACGAACCAGGTGGTGAAAGTGCTGCGCGATACGGGGGGCACCGCCATCGCCGTCGGATTCGGTTCGGTCTGGATTGCGGACAGCACGAACGACGCGGTCATCCGCATCGATCCCTCCACGTTCGACAGCGAGCGCATACCACTCCCTGCGGGAAGCAGTCCCGCCGGGATCGCCACAGGCGCAGGCGGGGTCTGGGTGGCAAATAGCCTGGGAGAGTCGGTTACCCGGATCGACCCCACCACCCACGTGCCGGTGGCACGCATCGCGCTCTGCTGTCAGCCGAGTGCAGTAGCGGTGGGTGGCGGCGCGGTGTGGGTCACCAGCAGCGGTGCAGACACTGTTTCGAAGATCGATCCGGCCGCGAACAGCGCGGTGCTCTCCCGCCCGGTGGGCGACTCGCCCGCCGGCATCGCCGCGGGCCCAGGCGGGATCTGGGTGGCCAACAGCCAGGACGGGTCAGTGTGGCGATTAGACGCCAGCACAGGGGAGGTGGTCGCCCGGATCGACGTGGGCGGTTCCCCCCGGGGCATCGTGATCCTGGGCGACGGGAGCATCTGGTTTACCGTCGGCGGGGCGGGCTGAGCTCTTTCAGTCCGATCCCGGCCGGAGGGCTATGCGATCGAGGGCCGGTAGATTGGCGAACTGGTCGAAGGAGTAGTTGACGACCCGGTCCGACACGATCTGCACTCGGTTCTCCTCGAGGTATGAGACCCATGGGACCACCCGCTCCATGAGGAGCTGGTCTGCACGCGCCCAGCATTGGAATTGGGCCGAGCCGGTGAGCGCCTGGCACGCGGCGATCTCGTTGTCGATGCTGGGCACGCGCTTGACGCTATAGCCCCACTGCTCGAGCTGCTCGGGACTCGCCCCGACGAGGGAGAAGTTGTTGCCCTGGGAGATGGCGTCGGAGGAAACCAGGGGAACCAGGAAGTTCGAGGCGTTCAGGAAGTCCTTGAGCCATCCCGGCCCGATCGCAATGGGGATCTTCTGACTGGGATCGCCCATCCGAACGAAGACTTCGGAGCTCTCCATGGCCCGAACCCGAAGCCGGATCCCGATCGGGGCCAGGTCGCGGGCCACCGAGGCGGCCAGATCCTCCCATATCGGCAGCTCAGGGAGAGTGAGGAACGATAGCGCCAAGACCCCATCGCATCTCGGGTCGTCGCACCGGCCATCACCGTCGTGGTCGTACCTCGAGAGCCGCATCTCCTCCCGCGCCTTCCTCAGGCTGCCCCGCCCACCCGGGGTGGCATAGGGGTCGTAGTTCAGGAGGAGGTTGTTCTCCAGCGAGTTCAGCACGGCATGCCCGGTGATCTCCCCGACGACCGGGCCGCCGCGGAGGTCTCGGAGGCGATCCTTGTCGACAGCGTAGTTCACGGCTTTCCGGACGTGGATGTCGTCGAAGGGCGGCACTCCGATGTTCATGGGGATGTACTTGAGGGAGTCGCGGGTATCGATGAACACACGGTGCTTCAGCTCCGGATCCGCGAGGAGCTCCCTCACCAGCTCGAGTGGCTCCTGAGGAGGGGGCCCTACGTGGACCTGCATGTCGAGTTCCCCCGCGGCCACCTTCCGCGCCAGTCGGTCGCGGTCCCCACCCAGTGATATCTCGATGCGATCCACGTACGCCTTCCGGAGAGGGTCCGTGGCCGGGTCCCAGGAGGGGTTACGGACCAGAGTGATGGTCCGGAGGGGATCCCTTTCGGTTGCTCCCGCCGACTCCATCGCCGGCACGCCCGAGGCTCGAACCATGGAGCCGAGCCGGTACGGCCCCGATGCCACCAGGATCGGGCCGTAGTTCTTCACGTGTCCTTCGGCCGCGCCCGGCGGGATCGGGGCCGTCGCCGGCATGGCGAACAGGTTGCCCAGGTCTCCTTGTGGCGCGAGGACATGGACCACCAGGGTGTGTGGATCTGGGGCCTCCAGTCCTGAGATCGAGTCCGCCTTCCCAGACACGAAGTCGTCGAAGCCGTCGATGACCGAGTAGTAGAAGGCGTAGCCGCCCTTCGAGGCCTGTGGGTTGCCTTCCCGTTCCAGGGCCCGTACGAAGTCCCCGGACACGATTTCCGTATCCGCGAACGGCGGAGCATAGGTCAGACCATCCCTGATCCGGAAGGTCCATGTCAGTCCGTCAGGAGAGACGTGGGGCATTCCGGCGGCCAGGTCCGGCCGGAGGACCGCTCCACCTTCCGCCGTGCGGTGTCCGTTGTGGGACAGAAGGGTCCGCAGGAGGCAGCACCGGAACAGCTCCCAGGAGTCGAAGAAATAGTCCTTCTGTGGGTCCAGGAGCGAGCCCCCACCTGCCAGTCCCAACGGGAACTCGGGGATGGCCACCCGAAGGGTGCCTCCACGAGGGATGCCTTCCGCCGGGGGTTGCGGCCGCTCGGGTTCCCTCGGGCAGCTCGCCGCCAGAAGCAGCAACGAGATCGCTACGACAGGGGCTCGGGTCCTCATTCGAACCCCGCGGCTGCCGCGGCGGCTCCGGATCCTCGGCATCATCCCCGACTCCTTCGGAGGGTAGCGAAATATGTGGCCGCGGGACTGTCAATAGCGGCGAGCCACCCTCCCACAGCGGCTACCTCTCCGACGATAAGGGCGAACAGCGCATACCTCTTTCATCGCTGCCGAGCGCAGGAAACCTGCGACCCGCCAGCAAGTTCCGCTACTTGCCTTGGTTCCCAATTGGATACGTGGCCTCTACCTGCACAAACACCTGTCCCAGACCTCTCCCCTTTCGTTCGGTTCTCCCCGGGTGCACCGCCTGCGAAAACGCGTCTGTCCAAGGGTTCGATTCCTCCTGGGAGCACAAGGTCACTGACCTGCGAGAACTCCCTCCCGCCTCAACCGCCCAGCGCGTTGCTCGTTCACACAACGCGGTGACCTGCGAAGGAGCCGAAGGCAAGCTTCGAAGTCTGTGCCCCTTAGTCCGCAGGAGGGCACGTCCCCTTCTGACGTCCGGTTGCATGGTTCCGAATCATGGGCAATCATCGAGTGACCGGACCCTCCAGAGGAGTGGAACATGACACCACAAACCAACTCCCCGACCGCCGGCGAGCTGGGACGGCTGATCATCGAGGAACAGCTATCTCTCGTCGAACGATGGGGCGACATTGCCGACCGCTACGCACGGGACGTCCGCAAGCTCATCGCTGGCGAGATCGATACGGTTGCCTTCGGCAAGGAACTGCTCGACGTCGCGGTGGAAGAAGCGGGGCGGGTTACGGAAGGAGCCGCCCGGCTCGGCGTCACCTACTACCGCTGGCTGGCCTCGCTCGCCGGCTTGCGATTCACGAAGAGGGCAGAAACCCGACCACGCACGGGACCCTCACAACGCAAAGCCGCTCGGACCCGGCAGCGCAAGAAGCAGGCGGGTGGCTCGCCCCAATCTTCCTGAAGCAGCCGTGATTCGCGCCGCTTCGGCGGTCGTCGTCGACGATCCGGACCTGGGTCCAGGAGACCTCCTCGCTGTGACCCTCGAGAGATCCGGGGCCTGGACGGCGTTGGGCGAGACAGCCGCAACTGCCGGGATCGTCCCGAGGGAGCTGCCGATCGTCATCGTCCCCGACCTTTCGGGGTTCGCGGCAGGTTCGCCTGCCGCCACCGATCCGACCCTCGTCGAGTCGCTCATCGATCGACTGTGGGAGGCCGACTACCGCCGAGTGGTCATCGGTGTGAGCGCGGCGAGCTCTGCGCTGTGGGCCGAGAACCGCGACGTCTACGCTCTGGCCGACATACTCGGCTACCGATTCGTGACGCCAGCGGGCCATGGCTACGACATCGCCGACCTGAGCGAGGACCTCACACCGGGTGCGTTCGGGCCGGGAGATGTGCTCGCGGGAACCCGGCTGTCTCGCATCTGGACGGAGGCCAGGTTCCGAATCCTCTTCGCCAAGAACAAGACCGACGAGGCGGACGGATACGCCCTCGGTCTGAGCACCTTGCTCGGCGTCTTGCCGCTCGTCGACAAGGACTACTACTACCGCCTGATGGCGCATCCCGGCGACGTGGTCGCCGAGGTCTTGAGAGCGACGCCAGTCGACCTGTGCCTGATCGACGCCATCGTCAGCTGTCACGGAAGCGGCGGCGGGCGGGCCCCGCGGGCGATCCCGACGCACTGCATCATCGCCTCGACGAGCACCTGGTTGGCCGACAGGGTTGGGGCGATCAAGATGGGGCTCGACCCGGCCACGTCCTCGCTCGCGACCAGGTCGCCCGCCCTGGGCGATGCGGTTGATCCGACGATTCTGGGCAGTCTCGACCCTTACGACGGCTGGATCAACGCCCACCCGCTGATCCTCGACTCGACCGCAAAGCGAGACGCTTCGCCCACATGGTCGCGTCTCGTTCGGCCCTGGCTCCAGGTCCTCGACGCCACGGCGTTTCCCCTGAAGTCGCCGCTCGATGCACGGATGAACGAACGCCTTGCCCCGTTGTTCGCCAACGTCGACGACGACCCCGCCGCAGCAGCCGTCCTCGTGTTCGGCAATTACATGCTCGCCAACCTGCACCAAATGGCGGCCTCGTACCGCACTCTCTACGACAAGGACAAGCTGCGCCGCATCCAAGTGCCTTTGGGCTTCGACACCGCCGCCATCGAGACGTCCGCCTACGACGCCATCGTGCCCGAGCTCGTCGCCCTCGAGCGTCTGCTCGAGGGCGCACCGGAGGAGATGCCGGGACTCCGGTGGCGGTATCTCGACGAGGCGGTCCTCTTCGACTACCGGCGCGAGCTCTCGATCGACTTCGACCAGTTCGTCGCCTCTGTCGATGTCGCCAAGACGATCCAATACATGAACGACTACATCGGCGGCGTCGTTGTGCCGGTGGAGGTCGACGAGTCGGGACAGGTCGTGCGCCAGGCTGAGCGCAACATCTATCTGCCCCAGCCGAACTACCTGGTCCTCTCCGGTGGAAAACCGATAGATGTCGCCAAGCTCGAGGTCGTTGAATACGCCTCAGATGTTCACCGCATGTACTGGAAGACCATCGAGAGCCCCAACGGCTCCGCGATCCACGATGACGGTAGCGTCACCTTCCGCCGGACCGAGCGAGGTACCGACGTCACGATCTTCGGGCGGCAGCTATTCGTGCTTCCGCCATTCTGGCAGAGCGTCAATCTGGCGCTCGTCCCAGAGCTGAAGCGCCGCCTCGTGACCGACGCATATTCGACGTTCTTCGACAGGACTCTGGCGAACTTCGCGGCGTTGGTGGAGGGGCGTGACATCCGGATCGGCCGATCGTGGCGACAGCCGGACGTCCCGACCGCTACCGAGCTTCTCCCTGCGGCGGAGCTGGAACGGCTCGGCAAGGATGCGCTCGGCTGGCTCCAGTCTTCTACGGCGATCGTCGGCGAGCCAGAGCGGTGGGGCCGCGGCCGGCAAGAGCCGCTCCGCATCGACGAGGACGGCTTCGCCCACTTCGCTGCACCCCAGACCGACGCCAGGACTCAGCAGATCTCTGAGCCAAGATCACCCTTCCTCGCTGGGGCCGTCGAGTTCTGGAAGGGCCTCCTCGAAGCGGGCCTCCGGGACGTGCGTGGTCTTTCCGAGACGGGCCCACCGTGAGAGCCCTGGTCACGGGGGCGAACGGCCTGATCGGCGCGAACCTGGTGCGAGCGCTCCTCACCGGCGGCCACGAGGTACGCGCATTCGTTCGGACCGCTGCCGACCTTTCGTCGATCGAGGGCCTGCCCATGGAACTAAAGGCCGGTGACGTGCTCGACGCAGAGGCTCTCCGCAGCGCTGCCCGGGACTGCGAGACCGTATTCCACACTGCCATTCCGTTCGCCTACGCCGGGCAGGTGGACGATGACCTCGAAACGTTGGCGGTGAAGGGTACTTCCAATGCCCTGCACGCCGCCAAGGAAATGGGCGCGCGTCGCGTGGTGGTGACCTCGTCGTCGATCGTCTTCGGGTACGCAACATCGCCCCAGGTGATCGACGAATCCGCGGGGCTCGCCAGCCCGGACGGCCAACCCGCTTATGTCGCAGCGAAGCTCCGCCAAGACCGGTTCACTCTCCGCCTCGCCGAGGAACTCGGCATCGAGGTCGTGCTGGTCTGTCCCACCATGTCGGTGGGACCGTTCGCACCGAGGCTCGGCCCCAGTAACGCCATCGTGGTTCAGTACCTCGCAGATCCCTTCAGGATGACGTACCCAGGCGGGTGCAACCTCGTTTCGGTCGAGGACGTCGCCTCCGGACACCTCCTCGCTGCCGAGTTCGGCCGGTCCGGCGAGCACTACCTCCTCGGTAGTGAGAACCTCACGTGGGTTGAGATCCACGGCATTGTCGCCGAGCTCGCCGGCGTCGCGGCCCCTCGGGTGGAGATCAACCAGACGCTGTCGTATCTCGCAGCGTCGGCCGAGGAGGTGTTGGCCCGTATGCAGCGGCGGCGCCCACTTACCACGCGGGACCAAGCGACCATGGTTGGTCGGTTCTATTGGTATTCGCATTCCAGAGCCGCCGATCTCGGGTACCGGCCTCGCCCAGCCCGGACGGCGTTGGCCCGCGCCATTGCCTGGCTCGCGTCGAGCCCGCACATTACCCGAGAGGTCCGCGCGACGATGCACCTTCACGAAGACGTGTATGCCGCCCGGCGGGACACGGAGGCCAGGGAACGGACCCTTCGGGGGACACATGAAGTCGTTTGAGACCCTCGTGCTGGTTCGTCAGCCGGTCGAGAGGCTATGGGCAACGGTGCGTGATCGGTTGCCGGATCTGGTCCCGTCGATCGACGAGGTCGAGACCGTGCTTGTACTCGAACGGGACGAAGTGGCTCCAGGACGCACCAGAATCGTGAACGAATGGCGGTCCACTCAGCACATTCCCGCCGTGCTGGCGAAGGCCCTTCACGCCACCGAGATCGGGTGGATCGATCGCAGCGAGTGGGACTCAGTCACGCGCGTGTGCAGGTGGTCGATCGAACCGTCCGTGCTCGGGGAACACATCGAATGTCGGGGCACAACCACCTACGCCTCGGCTATGGGAGGACGGGGCTCGCGCATTACGTTCGCCGGAAGCTTCGACCTCGCCCCCGGCGCCCTCGGGAAGCTGGCGGGTCCGCTGGAGCGGCCGGTTGCGGCGTTCGTCGAGTCGATGGTCACGACGCTCATTCCGAAAAACGCGCGCAGCGTGTTCGAGGCAGCCGCAGCCCTCGTCGACACGGAAGTGGGTAGCTGATCAACCGAGCAATGTGCTGTGGTGGAAGCCAAGCCGGGGATCCGCTGTGTCGGGGATGAACGACTGGTAGTCCTGTATCGGCGGCATGTTGACGCGGAGCCGGATCGTGCCCGCCGGGTAGTCATAGATCGTGATGTGGTTGAGCCCGCGGTTGGCCGTGAAGAGAAAGGTCTGGTCCGCGGAGAGCTGCGCGGCGTACACGGAGTCGAGCAAGCTGAATCGACTGACTCGCAGCGCACCCAGGATGTGCCGACTATTGGTGAACATGTTGCCCCGAGCAAGGACGTCGTACACCTGTGTGGCCACCTCACGGGGATGCTGAAGTTGAGTCTGAAGATCCGGGCGCTCGTCGATGATTCTGAACTTGGCGAAGGTCTCTAGATCGATGCACACGATGGTTTGGCTGCCCCCGTTGCAGAAGATCAATTCCGTGTCGGAAAGCGTCAGATCGGAGTTGATGTGCGCCGGGATCTCCCGGCCGCCCGACCAGTGGCGTACGACCATCCTATCCTCGGCGTCGATCTCGAAGACGTACTCTTTCTTGAACGCAATCGCCCATTCGTGCCAGTCCTCGTAGTCTTGCGGCTCGACTCGGAAAGACACGCAATAGAACAGGTCCGAGTCCGCGGCGGGAACGACGTGCCAGCACGTGGCGGGAAGAGGAATTACTGATGCTTCGTTCTTCTCCATGTCCCACACGCCGACGTGTCGGGCCTCACCGTCACGGCCGTACGCGGGACTGTCCATCGACCCATAGCAGATGTACCGACCGCTTTTCGTGACCTTCATGGCGTGCGGGAGCTTCACCTTGTGGGGACCCAGTCGTTCGGGCTTCGTGAGGTTGTACAAAGAGAACTTATAGAAGTTCCGGCCGATGGGAGTGATGAATTCGTCCGGAGACAACCACACGAGGTGCGTGCTCCCCTGGAGCGATGTCGGTGTTGGCTCCACTCGGAGCGTCGAGACGCGGTCAATCTCGTCCAGCGTGCGCGCATCATAGAAGAGCAGATGCTGGCCTGCATTACCCAGGAAACCCACCGTCCCCTCGGGGTTGACCGAAACCGAATGGCCGGCGGCGATGCCATCGTAGTAGACGATCTTGTAAGCGTGCCTATCCGTGTCAGGGTCGTACAGGAAGAGACAAACTCCCGCGAGGCCTTCGAGCCCATTGATGCCGTTTCCGTCGAGCGCGATGTGGAAGGCGTACGGATAGTCCTTGACTCTGTCGGTCATGTTCCCCCAGTGTCGTTCGACCGCCGATCATCCCAATCAGCATGCACACGCGCAAGAGGCCGCTCGACCGAAACATGGACGCGGCGGAGCCATCGGCGGAATGGGGGATCTGGACCCTGCGAGGGACACGAGCCCCACTGATCCGACCGTGGCTCGTTCGCGCACGCCCCAGCGCGGCGTCACCGCCTTCGAGACCTCACTGTTCAGCACGGCCATCAGGCCGCCGGAGGAATATTCCGGTTCACACGAACAGGTTGTCCGGATCGTACCGGGCCTTGACGCGTTGGAGGCGCTCGTAGTTGTCTCTGTAGGCGTCGATAGTCCTTGCGCAGTCGTCCTCGGCCAACTGGAAGTTGACGTAGTTCCCGCCGATCGAGAACGGCCGGATAGTTTCCCATGCGCTTCGCACCCAGCCAACGTGCTCATCATCACCGACATCGGGAGGCCAGGCCCCGGCGAATCCACCCACGTATCTCGCGTCCCGGTTGCCGACCGCTCCGTCGGCGTCCTCGTGCTCGTTCAGCACACCGGCGACGTGGAAGACGAGCGACTGCGACATCGGGGACGTCGCCCTCAGGGCACGGTCCCGGAAAATATCGAGGAACTCGCTCGAGAGACCAGGCAGGAACTCGGTCTTCCAGTAATAGTGCAGCCCTTTGGGCTGGGTGGGGTCGAGCATCGATTGCTGAGCTGTATAGGGCTTCTCGGTGACGAGGTCGACGATCGGGTTCCCGAGGGCGCGGACCGCCTCCAGGTTGGTCTCCGGGCTCGAGCCGCTGTGGCACAGCACCATCCCGGCGATTGGCCTCCCGTGCCACTCCTGGGGGAGGAACGGGGCCGGCGGCGCCAGCCGCACGGTTACGGCGGCGGTCAGCTCGCGCGGCGCCGACTCGGTCAGCGCTCGGTATGTGGCTAAAACCTCCTCCGCTCGCTCTGCGCTCCAGACGATGAGGCCACCGGTGATGGCAGGGCCGACCTCGCTCAAGCGGAACGTGAACCGGGTCACGACTCCGAAGTTGCCGCCCCCACCCTTGAGCGCCCAGAAAAGCTCGGCGTTCTCGTCGCGGTTAGCGGTCAGAATCCCGCCGTCCGCGGTCACGATCTCGACTTCCTCGAGGTTGTCGACCGTCCACCCGAACCGGCGGGTGAGGTATCCGAAGCCGCCGCCGAGGGTCAGGCCGGCGACTCCGGTTTCGGACACGAAGCCGAGCACCATCGCCAGTCCGTGCTCCTGGGTGGCCTGGTCGACGTGCTTGAGCAAGCATCCCGCCCCGACATGCGCGAGCCTGGCGTCGGGGTTGACCGCGACGTCGCGAAGGCGGGACATGTCCAGCGCAAGGCCACCCTCGGCCATGGAGGTGCCGGCGATGTTGTGGCCCCCACCCTTCACGCTGAGCAGTAGCCCGTGGGCTCGTGCGAATCCGACCGTCGAGGCGACGTCGCGGGCCGAGGCCGGCTGGACGACGAGCGCGGGAGCCTTGGCCACCATCGCGTTCCAGATCAGGACGGCATCGTCCCATGCCTCGTCGACCGGACCCAGCACCGAACCCTCGATCCGGGAGTCCAGGTCTTCGACCTGCTCAGAGGTCAGACCGACCCGTCCCCCATCGAGCCCGGCGAGCTCGAATCCCATTGTGGCCATGGCCACCGCCTCCTCTGCGGTCTCGTCGGTTGTCCCTCGCCAGCCTCCCCCCTATACTCCAAACGCGAGTAACGCTATACTTGCGTTTGGAGTATGTCAAGAGTCAGCAAGGACTCTCGTCGGCGCCTGACGACCACCTCGTACGCGGTGCTGGCCCAGCTCGCCGTGCACCCATGGTCCACATACGAGCTGGCCCGGCAGCGGATCCGCTACTTCCGCTACGTGTGGCCGCGGGCGGAGAGCGCGATCTACCGAGAGGTGAAGCGGCTCGCCGCCATGGAGTTGATCGGGGGGAAGCGAGAGTACGTGGGGAAGCGGCCGCGGACCGTGTATTCGATCACGGAAGCCGGGCGCGAGGTGCTGCGCGAGTGGCTGGATACCCCGGTCTCCCCGTTCGCCATGGACTTCGAAGCGATGATCCGGCTGTTCATCGCGCCCCTTGGCACGAAGGAGCAGATCGTCGCCACTCTCGAGCAGGTGCGGGGCGACGCCCAGGAGATGCTGCGCTTCGGCGGCGCCGTGAAACAGGAGTTCCTGGAAGGCCGGGCGGCGCTACAAGACCAGGTTTACATTCGCGCTCTCGCCGTCGACTTCTTCGTGAGCCTCCTCAGGACGGTCGATAGCTGGGCCGACCGAACGCTCGCGGAGATCGAGGGGTGGGAGGATCTCTCCGCCGATGGGAAGAACGACCGAGGGCTCGAGATCTTCGCGCAGCTTCCGGTACCAACACCGGAGCACACGGATCGCACACCAATGCCGCCCCGCACACAGAGGCGACGGCCGTCCTCTTGAACCTGCGACTTCTGGATCCCTTGCTTAGCTTGTCCGCGTATCTGACAGGTCCGCGGGCGCGGAGTCGTAGCCTCGCCCCGTGCCGCTTCGACCGTAGCCCTCACGGCGCTGCTCGAGCGACGAGGGCTCACGGCGAACACATAGTCCGCTACCCCTGGACGTTTATTCGAGTACCGTCCAGCTGGGTGCACACAAACGTGCTGCACAGTCGGCCCGGGTCATGCCCGACTGGGCGTGAGTTGTGCCGCGCGAGACTCGAGATAGAGCTGCTCGGGGACGCTAAGCGTGCGGCGTGCGGCCAGGCGGTAGTGGGCTCGTGCCGCCTCCTGGTCACCTGCCATCTCGAGCAAGTGTGCCCTGACGGCCTCGACTCGATGGTGCCCGGCGAGCGCGGGGTCAGCCTCTGCCGCGACTAGCTGCTGCAGACCAGCCTGAGGGCCATCGACCATTGCGACGGCGACGATGCGGTTGAGGGTGACCATCGGTCCGGGCGCGATGCTGTGCAGCAGCTCGTACAGTCCGAGGATTTGCCGCCAGTCCGTGTCCTCGAAACGGGCCGCCTCGTCGTGCACGGCGGCGATGGCGGCCTGTAGCTGGTAGGGCCCGATCGGCGCCCTGGCGAGCGTCTCGGTGATCAGCGTGACCCCCTCGGCGATGGCCTGGGCGTCCCACTGGTGACGGTCCTGCTCCGCGAGCGGGACCAGGGCGCCGTCTGGGCGGGTTCGCCCCGGGCGGCGAGCGTCGGTAAGCAGCATGAGGGCGAGGAGCCCGGCGACCTCGCCGTCCTCGGGCAAGTGATCGCGAAGCTGCCGGGTCAGCCGGATCGCCTCGGTGGTGAGCTCGAGGCGATGCAGCGAGGACCCGGAGCTGGCGGTGTATCCCTCGTTGAAGATCAGATACAGCACGTGCAGCACAGCAGCGATCCGTTCGGATCGTTCCGCGAGCGGAGGCATCCGGAACTCGGCACCGCTGGCCTTGATCCGCTGCTTGGCTCGGCTGATGCGTTGGGCCACGGTGGCCTCCGGGACCAGGAAGGCGCGGGCGATCTCCGCGGTGCTCAGCCCGCCGACAGCGCGCAACGTCAGGGCCACCTGGGAGACCGAAGTGAGCGCCGCGTGACAGCACAGCAGCAGCAGGGTGAGAGTGTCGTCGACGCCCGGGGTGGGCTCTGGGCCCGGCGGTTCCAATGAGGCGGCGGTCTCCTCCCGGCGTCGGCGGGCCGATTCGCTGCGCCACAGCTCGATCCGGCGGCGGGACGCGACCGTGATCAGCCAACCCCTCGGGTTGTCAGGCATACCCTCGGTCGGCCACTGGATCGCGGCCGCCAGCAAGGCCTCCTGCACCGCGTCCTCGCAGGTGTCGAAGCCGCCGTAGCGCCGGAGGAGGGCGCCGAGGACCTGCGGCGCCAGTTCCCGCAGCAGGTCCTCGACCTCCGTCGCCGTGCTCACATCTCCAGCCCGCTGAGGTCCATGATCGGCCGCACCTCGACCAGACCGAGTGCTGCCTCCGGCACCCGCGCGGCGATCACGATCGCACGTTCGATGCTCTCGCACTCGATGAGGAAGAAGCCGGCCAGATGCTCCTTCACCTCGGCGAACGGCCCGTCTGTGGACGTCGTCCGACCCTCGCGCACCGAGACGCGCTTGGCCAGCGACGGATCGGCCAGGGCCTCCGACACGATCATCTCCCCCGATGCGGCGAGGTCCTCGCTGAGGGCGGCATAGGCACGGAAGCCCTCGGCGCGCTGGGCGTCGGAGAACCCCTCCCAGATCTCCCGTGACGCCGGGTTGCTGTGGATCAGGATCACGTACTTCATCGGTGCCTCCCCCTCTCGGCAAATTGTCTCACCCGATATGTCGAGACTAGGTCCGCACCTTCGACATCCCCGATGAGAGGCGCCCGCAGAGGTGCCGAAGCCAGACCCAGGACGTAACGATGCGCAAGATGCTGACGGACCAGCGGACGAGCGCGTAGCAAGCCTCTAGTCCGTGCTGGGGTGAAGACCGTATGGCGACAACTCCCAAGTCGGAAGGGCAGAGGCCGGGCAGGAGACCCATCACACCCCGGGTCCGCCTGACCTTCGCCGCAGTATCGAGCCTGGCCGTCTCGATGCTCGTGGCGCTGACGGCTTGGGATCTCGAAACGCGTCTCGGTGCTCCCACCTACTGGCCGTGGCTTCTCACAGGACTGCAGGTCCTGGCTCTCTGGGCAGCCGGAGAGAACCGGTGGTGGGGGTGGCTGCTCGGCGCCTCCGTGCAGCCACCTTGGATCGCCTACGCGGTTTTGACCGGACAGCTTGGATTCATCCCCGGGTGTGCCGTGTCCGCCGCGGTTCAGACCTACAGCTTCCTACGGGCGAGGAAGAATAGACCATCAGCCGACCGTGATGCCGCTGTATTTGTCACCCCTCGTCGACGCTCTCTTCCAGCAAACCATGGGCCACGGCCGATGAGTCCTCCGTGGCCGAACCGTCTGATGGGAGCGAACAGAGCCTGAGCGGACGGTTGCCCATGAGTCAGAGCGGGATGGACCGTTGGACGCCTAAGCAGGATCGGATCTCGCCTGCGACGTGCCGTAGCCGTTCCACGGTCCGACGAAGCCCCGGAACGGGGCGAACGCCTCAACTCTCCAGGCTGGGCGCAGGCGCCGGCCGAGGTGACTCGGGCTGGCCGGTGCCCGCGTCGGGCGGTCATGTCGGCATCCTTCCTGCGTGACGGTTCCTCGAGGTTTCCCTCGTTGGTCGCGAATGCTCCTCGGAGTCGCTACCTTCGTGCATCATGCACTCCTGCCGTCGGGCGAGCCCGAGGACGTCTCGGCTGTTCGTCTGCGTCGCTCTCCTCTGTGTCGTGGCCGCGGCGTGCGGCGCGCCCCGTTCGCCCCCGACCGCCTCGACGTCACCTCCAGTCGCCACGAGGCCCCCGCCGAGCACGACATGCGCGGACGTGGTCTTCAATCACCTGACCCTGCCGCAGCGCGTCGGCCAGCTGTTCGCGCTCGGGCTGGCGAACGACGAACTGGGGCCGGCCGAGCTGGGGGTGATCCGCACCCAGCACGTGGGCTCCGTGTGGTTCACGGAGACCACGACGGCCGGTGCTGCGGCGGTGCGGGCCGTCGCCGCCGCGGTACAGGCGCATGCCACCCGCGGCGCGACCGGCCGCGTGCGGTTTTTCGTCGCGGCGAACCAAGAGGGCGGCGAGATCCAGGCGCTCCGCGGCCCCGGGTTCTCGACGATCCCGACCGCGGTGGCGCAGGGAACGTTCGACCGAGCGAGTCTGCGGCGCCACGCGGCGACCTGGGGAGCGGAGCTGTCTGAGGCAGGCGTCAACCTGGACTTCGCGCCCGTGATGGACGTGGTGCCGGCGGGAACCGAAGGCGAGAACGCGCCGATCGGCATGCTGCACAGGCAGTTCGGCTCCGATCCCGCTACGGTGTCGAGCCACGGCACCGCGTTCATCCGGGCTATGACGGCAGCGGGGGTCGCCACGACGGCGAAGCACTTCCCGGGACTGGGGGGGGTGCGCGGCAACACGGACGACGTCGCGGGCGTGGTCGACACGGTGACGACGCCGAACGCCCCGTCGCTCAAACCGTTCCGTGCGGCCGTCGCCGCAGGCGTGCCCCTGGTCATGGTGGCGCTCGCCACGTACACGCGCATCGACCCCCACCACTTGGCGGTGTCCTCACCGGCCGTGATGCGGCTGCTCCGCGTCAGGATGGGGTTCGACGGCGTGATCGCCTCTGACGATCTGGGGGCCGCAGTGGCGGTATCGAACGTCCCACCGGCGAAGCGCGCGATCGACTTTCTGTCGGCCGGTGGCGACCTGATCGTGTCGAAGACCGTAGGTCCGACGCTGGCGATGGCGACGGCGGTCGTCGCCCGAGCGTCCTCGGATCCCGCGCTCGGCGCCCGGGTGGATGACGCCGTCCGCCGGGTCCTAGCGGCGAAGGACGCGGCCGGCCTGCTCCCCTGCTCCGGCGACTGACAAACCCGGCGGGTCTCCACTTGGCCGCGGCGGTCCTGGGCTGGCTGAGCCTCGGAAACGGGGCGAAAGCCTCAACTCTCCAGGCTGGGCGCCCGATACCGGCGGTGTGACGAGAGGGGAGTCCAGAATGGCCGGTCGGGGGTCCTTCGCCGTTCTGATCCTCGCTGCCGTCCTGCTCGTGGGTAGCTCCGCGTTCGCCATGGTGCAGCGCGACCGGAGGCAGGACGAGCGTGACCAGCATCTCGCCAACACCGTGCGTCAACAGGCTGCCGACCTCGAGAACTACTTCGAGCGAGCACGCTCGATCATCCTCCTCACGTCTCGGAATCCCGCCTTTGCTCGGTTCTACGAGGAGCCCGGCAGCCGGCTCGACAAGATTGAGCGGAAAGGACGGGCGATTCGAGAAGCGAACGATGCCCTGGTCTACCTGGAGTCGCTCTACCCGACCAGCATCGGAGAGGCCTGCTTCATCGACTACACCGGGCCGGAGAACGCCAGGGTGGTGCGGGGGGAACGAGCGGCGCCCGAGGATCTGTCTCCGGATGAATCGGGCAACCCATTCTTCAAACCCACCTTCACGCTGAGAGTTGGAGAGGTCTACCAGGCAGCACCGTACGTCTCGCCCGATACGGGGGAGTGGGTGATCTCCAACTCCACGATCGTCCCGCTCCCGAATCATGCGATTCGGACCATCGTCCATTTCGAGGTGACCGTCGAGAGCTTCCGACAGACTGCCGCGTCGACTGACGAAGATGTGGACATCCGGGTGCTGGATGACCACGGGTATGTCGTCTTCGACAGCCGGCACCCACAGAAGGTGGGGTCCCCTCTGGGACGTCCCGGTGATCACCGGTTCGGTTCGCTCGCTCGTAAGGACCAGTCCCGGGGTGTCACCGAGGTAGACGGCACCCGAACGGCGTTCACGCGACTCCGGCGGACGATGGGCAACGCGAACGACTGGATCGTCGTCGGGACCCCGGTACCCGGTTCCGCCTTGGCACGCGACGACTCCGCTCCCCTGCTCATCGTGGCAGCCGCGCTCCTTCTCATGATCGGAGCGGTTTGGAACTACGTTCGTGTTTCTCGAACATTGCGCCGACAGCGCGAGCAACTCGCCGAGCAGGAACGGCAGTTGGAGAAGGAGCAAGCTCAGCGAGGCAAGCTGCTGAGCGCGCTCGTCGACGCAACAGAGGAGGAGCGCAAGGCCATCGCCAGGGAACTGCATGATGGCCCGATCCAGCGTCTCACCACCCTCGACGTAAAGCTCGAGACAGCGATCCTCGATCTTCCTGAGAGGGAGACGTCGGCTGCCCCCGTCGCGGAGGTCCAGAGCCTTCTACGGGAGGAGATCGGCGGCCTGCGCCGGCTAATGTCGCGCCTCCGTCCCCCGGTGCTCGACGAGCGGGGACTCTCGCGGGCTCTCTCGGATTACGCGAGCACGATCACCGATTCGGCGGGCCTCGACTGTTCCTTCGTCTCGAACATCGAGGATCGTTTGGAACCGACGACCGAGACGATCCTCTATCGCGTCGCTCAAGAGGCGCTCACGAACGTCCTGAGGCATGCCAGTGCGACTCGTGTGGACATGTCCCTCCTCGGGGAGAATGGTTCGGTCGAATTGCAGATCCGTGACGATGGGATGGGGTTCGATCTCTCCCAGCAAGACGAGTTCGTGCACCGCGGCCGGTTCGGACTAGTGGGGATGCGGGAGCGGGTCGAGCTGGCCGGTGGGATCTGGCAGATCGCTTCTAGCCCAGAAAAGGGAACCTCCGTGAGGGTCGTGGTTTCCGCATGACCATGGCACAGATGAAGGGCGTCAAGGGCAGGGTCCTCGTGGCGGAGGACGACTCGAATCTGCGAGAGGCAATCTGCGAGCTGCTCGAACGGCTCGGATTCTCGGTCGTGGGTGCGGCCGCCGATGGAGGCGAGGCCGTTTCCATCGCTGGGGATCGGGAGCCGGACGTTGTGTTGATGGACATCCAGATGCCGATCATGGACGGCATCGAGGCATCTCGAAGGATCAGGGCCTCTCAGCCGCTCGTGCAGGTCGTTGTGCTCTCCGCCTACGACGATCCCGGACTTCATCAAGACGCCGAGTCTGCGGGCGTGTACTGCTTCCTCGTGAAGGGGTGCCCGCCCGCCATGATCGATGAAATGATCACTCGGGCCTGCGAATACAAGCGGCAACTCGAACACAAATAGCGGGGCAGCCAACCCTTCTCTGGAGGCTCACCAAGAAACAGGCGCCTTTTGTCGAAAGGGCCTGACAAAGGGTCGCCTGGCACCGTATTGACCATCGCCTGGCCGTCAAAGACCGCCGGTGATAGGTTGGCGGTGCGCTGGAGGAATCGCCGGAAGGAGGGTTCCATGCTGAACCGCGCCGCCGCTTTCGTACTAACCCCTCTGTTGGCTGCAGTCGTGGCCGTGGCTCCGGCCCCCTTTTCCGGGAGCACGGAGCTTGCCAGGGCCGCCAAACCCTGTGACCCGATCCAGACCCCCGCGAACTTCCGCGGCGACGTTCCCACCGCGGAGGAGGTGCTTGGCTTCCCACTTGGGTCCCAAGAGGTCACGTCGGTTGAATCGAATGCCTACGTGGATGCGGTCGACCGGGCGAGCCCCCGTGTAGTCTCGGGTACCCTCGGGACCTCCTGGCGAGGGCGACCGCTTCGCTTCGCCCTCGTCGGAAAGCCGGGAAACGTCACGTCCGAAGGGTTGGCCAGGATCCGGTCGGCCGCGCGCAGGCTCATGGATCCGACCACCTCCGCGGCGGAGGCAGCTGACCTCGCGCGAACGAATCCGGCGATCCTTTGGCTCATGGGCAACGTCCATGGAGGGGAGGAAGCGGGCACCGACTCGGAGCTGCGCATCCTCTACGAGCTCGCCGACCGCGACGATTGCGCCGCCAGGCAGATCCTCGATGGGGCGCTGGTCGGGATCATCCCCACTCAGAACCCCGACGGCCGCGAGGCCGATACACGCGAGAACTTCTACCGCTTCGACATGAACCGTGACTGGTTCGCGCGCACGCAGCGGGAGACCGATCAGAAGATCGACCTGCTCTGGCAGTACCCGGGGGTTCTCCACGTTGACGCCCACGAGATGGGCGGCTCCAATGACTACTTCTTCCCACCGAACGCCGACCCGATCCACCACGAGCACACGGATTTCAACGTGGACCTGACCGACAACCTGTACGCACCGGCGATGGCGGCCGAATTCAACCGCCAAGACATTCCGTTCTTCCAGAACGCCGTCTTCGACTTCTTCGCGCCCGTATACGGTGACACGACGCCGTCCCACCTGTGGGGCTCGGTGGGGATGACCTTCGAGAAGTCGAACGCGGACCCGATCGCGATCCGGACGTACCAGCACTACGTGACGCAGTGGGTCTCGCTGACCACGGGCGCGCTGAACAAGGAGTCGATCCTCAAGCGCTGGCACGGCGAGTGGGTCAAGGCCTACCAGCAGGGGCTGGCGGGGCAGCTCGAGCCGAACGAGGTCAACGACCCGGGCAACGTCGTGACGATGCCCGTGCCGACCGACCCGGTTCGCCACTACTTCCTGCTGGCCGGTGACCCGGCCAAGGCCACCGAACTCCAGCGGCTCGTCCGACGGCTGCAGCGGGCCAACGTGGCCGTGTACAGGCTGACCGCGCCGCTCTCTGTTCCGGATTTCAGGGAGTACGGCCGCGACCCGACCGCGGTGGTCCTGCCCCCCGGCACGTACTGGATCCCCATGGCCCAGCAGCAGAAGCACTGGATCCAGGCGATCCTCGGCGAGGACACGTACGTCCCGTTCCCCTACTTCTACGACGTCAGCGGGTGGAACAATGCCCTGCTCCTGAACCTCACGGGCGGCCGGTCGGGGGCGCAGCTCAGCCCGGTCGCCACGGGGGTGCCGTTGCTACCCGAACCGGCCCCGCCCGCCCCCCCGGCTGACCTGCCGTCGGTCGCGGTCTACCAGCTCTCGGCCACGAGCACGTCCGCGCTTCAGTCGACGGGCTGGCTCAGGTGGCTTCTCGAGCAGCGGTGGCACATCCCCTACCGCCTGGTGAGCTCTTCGGACATCGCCGCGGGCGGCCTCGCCGGGGTCGAGGTTCTGCTCGTGCCGAACGGGCCCGCCTCGAGCGCGTTCAGCGCTCTGGGACCGGCGGGCCGCCAGGCCATCGTCGACTGGGTGAACGGCGGCGGCCGCTATGTTGGCTGGCGACGGGGCGGCACGGTGCTCGCGGCCATGCTCGGGATCAGCACGGCGGAGCTCTCTGAGCCGACCTCGAGCGTCGCCGGTGCGCTCCTGCGCGTCGCGGGAGACGAGGGGAGTCCGCTTAACGCCGGGGTCGGGCTCTTCAACTACCTCTTCTACGACTTCGATCTCGTGATGACGTCGGATGACCCGGCCCACGTTCCGGTCCGATTCCCAGATGCTTCCAGCGATGACTTCTTCATCTCGGGCTTCGGCGAGGGCCACGAGGAGCTCGGAGGCACGGCCGCTGTCGTGGATGAGCCGGTCGGATCCGGCCGGGTCATTGTCTTCTCGACCGACCCGAACTTCCGGGCCTGGACGGAGGGGATGCACCGCGTCCTCAGGAACGCGATCCTGGAACCCGACCCGTTCCTGGGAACCGCTGCTGCGGCCGGTTCGGCTGCCAGGGCGGACGAGGAGGCGGGGGCGCGAGCCGCGGCCAGGGCCCTCGTGCGACTCGACTCTCCCCTTCGGATCACCGTGCGGACGGGGAGCGCGAGAGCGACAGAGATCCTTCTCCGCCGTTACGGGGCCCGCTACCTGACCCGTCGCGCCCCGGAGAGAGTCTTCTTCCTCGTCCGGAATCCTCGCGGGCTCTCGGTCGAGGAGTATCCCGTGGCCCTGTTGCTGGCGAAGGCCCTGCAGGCTTCAGGGGTGCGCCTCGTCGCATTCAAGGGGCCCTAGGCGATCAGGGTGCTGGTCGGGGGCGGGCTGCTCGCCGGCCCGCCCCCGACCCGATCCTCGCCAGGCCCGGCGTGCTCACGGCGGCGGTGTGGCCTTGGGCATCGTTGGAGCCGCAGAGCCAGGCTGACCAGGTGTCGCCCGAGAGGCCATGATGGCGCCTCCGAGGAGGAGCAGTCCGATAACCAGCACCACGATTGCCGGCCCCTGGTCCTTTACATGGTCCCCCACGATGATCGCCGATGCTACGAGAAGACCGACGATCCCGAGTCCCGTCGCGGCCAGCTCCTCTCGCCAGGTTCCGACAATGACGAGCGCGGCGGCGGTGGCAAGGGACAAGAGTTCCCCCAGGACGTCGTTTTCGTTCACCAGCAACAAGAGCGGGCCTCCTATGGAAGCGATGGACCCCAGGACGATCGTGGTCTTCCGAGGGACCAGCACGCCGAACATGCCGGCCGCCACCAGCGCGCCGCCGAAGAACCAGGTGACGACGGCCACCGCGGTGATGTCGGGGATCCCCAGGAAGAACCCCTCGGGGTCCGGGAAGACGAGAGCCACCAAGAGCGCGTAGGCGCTCACGATGAGGGCGATCATGTGGAGACTCCGTCGCGACAGCCACCACAGTGGAAGCGAGTACCCGGTGGCGACCACACCGACCAGGATGGCAACGTTCTTGGGGTTGGAAGCCTCGTCCGCGAACAACGTTACGGCCAGATCAGTCACGAGAAACACCAGAGGACGCTCCTCATCCTTCGGTAGGCGTCTGCGTCCGGCTCGAGCGCCCATCCCGCTGCAACGAGGACCGCGGCCGTGACGAGATCAAAGGCGATCTGCACTCCCTCACCGGCGGACTCGCCGAGGACTACTCCCGCGGCGGCGAGCCCCAGGGAAGCGCCGACGTACCCGGCGATCTCGATGAGGGGTACGCGGCCCACAACGACACTGATCCCGCGCTCTCGTACGTCGTCCATCGGCCTCCTCCCAGAGATGTCCGCGGCGATCCTCCACCCGGAAAGGCCCTCTTGAAAGCACCTCGCCGGAGTTCGTGGCGCGAGTATGAGGAGGCCGATCGGTGGGCTAGCCTGGAGCGGGTTCGAGCCGGATCGCCACCAGGGCCACGTCATCATGGGCGCTCGAGCCCACCATGTGGTCGAGGATCCTGTCGCATAGCGCCTCGAGGTCCCCGCGACCCGTACCAACAGCCTGCCGCAGCTTGGACAGACCCTCGTCGATCCCGTCCCGTGTCTCGACCAACCCGTCCGTGTAGAGGATGAGGACAGAGCCCGGATCCACGCGTTCGACGACCGGCTGGTACTTCGCACCGGCCACGACCCCGAGAGGAACCCCCAGGCCGGCCTCAAGATATCTCGGCTCAGCCCGAGGTGGAATGAGAAGCGGAGGCGGGTGGCCCGCTCTGACCATCCGCAGCTGTCGAGCACGAGGATCGAGGACCAGATAGATCATGGTCGAGAAGTGGCCCAATCCCATCGCCTGGATGAGCGCGTCCATCCGGTCGACCACGGTTTCCGGTTCCCCTTCGCCGAGGGCATAGGCTCGAAACGCCATGCGGACCTGCCCCATGACGGAGGCCGCGTCCGCACCTCGACCGAGCACATCGCCCACGGCGAGAGCGACCCGTCCATCTGGAAGGAGGATGACGTCGTACCAGTCTCCTCCCACGTTCACACCAACGCCTCCCGGCAGGTATCGTGCCGCGACGGTCACATTCGGGATATCCGGCAACCGTTCCGGCAACAGGCGCCGCTGGAGGGTTTGAGCAATCTCCCGCTCCAAACGGGCCACCTCGGTCGCCTCCCAGAACCCCCGCTGCACCATCTCGAATGCCGAGAGGCTCTCCAGGAAGAACTGCGTCGCCGCCCCGGTGACCCGTTCGATCTCCCCCGCCCGACGCGACAGCGAGTCGACCAGAACCGTATGGTGGATGGCAGCCAGCTCCAGAACGCTGAGTTGATCTTTGACAGCATCACGGCCCAGCTCGTAGGCAGCCCTCAGGGACAGCTCTCCTCCATCCGTGAGGTACTGGTCGAACGCGGCCGAGTACGCATCCTCGAGTCGGTCGAGTCTCGCCTTGACGGCGTCACGCCCGAGGTAGCGAGCCACCACCACCAACGCGTCGTCGGTATCCTTGCCCTGCTCCTCTAGGATTCGCTCGGCGATCTCCTTCGGCGTTCCCGACAGATCTTCGGGATCGGCGAAGTCACCAGGGATCCCGTCAGTTGCCAGGATCAGGACGTCGCCACGACGAACCGGAAGGGTGGCAGGGCGGAGCAACGGAAGACGATAACCCACGATGCCTGGGTGAGGAACCACCGACTGACGATCGACCTCCCCGTCGTCGGACCGCCGAATGAGTCTTCCCTCGACGTTCCCGACCCCCAGCCACGTCAAGGTGTCTTTCGTTGAGTCGAAGCAGGCCACGGTCATGACCACCCCACGGCTGCGTTTGAGGCCTTCGTGGCAGCGCTCGATGAGCCGGTCGGCGGGTTCGCCCGCCGAGGAGCGAAGGATCTCCACGGCTTCCCTGGCCGCCCGGGCCGCCCGGGCCCCATGGCCGAGCCCATCTATGGCGGCTGCCAGGGCTCCATCCGGGAACGAACTCACCACACCGACATCTCCCGATTCCTCTTCTCCCGGCATCGCTCGCGTTGCCAGGTCCCACTCCAGGAAGGAAGTGTCAGCCACGAGCGCGAGCTCTCCACTTCTTGACCACGACCTGCGTTCCCTTGCCGGCCTCGGAGTGGATGTCGAACTCGTCCATGAGGCGTCTGGTGCCGGGCAGACCCATCCCCAGGCCCCCCCCGGTGCTGAACCCCTCGTTGGTCGCCGCCTCGATATCGACGATCCCCGGGCCCGCGTCACGGGCCACGACGATGATGCCGTCCCTGCCGTTCTCGAAGACATGACTCAGGGCTATCTCGCCGGCGCCCGCGTAGGCGAGGATGTTGCGGGCCAGCTCCGAGATGGCGGTGGCGATCAGGGTGGCGTCGGTCCCCGAGAAGCCCAATTGCCCGGCGAGCTCGCGTCCCTTCTGCCGGGCCACGACAAGATCTGAATCGGAGCCGATGGAGATGAGATCCTCACCTGCCACTGTCGCCGGTCTCCTTGCCCAACCGGTTCAGGAACGCCAGGCCTTCCTCCAGGTCGAGTGCGGTGCGCACTCCTTCCAGGGTGAGACCCATCTGCACGATCGCGAAGGCGACCTCTGGCCGGATCCCGACGATGACGGCGTTCGCTCCTCTGAGCTTGGCCGTGATGGCCATGGCGTGAAGAGCTCTCGAGACGAAGGAATCGATGACGTCGAGCCCACTGACGTCGAGGATGACTCCTCGAGAGCGGAACCTCCCAACCTGCTCGGTGATGTCTTCTTGTAGCTGAAGGACCTCGCCGTCGGTGAGCGCCGACTGGATGCTCGCGATCAGGTAGTCGCCTTGCTTCAGGATCGAAGCCGGCATTTGCGGGGGCCTGCCTTATCTCTCGTGGTCCCGTCCGGACTCTGCTGTCCGACCCGCCTCGTGACCCAACAACCGCTCAGCTTCTTCGATGCCGCCCTGCAGGTCCCCCGCCGTCTGAATGATGCCGAGCTCCACACCGAGGTCGACGAGGGTTTGAGCGATTCCCGAAGACAGACCGGTGATGATCACGTCGGCGCCCATGAGGCGGGATGCGTTGACCGTCTGGACGAGGTGGTTGGCCACGGTGATGTCGATGGCAGGTACGCCGGTGATGTCGATGACGACCACCCGTGCTCTGTTGGTTCGGATGGCGCCGAGAAGCTGCTCCGTCAACTGGCGGGCGCGGAGAGAATCCAGGACCCCGATCATCGGCAGGATGAGCAGTCGCTCGCGAACCTGCAGAACCGGGGTGGAGAGCTCGCGGATGGCCTCCTGCTGCTGCCGGATGACGCGCTCCCGCTCCTCCACGAAGCTCACACCGACGGTGACCGCGATGCGGTTGGCCGCGGGCTCGTAGGCGTCCAGGATCCGGTTGAGCAGGTCGTGGTCCACCTGGTACTTCTCGAAGAGCGATCGCGCCAGCACGTCGCGCAGGAGGAGGACGATGCCCAGGACCTCGTGAGTCTCGACGCCCCGAGGGATGATCCGCTCGGAGAGGTCGCGAGCGTACGCCTGAAGGGTCTCGACGCTACCGGTCTCCAGCGTATCCACATAGTTGTCGTAGACTGCCGTCACCTCGGAGAAGATCTCTTCGGCCGTCATCGCGCCCAGGAGCTGGGCATCGGTGATGCGCCTGACCCACTCCTCACGCAGGTCGGCCCGGGTCTCGCGAAGGTGCGCGACGAGCTCGCGCAGAAGGGAGAGCTCGGTTTCGCGAGCTTGAGTCAACGGCGCCCCTGCGCTCTCCGGCTGGTCCATGCTGTCCCCTCCCGGCTGGCCAAGCGGGATTCACAAAAGCCCACTTCGGGCGAAGTGTACCCCCGGGTGGCCCTTCCGCGAAACGACAGAGGGCGGCCGCACCCTCGACTCTAGGCTGCCCCGGTTCCCTCCAAGAACGAGAGCATCACCCGGCGCTCGTTGTTCTGCCGGTTGGGATCGACCAGCACGACCCGTTGCCAGGTGCCGAGGGCCAGGCGCCCGCCCCGCACGGGGAGGACCAAGGACGGGGCAACGAAGACCGGAAGAAGGTGGTCCCCTCCGTGCCCGGTCGGGCCATGCCGGTGCG
Source organism: Actinomycetota bacterium (assembly GCA_036000545.1). GTDB lineage: Bacteria > Actinomycetota > UBA4738 > UBA4738 > CALAEC01 > DASYVD01. The sequence goes on along the minus strand of DASYVD010000008.1, from coordinate 2,357 downwards.
CGTACCGGTCGTCTCGCGGCAACAGCAGTCGCACCGCCTCCTCGAGATCGGCCTCGGACCCGGACCCGGTCTCCATGAGCGCCACTCCCGCGGTGGCGTGGGGTACGAACACGTGAAGGAGGCCGTCGCCCCCGGCGTCACCGGCGAAGGCCTCGACCCGGTCGGTGATGTCGCTGACGAGGCGGTCCGCCGTGTCCACGGTGAACTCCGTCGACCGCATGGCCGGTCAGAACAGGGCGCTGGCTAGGCGGGGACGGAACTCACGGGTGAGCGGATGCTCATCGCCCAGGGCTTCGAAGATCCGGACCATGAGGTCCCGGGCCCGGTCGCGCTGGTCTCCACCGGACTGCACCAGCCGCAGGCTCCTCTCCAGGGCCGAGCGGTGCTCGCCCGCAGCGGCCTCGGCCGAGGCCAGGGTGAGTTCTGCATCCCGGTCCCCCGACTCGGCCCTGATCCGGAGAGCCTCGCGGTCGTCCTCACCACGTGCGGCCGACTTCAGCTCCAGCGCGGCGTCCAGCTGCCGGGCCCCCTCGGTCGCCGGAAGCTGGGCGAGAAGCCCGCGCGCCTCCTCGTCCTCTCCCCGCATGGCGAGCAGCGCGGCGAGCTCCAGCTTTGCCGCTTGGTGCGAGGAGTCCCTCGACAGGGCCTCCCGGTAGAGAGCCTCCGCGTCCACCAAGTCGCCAGATTCGCGGGCCGACGCAGCCTGATCGGCGAGCTCATCGGCCGCGGAGGGGACGAGCTCCTCGACGAACCGGCGGAGGAGTTCCTCGGGTTGGACCCCGACGAACTCGGACACGACCTGTCCGTCCCGAAAGGCCTTCACCGTGGGGATGCTCTGGATCGCAAACAGCCCGCTCAGGTTGGGATTGGCATCCACGTCCACCTTAGCCAGAACGAAACTGCCCTCGTGCTCCTCCGCCAGGCGTTCGAGCATCGGGCTCAGGATCCGGCACGGTTGACACCAGTCGGCCCAGAAGTCCACCACCACCGGCAGGTCGTGCGACGCCTGGATGACTCTCTCCTCGAAGTCGACCTCGCCGACATCGATCACCGATGCGGTCACTGCGGTGCCTCGCTCACTCCTCGGCCGGCGCCAGGCGTACCGTGATCTTGCCTGGTCGCGCGGTGAGCGAACCCCCGAACCGCTCCGCCACCCGACGAGCCAGGTACACCTCCAGTCCCGCCGGGCGAACCTTGCCATCTGTCGCGAACGTGACGCTCACCGAGGTTCCCCGTCGCAGCAGCACGCGGACACCCCTCACGGGGTCCGCAGGAGCGGTGAGGGCCAGGAGCTCCTCGAACACCCGAACCAGCCACCGATCGGATCCCTTCACCGGAACCGGCCTTCCGTCACCGGCGACCGTGACACGGAGCCCGGGGACCGCATCGTCCACACGTCGCACGGCTCGCCGCAGGGCGGCCGCGGCGTCAGCAACGCCGTCCGCCTCGGCGCGCTCGAGTCGGCGGACCTCTCGAAGGCGATCCATCCCCTCGGACAAACGAATGCTCTGATCCGCGATGACCTGCAAGAACCACCGGCGCTGCTCCTCCGGGAGGTCTCGTTCGAGCAGGGTGGCGGCGTATCCGTGCATGAGCGCCAGAGGCGTCTTGAGCTCGTGGACGACGTGGCTCCAGAACTCCCGCTCGACCTCCTCGAGCAGGCGATCTCGCTCGCCCGGGGAAGTCCGTTCATCCTGCTGGGAACTCCGAGAAGGCATGGTTGAATTAACGCATCTATCGTAGCTGCTCGCTCGGGAACGGCCCGGCGGTCCCAGCTGCTCTTTCGAGGTGGGGATGGCGGAGGAGGCCCTTCGGCTGTTCGTCGTCGACGACCACGCGGTGGTCCGCGACGGCATCCGGCTGATCTGCGAGCAGACCTCCGATGTCGAGTTCGCCGGAGGCGCCTCTTCGGTGGACGAGGCCCTCGACGGCATCCAGAGAGGTCGCCCGGACGTGGTCCTGGTGGATCTCCACGTTCCTCCCGGCTCGGGGATCGACCTCATCCGCACCATCCAGCAGCGTTGGCCGGGCATCAAGTCGGTCGTCCTCACGGTCGAGCGGGACGAGAACCAGGTCCTCGAGGCGATGAACGCCGGAGCGAATGGCTACGTGACCAAGGAGACCAGCCTCCACGACATCGTGGACGCGGTCCGACGGGCAGCGGCGGGTGAGACCGTCGTGGAAGGCCTGGCCACCGGCCGCATCCTCCAGCGGTTCGTGACCTTCGCCAAGGAGGCGGAGCGATCGGCCCGTCTCCTCTCCGACCTCACCCCCCGCGAGCGCCAGGTGCTGGCGGCCCTTGCCGCTGGTCAGACGAACCAGCAGATCGGGTCGAGGCTCGGGATCAGCAGCCGGAC
>DASYVD010000007.1:0-9999 GCA_036000545.1 Actinomycetota bacterium | reverse complement strand
CCCTAGCGCCAACGGACAGGCACCGGGAAATCCGTGAAGCCCGGGCAGATCTCGAAAGGGGTTTGCCTGTGGCGTCCGTCTCGATTCAGCCGCTCTGGAACGTCGTTCAGGCGTGCCAGTTCCTCCACATCAGCCGGAACGGCCTCTACATCGCCTGCCGCGAGGGCCGGATCCAGGTCGATGCCCTCATCCCAAGCTGGGACGACCACGACCCCGAGCCCTTCGAACGGAAGGCACCAGATCCTCACCGAGAAGACCGACGAAAGCGAAACGAGAAGCGCGTACGAACATTTCCAAACGCGCAGGTCAAAGGCCATTCTTTCCCATGACTCTCCGTAAGCTAGCCGACCCATTCACGCACGACAGAGTTGGTTGGGAGCCTGAGTTGGTTGGATCGCATCCCCGAAAAAATCGGTGTGGGGGCCGGTTTATCCCCGGGCATGATCCCGAGATAGTTAGCAGGCGTCGGGAGAAAAGCGCACGCAGGGCTCTCTCAGTATCTGTCGGGATCGCCAGGGAAGAACCAACTTCGACCCCCTTCGAAGTTGATTCCCGGAAGGAGCCAGGATGGCCCGGAGACGACCGTGCATCGACTGCAACGAGCCGTTGAACGCGATGGTCGTCGACGCCCTCCGGCGCTTCCCCGGACCCGCGCTATGCGACCGCTGCCGGGCCGCCCGAGTCCTCTGCGCTAGGTGCGGAGAACTCCGTCGACCCCAGGAGATGGCGAGACCCTGGTGCAGGTCCTGTCGCCGGGAGTACGACGCCGATCGCTACGTTCGCCGTGCAGTCTCCACGCGTCGTGGAGAACACCATGAGAGCCGCAGGTTGAGGTGAAGACGAGCCCACCATGCATCGGACACGGGCAAATCGGCTGCACGCGGTGCCGCCCCACGAGCGGCTGGAACCTCAAGCACAACAAGGCGGTCCGGGACCGCGCCTACGCCGACCCGGTCTACCGACGGATTCGCCGCGAGACTCTGTCCCGAAAGCCCATCTGCAGCTACACGGGCTGCACCAGGGTCTCGACGACGTTGGACCACGTCGTACCGATCGCCCTGGGGAGGCACAAACGAGCGTTCGAACCTGCGGGCGATGTGCCGCAAACACAACCAGGACCTCGGCCGCAAACTGGGCAACCTGATGAAGCGGAAGCGGCCGCCACCGTGATCATCTCCTCGGGGGTGCTGGTTCCGGCCGAGATAGCTCGCCTCGTCGGGAGCTGGCGCGCCGAACAGGAGCACCAGTGAACGGCGACGCGTGTCGCCGCTGAGAGTTGTCCGAAAGGAGGAGGAACACATGTTCCATAGGAAGCAGCACCATGGGCCGCCCGACGGGCCGTTCAGTCATTCGGATGACTGCACGATTCTGCGGGCCGATCCCTCCGTCTCGATCCCGTGGAGCGAGGTCGAGCGCGGTCATTGGGTCCGGACCTGCCAGTGCAGTAAGGAGCATTACCGCGCACCTGAGCCCGCCCGTGTTCGACTCGATCCGCTCGATCCGGCGACAATGAGGCACTTGCCACAGTGTGAGTTCGTGGGCACGACCGACCGCGACATCATTCGGGTCCTCCCTCAAGGTCAAGCCAGGGCTGGGCCCGGACTATCAATGGGTCGAGTGCGGCAGCTGCGGCTCCGGCTGGCCCGTGGCGGACTTTGCTGAGGAGAGCGTCCGGTAAGGACGAGCTTGGTGGCGGGCTGCGGCGCGGCTAGTCTGGGATGACTGCCGGGGTCGGGGGGCGATACCTCCGGCCCGTCGCCCCTTTGGTGATCTGATGAGCGAGATCGACCCTCGGCGGCGCGGCTGGCTCGGCCCGTGCGGCGCGGGCTCCCCCTGGTGCTGAAGCGGATGGACTGCTCGGGCTCGCGGCCACAGCCTGATCAACGCCTCGCGGGAGTCATCGACTGAGGTCTCAGGGCGTTGGACTGGGCGACAGCCAATCGCCCCAGGCGGTCCCGGCAACGAGACGCCGGAGGTCGGAGCCGTCGACGTTGACGCTCCAGAGCGAATCCACGCCGGTGCCGTCCTCCTCCGTCCTCGAGAACAGGATCCGGTCGCCCTCGGGCGAGAACTCGAAGCCTGCGCCCGCCATGACCGAGAGCACGGCTGACCCGTCCGGTTCGGTCACCAACGTCACGCTGCCGGTCGCCACGTCGAGCAGGCGGAGTTCGCGGGATCTCTGCGAGGTGAAGGCGATCCGGTCGCCCGTTGGCGACCACAGGAGGTTCGGGGTGGCCCCATCCCCCAGCACCTCCCGAGCGTTGGAACCATCGGCAGCGGCAACGACGAGCGATTTGCGGGTGGTGTAGGCGACACGCGATCCATCGGGCGAGAGCGCCCATCCCGCGACGTCTCCGTCGGTCCACGGAAGTGGCCGTGGTGTGCTTCCGTCGAGGGGGATCTCGAAGTTGCCAAGAAGGAGCGATCGGCCGTCCGGCGACCAGACCGGGTCCGATTCGCCCGCCGGGATCACGAAGGGGAGGGTGAGCAGCGTCTGGCGGTCGCCCTTGAGCCCGTACACGCCGATCGTCTTTCCCCAGTGGTCCCAGACCGCCACACGTGTGGAATCGGGTGACCATGAGATGCCCCAGCCCTGGCTGGGGAACGACGTGACGACGTTGCCCTGCGGATCGCTGATGACGACGTCCCACCACCCGTCCCCGGGGCGATCGCAGTCAGCGTGCCGGTAGGCGAGGTACCGACCGTCGGGCGACCAGATCGGTCCGAATGCGAAGTATTCGCCCAGGCCATCACTCGATCCAGTGCCACAGTCGCTGGGGGGACGGCCGTCCGCGATCCGGACCGGGTTCGAACCGTCCCACTCGGCCACGAAGATGTCTCCGTCCACCGCGTACGCGAGGGCGCCCAAGCCCGCGGGCGTCGGCTCGTCCGCAGGGCGCTCGACGGTGCGGAAGGCACGTGTCAGGGCCACGAAGCTCACCAGCGCGAGAATGATCGCGAGCGCCCCCGCGCCGATCCGCTGGTTCCGCCGCTTGCGGTCTCGGCGGCGAAGCATCCGTCCGAAGCCATCCGGGGGTGGAGTCGCGCCTCCGACGCCTCGCTTCAGGATCGTTCGAACGTCACTCATAAGGCTCTCCTAACAGCTCGCGGAGCGACGTACGGCCGCGGTGAAGCCGTCCCCTCACGGATGAAGCGTCAATCCCGAGGACCCGACCAGCCTCCTCAGACCCCAGACCCAGCCACTCGATGAGGATCAGTGCTTCCTGTTGACGGCGGGGAAGCTGCGCGAGCGCCCGTTGCACGTCATGACTCATTGCCACCCCTCCACTGAAATCGTCGGCCGGTACAGCGGCGAAGACGCGGCGAGCCCGGACGACAAGTGCGCGAAGGCGGCTTCGGTGCAGGTTCAGCGCCGTCCGGTACACGTATCCAGCGGGCGAGTCCATCGAACTGACCCGATCCCATCGCTCGTAGGCTCGCAGGAGGGCCTCCTGGGCGAGGTCGTCCGCCTCCTGCAGGTCGCCAGTCAGCAGGTACAGCGCCTGGAAGAGTCGCCCGTGCTCGGCGAGGAAGAACTCCTCGAACGCCGCGGCCTCGCCGAGCTCGGGCACGGAACTTACGCTTGCCGATTCGACCATCTCGCCTCATGAACGCCTGAGGAGGGCTCCGCGTTCGGTTCTTCTTACTTCTGAGTTGGCCTGGACCGGAAGGTTCGCCCGGGAGGAACTACCTCCGCTCCATCTCCGCGAGCAACCCGAACACTACCGCCCGCGCCGCCTTGTCTTCCTCCAGGTCGATCAAGTGCAGGCCTGATGAGCAGCGACTACCGTAGCGGGATGTCCTCCCTGCCGCCGCCCCCGGTAACGCCACCGGCAAAGCCGATCTGGAAGCGGCGGTGGTTCTGGGTAGGGCTCGTTCTCGTTCTGGGAGGCATCGGCACCCTTGTCGGCGACACCGACAACAACGCGTCGAAGGAGTCGGCGGCGAATGCCAGTCCAAGCCAGGCCGCATGTCCCCAAGTGGCGCAGGGGTGGGTTCAGCAGCTCGGCATGCCGTCCGGCACCTACGTATACGCCGATGCAGGGACGGCAAGCAACGGTCGTCCTGCCTGGGTCGTGCAGAAGGATGACGGCGCGGTGTGGGCGACGGATGTGGACCCGTCAATCAAGCCGAGCAGCGGCGGTCTCCTCGTGCCGATGAACGACCAGGCGCGTCAGGACTCGGACTCTGGCGTCGATCTGACTAGAACGCAGGTCGCGGGCCTCTTCCCTGACGCATCCGTGGAATCCGTCTCAGCCTGCGGGTAGGGCGCGGTCGAGGTCTGGAGCCGTAGGACGTGGAGGCGTTCGGCGCGAATCGCGGGTCATGCCCCGGACGAGGTCGTCCGATACTGATGACGCGATGTACCTACTCTTTGACCTTTCCCTCGTCGTGCTCGGCGCCATAATCTTCTGGTACCGCGAGAGGCTGGGTCGCTCTATGGCGCGGTTGCAACAAGACCAAGCTCGCACGTGGCCCTGGCTATACCCAGGCAGGCTCGGACGCTGGTACACGTCCGAGAGGCTGGCGCGGCCTCTTCATCCCGGTCTTTGCGATTGCCTTGATCCTCTTCGGCCTTGTTTGGCTCTGGAAGGGCGCCTATTAGGAGCCCCGGATCAGATCCACGTTTCGGAATAGTCACCGGCGTCACTCGCCCGCGTCGGCCCCTTCCTCGTTCGAGTACCGGTCGTGGCTGTCCTTGATCTCGCTCCGCTTGCCGACCCCGACGAGGATGGTTCCAATGACCGCTACGCCGATGCTCACGGCCTGGAGCCAGAAGCCGACCTCCAGCGAGAGCCCACCGATTAGTGCGTCTTCGCGGAGGCCGGCGCTCTGAAGCAGCGAGCCGATCCAGGTTAGTGACCACGCCGAGACCGTGCCCACGAGCAAGCCGCGCCCCGATTGCCGCTCGCCTCGCACAAGACCGCCGAGGGCGACGACCACGACGGTAGCAACCCCACCAAACAGGAACAGCTTCGCTCCCAACTCCAAGCCGCCGTCCCGCGCCACCAACAGCTGGTCGTAGAGCGAAACCGCCTGCCCTCCTGGGAATCCGTAGTAGGGAAGGAAACAACTGGTCACGAAAAGCGCCGCGCCCAGGAGCACGATCGCGTAGCCGATGCTGGAGCCGGGCGCCCGGGTTCGATGATCTTCCACCGCCATTACCGTGATGATGTCGCCTGCCTCGGCGAGTGTCGAGAGCGTATCGCCGATCCAAAACCGCGACCTCCGATCCACCGGTGGCGTGCCGATCAGCGAGAGCGGTTCCTGGCCGAGCTGAAGCGACTCGAAAAGCAGAACAAGGCTCAGCAGTCAGACAACGTCAAAGCACGTGCGAGGACTTCGTGATCCTGGGGCTGTCGCAGCGACCGGTTGCCCCAGGCGGCTTTCCATCGGCCGTCCTTCATGCCGGTCGTCGTACATAGCGGGACCTCGGCGCGGAGGGCTGATATCCCCCAAAGCGCTGAGGGAAGGGCTGCCACGGGGGTAGGGCTTCGGCCCGCAAGGGGGCCGGTGATCCATCGTCCGCCGGCCCCCCTGCCCCAATTCCCTGGCCCCTCACCCCAGGGACGCCCGCTCCTCGAGTTAGCCCAGAATGGAAAATGCTGAGGCCCTACGGGAGCGTCAGTGTGCCGCTGAGGGTCTCGTGTTGCTCGTCTCCCGCGGCCCTGGCGTCGACGGTGCCGCTGCCCTTCGCGCCTTGGAAGACCCCCGTCCCGAACCTGACGGTGAACGTTCCGTCCGCCTCGTAGGGGCCGTTAGTCGCCGACGCTACCTCGAAGGAGCTGCCGGGGAAGCACACCGTCCCGCTTTCCTCGAGCTGCAGCGTGCTGCCGTCGCTCGCGAGCGTAATCGTTTCGTCCGTCGTGAACAGGCCGCAGTTTGTCCCCTCGGTCGGGGGAGCGAAGCTCGTCAAGTCAACGGTGCTGGTCGCATCGCCGAACCCCACAACCGTGCCCTCTCCGCACAGGAAGTGGGCGCAGGGCTTCGAGGCCGCTATGCCGACGGTGTACTTGAACTCCGCCTGGAACGCCACCGTCGTCTTGGCTCCCGCGGCGGGCGCAAGCACCGGAGCCAGTGCCGAGACCAGGACGGTGATGCCAGCAAACGCGACGGCTCTCCGCATGTCAGACCCCCCTCTGATAGTTCCCCGCGGCCATGACGGGGCAGCGTTGCCTGTGCCGAAAGGGTGCGATCAAACGACGCTTGAGCTTTAGCATGTGGCCTCCCCTGCCCACACCGCCTGATGAGCGGAACGGGCCGCTGCTGGGGCAGTATCGAGCAGTCGCATCGATCGGATCTCCTTTGCTCTGTCCGCACCCTTGAACAGGCATAGGGGGCGCGAGAGGTTTCATGACGCGACAGATCTCGGTGATCAACCGGACCGCTCGAGGCGCCGCCAGGGGTGGAACTCCATCCACATCCCGATCACGGCCAGATACCCGGGGTTGCCGAAGAACCGCGCGTCTTCCCGACTGCGCATCTCGGTCCCCGTCAGCAGGAGAGCCTTGTTCCTGGCTCGCCACCCGACGGTCCACGCTTGGCCCGCGAAGACGAACGGCTCGTCCACGACGAACGTGACCTCGTGTCCGACGCCCCGGTACACGCCGATGTCGTCCTGCCTTCGAGAGCCCGACCAGTGGAAACGGAACGACCCGTGGTCAAGGGTCAACGTGAGGATCCCTGCGAAGGACGCCGGGGCTTGCCACCCCCACTCGCCAAGGCCTGCCGCAAGGCCGTCGGCGATCGTGATCTTGACTCGGTACGTCCCTTCGGGAATCGGGGGGATCGTCCCGAGCCCGCCGTGCGGGATAGGAGCGATGAAGGTCGGCGGCGGGAGGCGGTCCAGGCAGCTCGTGTCTGGGGACCTCAGGGGCTGCTCGATCCACGCGTTTCGGATCTCACGAGGACAGTCGCGGGCCAGCGTGTTCGCGCCCAGGCTCGGGAACATGACCAGGAACCCCCGGTCGAGCCCCACCATCGACTCCTCCAGGACCGACTGCGAGATGGTGGGATCCATCTGCCCGACCAGCACGAGCGTCGGCACGTTTGACCGGATCAGTCGCGGAGGATACCCCGGGGGGACGCTCCACACGCGACACAGATCGAGGAACGGGTGATCCCCGAAGGCCTGGTCGAATCCGGATTCGGCCACCGCGGGATGGGCGAAGGGCAGCTCGTCGTGACAGAGCTCAGAGAAGACGAGCCCGTGGGTCCATTCGTTAGGCCGGCAGGGCTGCCCGTACCCGATGCACGTCGCGTGGGTCGACTCGAGCTCGAACGTGGGGCCGAACCTTCCGTCGAGCGCGTCGTAAACCAAGGCCGGGACGTTTGCGATCCCCGGCTCGGCGGCAGGCCGTCCCATCTCCCAGCGGACGAGACGAACCAGAGATCCGCCGTCGATCACGGCGTCGGCCGGTCGTCCATCCGGCAGCGTGATCTGCTCCCGGATCGGCCGCTCCTCCAGGCGCGCGGCCGCCTCGTCCATCGTCTCCGCCACAGCCGGAAAGCTCGCGGCGCATATCGGGTCCGCCTCGCAGAACCGGGCCAGGACCGCCACCGCCTCCCGGGTCGCCTCGTCCGCCCGGGCGAAGCCCCCGTCCCCGGGGAACTCGGGGGAGTCCAGAATCACCGAGCGCACGTGGTCCGGGTACAGCTCGACGACCTCGAGCGCGATGCGGGACGCCGTCCCTAAGGTCATCAGGTTCCACGCGTCGATCCCCAGGGCTCTCCGGAGGTCCTCCACGTCGGCGGCCATCTCCTCGAGGTTGTAGGTGGAGGGGTCGATCCCCTCACCGACGAGCCGGTCGTAGCAGGCCCCAGCCGCTCGCAGGAACGTCTGGTTCCAGGCGAGGTCGCTCATCGGGATCGATAGAAGGTCCCACTCCGCGTGCACCACCTCGGGGCAGCTCAGGCTCGGCCGGGACCGCCCGGAGCCCCTTGGCTCGACGATGATGAGCTCGCGGTTCACGCGTGCCACCGCGGGGGCGACGCCCTCGTAGCCGAGTACTTCGCCGAGATCGCCGCCCAGCAACGCGAGCGGGTCGGGAGCGGGGTTCTTCGAGGGCGGCATCACGCGGACGACGAAGACCCGAACCGTCGCACCGTCGGGGTCCGACCGGTCCTCGGGAACCACCAGGTACCAGCAGGTGTGCTCGGTCAGGATGACCTGGCTGACCTCGGGCGGGCACGCAGCCTCGACGAGCTGGACCTTGTATAGGGGCGGTGCGGGTCCCGCCCCCGTGCACGAGGCTGCGAGCAGCGAAGCACTCAGCACGAGGGCCGTCGGCTTGAGCCGTGCCTTCGGTCGCCGATTCTCGCGGATCCCGTCTCCCCTCATTCTCGTTGGCGGACCCACGTCGAGGCGGTGAACAGGGCCTTCCGTGCCTCGCAGTCCTCGGTCAAGGGAGCGAGGCTCAGCCGATCATCGCGAAGGGTCCACATGTACGTGCCGATGCTGTCCGCACACAGCTGGCCGAAGGCGTTCGCCCGGAGCGTGCCGGCGGCGAGGGTGAACACGTCACCGGTCGGCTGATCCCAGGTACGAAGGAACGCGGGCGGGGGCGTGATCTCCATTTCGCCGCTCCGGAGCAGGCTGACCGTCCACATCCCGGCCATTTCGAAGGACTCGATCGCTCCGGCGGATTGGTCCACCTCGATCGTGTAGGTACCTGCGATCTGCCGCAGGAGCTCCTGGGGGGACGCCGGCCTCGACTCTCGCAGCCCCCTGATTGCATCGAGCGCTTTGGGGGCGATCACGACGGCGGCCATGACCGCAGCGACCGCGAGCGTTCCGGCCGCGACACGCCGGGCACGACGCCAGCGCCGGCCGCGGGCGACGACCCCGTCGAGGGCGTGATCCATGGAACGCTCCTCGATGGCGGACGAGGAACGCTCGAGGCCTTCCTTCAGCCGACGGTCAAGAGACATCCTCGATCTCCTCGGTCTCCCTCTCGCCAAGAAGCGCCGCCAGGCGCTTCCGGGCCCGGTGCAGATAAACCTTGGCCGTGACCTCGGGGCAGGAAAGGATCTGCGCAACCTCGGACACCGGCCGATCCTCGAAGAAGTAGAACAGGACGACCGCGGCCCGTTGCGCCGCCGGCAGCCGCCGGACTGCTTGGAGGACGTCGACGTCGACGGGCTTCGGCAGCGATGCCACGTCCAACTCGCGCTCCAGTCGCGGACGCAGCCGCTCGCGCCTGACCGCTCGCACCGCCATCCGGATGCCGACACGACGCACCCATGCCTCCGGCCGCTCGTACTGCGAGATGCGCCTCCACCGCGTGAAGAGTTGGACGAAAGCGTCCTGAGCGATGTCCCTGGCCTGCTCGCGGTCGTGGACGATCAGATACATCGTGCGGACGACCGCCTCGTATTCGGTCCGGAAGAACCACGCGAACTCGGCGTCTCGCTCGGCCACGGCGCCCGTCGTCCCCTCCCTGAGGCGCATCGTGATCGAGCTCATTCTGACTCCCAGATCCCGTCTTGGGAACACGCGAAGCCGCCGGCGATCGGAGGGCGCCGCCAACATTCACAGACACACAGACGTGAATGACTCCCGGGGTTACACGCGCAAGGCGAAGCCAGGGGCGTGGGGAGCGCGAGCTGCGCACGTCAGACGGATGCGTCCTCCTCGTTCAGCAAGCCCCTTAGCTCACTCAATCGGCTCGCCGAGTTCGAATAGCTTCCTGTTAGGACTACGAGCAAACCCCCAGGTCAGACCACCTGTGGAGTCTGGACGCTGTTTCGTCCCGCATTCGTCCCGCGGACGACCGCGACCGGTTACGAACGGCCGAGGGTGCGAGGTCAGGGTGGTCGACATCCAGACCTATCGCATAAACCTGCCGGGTAGCCACGGCCCACCCTCCCGCGGCCCCAACGTCCCACGCGACCTACGATTAACGTCCGGCGCTTCCAGGAGGACTGAGAATGATCGATGGTGCGCACGTGATCGTGTACAGCCGCGACGCGGAGGCGGATCGCGCCTTCCTCCGCGAC
>DASYVD010000006.1:0-5817 GCA_036000545.1 Actinomycetota bacterium | reverse complement strand
CCAAAGCGAACGCGCCACCTTCGCCGGCTGGAGAACCTCCGCCGCGACCCCCGCTTCACCGTCCTGGTCGACGACTACGACGAGGACTGGCCCACGGTGTGGTGGGTCCGGCTCCGTGGCCGGGGTCGGGTGATCGAGGAGGGACCGGAGCGCGCTCGCGCACTCCGGTCTCTCGGCGAGAAGTACGACCAGTACGACACGGAACCCCCCCAAGGAGCGGTCATCGCACTCGATGTCGAGGATTGGCGGGGCTGGGCCTACGCGGAGTAAGAGGCGCGGTCGGCCGGGGGACCCCCGCTAGAATGGGCCCGTGAAGGCGCTACTGATTTCCCCAGATCCGAAGGTACGAGAAACCCTGCGCGTGGCTCTCGGCGCTCTCGAGGGCGATGGGAGTGCACCCTGGAGCTTCCTGGGGGCGGCGGACGGCCTGGAAGGGATCCGGGTGGCTTGGCGGGAGCGACCCGACGTGGTCGTGGCCGACGAGATCGCCTCTCGGGCGGGAGCGTTCGCGGTGGTCAAGGACCTCAAGGGGGCCGTGGAGCCGTTCCCCGGCGTCGTGGTGGTGGTCCTGGCTCGTCGGGAGGACGAGTGGCTGGCCAAATGGTCCGGGGCCGACGGATGGTTCGTCAAACCCGTCGATCCCTTTGCCCTGGCCGACATGGTGATCTCGCTGCTCGAGCGCAGAGAGGCGGCCGCTGCGGGGGAGCCGGAGGGAGCGGCGACATGAAGATCAAGGGGACGTGCGCCCGTTGCGGCCGGGAGTTCCTGGCCCAGCAGGTCATCGAGTCCCACGGCCATTGCCCGTGGTGCGGTCAGGCCTTCAACCGCGACTACACGGCGAATCTGGCGCAGGCGCTCCAACAGGCCGAAGTGGCCGGGAACCGGCTCCAGGACGCCCTCCAGCAGATCGCCGGTATGGAGCTGGCCATGGAGATCGACGACGAGACCGTGATCGAGCCGATCAGGAACGAGCTTCGGGCCGCCCGCCGGCGGAGGTCCAAGGTCTAGATGGGCAGGGTCCGCATCGGCACGGCGTCCTGGACGGACAAGACCCTGCTCGAGTCGGGATGGTATCCGCCGGAAGCCAACAACCCCGAGGAGCGACTCAAGTTCTACTCCTCGCAGTTCCCTGTGGTCGAGGTGGACTCCACTTATTACGCGTTGCCCAGCGAGCGCAACGCGGTGCTGTGGGTGGAGCGGACGCCGAAGAACTTCATCTTCGACGTAAAGGCGTTCTCCATGATGACCGGACATCCGACGAGACACCGCGCCCTACCGAAGGACCTCCGCGAATCGCTGGCCGACGATGCACCGGACCCACTGTACCCCGACAAGGTTCCCGACGAGATCCGCGACCGGGCGTGGGAGATGTTTCGCGAGGCGCTGATGTCGCTGCACTCGGCGGGGAAGCTGGGGCTGGTGATGTTCCAGTACCCGCAGTGGTTCTTCCCCTGGAGGCGGGCCAAGGAGGAGATCCTGGCCATCCGGGACCGACTGCCCGACTACGACTTCGCCGTGGAGTTCCGCCAGAAGAAGTGGTACGAGGACGAGGAGTCCGCGAAGAAGACCCTCGACTTCCTTCGGAGCGAGGAGATCCCGCTGGTGTGCGTGGACATGCCCCAGGGGTTCGCGTCGTCGCTTCCGCCCCTCGCCGAGGCTACGTCCGAGCGGTGGGCGGTGGTGCGGTTTCACGGCCGGCGCGAGGAGACGTGGAACAAGCGGGGAGTGCCGCCGATCGAACGGTTCCGCTACGACTATCCCAAGGAAGAGCTCGAGGAGTGGGTCCCTCGGGTGAAGTACCTCCAGGAGGGGGCCAAGGAGACCCACGCGCTGTTCAACAACTGCTACCGGGACTACGCCACGCGGAACGCCTCGACGTTCGCAGACCTGTTGGGCGCGGGCGCCGAGGTGGAGGAGTAGGAGACGCCATGGGCTTCAACGCGCTGCAGCCGGGCCGGGTGAAGCGAGCCGACCTGATGATCTTTTTGGGAGCTCTTGCCGTCGTGATCGCCCTGGTCATCTGGGCGATCCTCGGCTGAGACGCGGGCGTCAGGCGCGCTCGAGGACCATGGCCATGCCCATCCCACCGGAGATGCACAGCGCAGCAAGACCGAGCGAGTAACCCTTCTCCCGCATCTCGTACGCGGTGGTGAGGACGATCCGCGCTCCGGACATCCCGATGGGATGGCCCAAGGCGATGGCCCCGCCGTTCGGGTTCAAGCGGTCGTGGTCGAGCTTGAGCTCCCGGTCCACCGCGAGAACCTGAGCGGCGAAGGCCTCGTTGATCTCCACCACCTCGAAGTCCGACAGTGAGTACCCCGTCTTCTCGAGTACCTTCCGCACGGCGGGCACGACGCCGATACCCATGTATGCCGGATCCACACCGGCCGACGCGGCGGCCACGACCCTGGCGAGCGGCTCTCTGCCCTCCCCGTTGGCCCGCGACTCCGACATCAACACCAGGGACGCCGCTCCGTCGGTGATGCCGCTGGAGTTCCCCGCGGTGACCGTGCCGTCCTCCGAGAACACGGGCTTCAGTTTGGCCAGGACGTCCAAGGTCGTGTCGCCTCGGGGGTGCTCGTCCTCGATCACCGTCACCGTCTGGTGCCTGGGACTTGGCGCTTCCACCGCCACGATCTCCTTCCCCCGACGCTCCTTGCCGGCAGCGGTCTTGCGCTGACTGGCCAGGGCGAACTCGTCCTGCTCGTCGCGGGGGATGTTGTACTTGCGGGCCAGATTCTCCGCGGTCTCTCCCATGACCAGCCCGCACAGCGGGTCGAGGAATCCATCGCGGTACATCCCGTCGTAGAGCGGGGCGTTCCCCATCTGGTACCCGAGTCGCATCCGGTCGAGGATCGCCGGCGTCCGGGTCATGTTCTCCATCCCCCCGGCTACGACGATCTCCGAGTTACCGAGGGCGATCTCTGCCGCGGCGGCCTCGACGGCCTTGATGCCGGAGCCGCACGCCATGTTCACGGTGAACGCAGCCTTCTCTTCGCCGAACCCGGAGCGGTAGGCGACCTGACGCGCCGTGTTCGGGCCGTTGCCGGCCTGGCGGGCGTGGCCGTAGACGAGTTCCTCGACTGCTTCCGGCTCGACATTGGCGCGGCGCAGCGCTTCCTTGGTCGCGGTGATCCCCAGGTCGACCGCCGGCACTCCGCTGAACGCGCCGAGGAACTTGCCGACCGGCGTCCGCGCGCCTTCCAGGATGACCGCTCGCTCCACGGGGCCGATTCTATCGGAGGGTCGGTGAAGTCCCCGGCGGCTGCCGGTACGCTTGCTTCGGCCCATGCCGAGGATCGTCCGCGAGCATCCCGTGCTGACAGTGTTCTCGATCGGATACGTCCTGTCGTTCACGGTGTTCGGGATCGCTTCGGATCGGGGGCAGACGGCCACCTACCTCCTTCAGCTCGGTGTGACCTTCGCCTTCGTGGCCTCGGTGCACCAGCGAGTCGGGTTCTCCGGCCCGGTGCTGTGGGCCCTCGCGATTTGGGGCCTCCTGCACGCGGCAGGCGGCATCCTGTACGTCGGCGACGGTGTTTTGTACCGGTTCAAGGCCGTCCCCGGGCTGCCGCGATTCGACCAAGCCGTACACGCCTTTGGGTTCGGAGCGGCGACGATCGCAGTGTGGCAGGGGCTCCGGAACCGGCTGACGGAGGGAACACAACCCGGTGCCGGCGTCGGTTTTGTCGTGGGCCTCGCCGGGATGGGCGTGGGGGCGCTCAACGAAGTGCTGGAGTTCCTCTCCACCAGGGTCTTGGCGGAGACCAACGTGGGCGGCTACGTGAACACAGGGTGGGACCTCGTGTACAACGCCATCGGTGCCGCCGCGGCGGCCATCTGGATCGTTGCCCGCGCAAGCAGGCCTGTACGCACGGACTCATCGAAGGCGGTCGACGGCAAGCCGCGATCGTAAGTTCCCCTCGAGCGTTTCGAGGAGCCCGCCCGGGGAGGAGAGGGCGCGGCGAAGGGACCGGACGAGCTCCTCGGAGCGCTCGGCGGTGGCGCGGTCGGACGCCCGCCGGGCAGGTACACGACCCGTCGCGACGGCAGCTGGTCGGTGAGGCGGATCTTCGCGAAGTGGGGGCGGCCGCGCGCCCGGCCCGCCTCCCCTAGGTCACGGAGAGTGAGGATGCCCAGGCGCCCACCGAGATCGAGGAGGGCGTGGAGAACCTCGGCGCACGCCTCGGCATCCTCACCGGCCCGGTGCAGGGGCCGGACGGCGGTGCGGAAGTGCTCGGCCAGGGTGGCCAGCCGGACGTTGCGGACGTCCTCGCCGAGCACCCTTCGGGCGAGCTTCGCGGTGCAGACGGGCGGGCCGGTGATGGGTTCGTACCCCGCCCGGACCAGATCGTGGTTGAGGAACCGGAAGTCGAACGACGCGTTGTGGGCGACGAAGACCGCGCCGCGGAGGAACTCCACCAGGGAGGGGAGGACCGCCTCGACGTCCGGTGCCCCCCTGACCAGAATGTCGTCGATCCCGGTGAGGTAGGTGATGAACGGAGGGATGGCAAGGCCGGGGTCGACGAGCGTGTGGAAGGTTCCCCGACGCTCGCCGCCCCGGTACTTTACCGCGCCGATCTCGGTGATCCGGGAGTGTGGGGGTGAGCCGCCGGCGGTCTCGAGATCGACGCAGGCGAAGGTGACGTCCGAGAGAGGGACCCCGAGGTCGATGAAGGTGGGCTGGACCGCGCTCCTCGGGCTCGCCGGCATCGCTTCCCCTCCGACTCTCGGGGGGCCGCGCGCGCTCGGGATGCTACTCGAACATCCGTTCGATGTCAACACCACTAGCATGACGAGCGCAGAGGGAGGCTCCGGACATGGCCACCACGGGCCCAACCGACCGACCGATCCGGAACACGCGCACTCGGTTCCGCTGCTCGAGCTGCGGCAACCTGACCCGGTTCGATGTCTACGAGACCCGGAGGACCCGCGCCTACCACCACTTCACGCTGGGCGGCGACCTCAGCATCGAGGAAGAGGAGGTGCTCCAGGCCGAACGGGACCGGGTGACGTGCCGGTGGTGCGGCTCTTCGGACGCCATCGAAGAGCTTCCCGTGGCTGAGGAGGTCCCCATCGAGGCCGGCTCCCCGACTCCAGAGGAGCTCCCCCGAAAGCCGTGAGCCGACCGCTCGACGGCTTCATGATCCTCGACTTGACCCGACTTCTCCCCGGCGCGTACTGCACCTTGCTCCTGGCGGACCTGGGGGCCGACGTGCTGAAGGTGGAGGAGCCCGGGCGGGGCGATCCGCTGCGGGGGGCCCCGCCGTTGGTGGACGGGGTCGGCGCCGCCCATCTCGCCCTCGACCGGGGCAAGCGCTCGATCACCCTCGACATGAAGACTGCGGAGGGGCCCGAGGTCCTGCTGCGGCTGGCGGAGCGAGCCCACGCGGTAGTCGAGTCGTTCAGGCCCGGCGTGGCCGACCGCCTCGGCGTGGGATACGAGGCCCTGTCCAAGCCGAATCCGGAACTGGTGTACTGCGCACTTACCGGATTCGGGCAGGACGGGCCCTACCGGGACCGTCCCGGGCACGACGTCGACTACGTCGCATTGGCGGGAATTGTCGAGGCGACGGGGACTCCGGAGGGCCCCCCCGTGATCCCCGCCGCGCAGGTGGCCGACCTGGCGGGCGGGATGGGAGCGGCCGTGGGCATCCTGGCCTGTCTCCTGGAAGCTCGGCGGGCCGGGCGCGGAAGGTTCGTCGACCTGGCCATGCTCGACGCGGCCGCATCGTGGGCCGCGCTCCCATGGTCGTGGTTCCTGGCGACGGGCACTCCGCCGGCGAGAGGCCACTGGTTCCTCACTGGGGCTCTGGC
>DASYVD010000005.1:0-5143 GCA_036000545.1 Actinomycetota bacterium | reverse complement strand
TAGTTCTCCCGCCTGCACCGAGGACAGACATGGCCCAACACCCTCGCTGCTTTCTGACCGGCTCGTCGAAAGCTCATCGTCCGCCCTTCTATCCGACAACGAGCCCCCGATCGGAGGGGCAGCCCCTCCCTCACGGGGACGGGGGCCCTCCAAGAGCCCCCGTCCGATAATTCCCGGGATGGGCCGCAGCACACCTACTGGCTGCGAGCCTCCTGCTCCTTGCCCCTGAGGACCCGCCTGAGGAGCTTGCCCGTTACCGTTCGGGGCAGCTCGTCCACGAACTCGACCTCTCGGGGCAGCTTGTACACTGCGATCTTGTCCCGGCAGAAGTCGATGATCTCTTGCTTGAGAGCATCGGTCGCCGGGGTCCCTTCCTTGACCACTACCACCGCCTTCGTGTTCTGCCCCCGAACCGGGTCCGGGACGCCGATCACGCCCACGTCGGCCACGGCCGGGTGCTTGGCGATCACCACCTCGATCTCGTCCGGTCCGATCCGGTACCCGGAGGACTTGATCAGGTCGTCCTCCCGGGAGACGAACCATAGGTACCCGTCCTCGTCGAACTGGACGTAGTCCCCCGCGAGGTTCCAACCCTCACCGACGACCGCGTGCCGCTGGCTGTCCATCAGCCGTCCGCCCTCCTCGTTAGGGCGCCAATACATCGTGCCGGTCGGTCCTCGGGCCACGAGCTTGCCGATGTCCCCCGGGCCGACCTCGTTCCCCTCCTCGTCGACCACCTTGACCTCGTAGCCGGGGACTCCGGTACCGATCGAGCCGGGCTTTGCCTTCTCGGTGACCGCGTTGGTTACGAACACGTAGAACATCTCGGTGGTGCCCAGCCCCTCGAAGATCTCCAGCCCAAACCGATCCTGCCATCGGTGGTACGTCTCCGCGGTGAGAGCCTCTCCCCCTCCCGTGCACATCCGCACCGAGGACAGGTCGTACTTCTTCTCCGCCTCGGGGACCTGGAGCATCTTCCGGTACGACGTCGGAAGGATGGTCAGCACCGTCGCCTTGTGCTGCTGGATCGTGTCGAAAGCGGCCTCCGGTTCGAATCGCGGCATCAGGGAGACGGCCGCGCCGAACCGGAAGGGGATCACCGCCATGGCCCCGTACCCCGCGGCGAAGGCGAGCGGGGCCGGGCTGAACAGGATGTCGTCTTCGCGGAGCTTCCAGCCCTCCTTGCCGAAGGTGTCGGCGATGGCCAGGAACTCCTCGACGAAGTGCACTACCCCCTTAGGCTTCCCGGTGGTCCCGGACGTGTAGAGGAGCACTCCCACGGCGTCGCGATCCCGGAGCACCGGCTCGAGCTGGCCGTCCGCCTGCTCCATGAGGGGCACCACCGATTCCACGCCCGCCTGGGACAGCTCGTCCGAGGGAGGGGCTATGGCGAGGGTAGCGACCTCGTGGTCGAAGTCTCCCTTGGTCTTGGCCACCAAGGGCAGCATGGCCGGGTGGACCAGCAGGGCCGCCGCCTCTGAGTTGTTCACCACCCAGGTCAGCTCGGGCGGCGAGAGGAGAGGGGAGGCGGGGACGGGGATGGCCCCTATCTTGATGATGGCGAGGTTCGCCGCCACCGAGAGGGGCTGGTTCGGGGAGAGGATGACCACGCGGTCGTCCTCGCCCACTCCACGCGAGGCCAGGACGTTCCCCAGCCGGTTCACCTGGCTCTGGAGGGCCGCGTACGTGACGGTCCGGTCCTGGAAGAGAACGGCAGGCCGGTCGCCCCTCCCCGCCTCAATGTTGCGGTCCAGAAGCTCCTGGGTCACGTTCAGGCGGTCCGGGTAGGCCTGCACCTCCGGCACCAGGCGAACCAGGGTCGGCCTGATGTCCTCAGGCGGCAAGTAGTCCTCAGGGATCTTGCTCATGGCGATCTCCCTCCTTCGCCGCTTCGTCTCCCGTCCTCTCCCGATACTCCTGGGCGAACCTCGCGGCAAACTCGTCACGGAACGGCCCGATGTCCATGGCTTCCTCGCCCCTGCCCGACATGTAGAGGGCCATCCCCTTGTACAGCTGAGCCTCTTTGAGCTTCGGGCTCCGCGACAGGGCGGCGTCGAACTGCTCGATGCTCTCGTCGTAGCGTTCCAGCCACAGGAGGGCGTAGCCCTTCGCCACCAGCACCCGGGGGTTGTCCGGTGAGGCCCACAGCACCGGCTCCAGCGCGTCCAGGGCCTCCGGGAAGCGCCCCAGCTCGTTCAGGCAGAGAGCTCTCAGCTCCTGGGCGGCCACATCATCCGGGGTGGAGGTCAGCCACCGGTCGCATGCGTACAGCGCATCCTCCACGTAGCCCAGGCTCACCAGCCTCCCGGCCACATCCATCCACGACTTGGCTCCTGACCCAGCCACCTGCTTCAACACGGCCCGGTACGTGTCGTCGACGACGAGCGCTCCTTCGCCGGCGACGGGCTTCCCGTGACCCGGGAGGAGGTGCTCCACCCCCCTGGCCAGGAGCCCCCGTAGTGTGGCCACGTAGTGCCGGAGGTCGCCCCCCGCCCCCGGATCGGGGGCGGCAACGGAATCCGGCAGAACGATGTCTCCGCTCACCAGGGTCCGCGTCGGCGCGTGATACAAGGCGATCCCGTCCCACGTGTGCCCGGGGGAATGGATCACTTCGAAGGAGATCCCGCCTAAGGTCACCATCTCCCCACCCTCCACCTCGACGATGGGGGAACCGAAGTCCCTGACGATCTCCTTCAGCTGGTCCGGGCCGTTCCGGTGGAGGATGACCTCCGGCCTGCTTTCGCCTCCCAGGGTGGGATACGAGCGGAACAGCTCCACGATGCCGGCGGCATGGTCGGGATGGCCGTGGGTCAGGGCGATCCGCCTCACCTGCTCGGGTCGGTGCCCCGCACGGAAGAAGTGCATGTACGCCGTGTAGTCGTTCCCGGGATCCACGATAGAGATGTCCTCCCCCAGGAACGCATAGATGTTGGACGAGTAGTCGTACCCCTCGAGAAAGAGGATTCGTTCGAACAGAGGATCGGGCTGCTCGAGAAGATGAGAAAGGGGCTGCCACCCCAGCCCCTCCTCACGCTCGGCGCCCTCAAGGTCTACCAAGCTGCGGTCCACCTCACGTGGTTTCGAATTCCTCTTCTTCCTTGGGCAACGTGGGTGGCGCAGAGTAAGGCAGCTTGTAGCCGAGCTTCAGCTTGTCGTCCGGCCACCACTTGCCCTGCTTCTCCTCTCCCGCGTAGATCTCCTCGGCCTTCCCGTCCCGCTCAACCGCTTCGAAGACGAGCTCGACGAAGTGGAACTCGGTCAACTCGTACCTCACGATGTCGTGAGGCGAGATGTTCACCGCGTAGCCCGTCTCCGCGCTCGCCGTCCACCTGAAGGCCTGCTCGCCCTCGAAGGTCTTCTCCCCGTCGGGGTTGTACACGGCCAGTACCTTGCCCCTGACCTTGTCCCCCGACTGGACCTTGAAGTCCTCGTAAAGCTTGTCGGGGAGGTAGATCCACAGGGCCCGGGCGCCAGTGGCCGCATACCCTCGGACCAGCATGGGGTCATACCCGCACACGATCAGTCGAGACTTCTCCGGCACTGCAGCCCTCCTCTCTCAGACCCGAGCCCCAAGCTCCCCGGCCTGGCGCTCGCAGAACTCGATGAAGTCCGTAACTTCCGCCGCCTCGATGTAGCCGCATTCTCGGAGGCGAACCATATACGGATAGACGACCTCCTCCAGTTCCGCCCGCAGCTCACCGGCGAACAGGACGGCCTCCTCGGTGGTCCCGGCCATCCTTCGATAGCTGTCCTTCCAGCCGAGCACCATCCGCCGGAGGGCTTCGAGCTCGGTCCCACCTGATTCCTGGCTCATGTCAGAGCTTGACTTCGCTTTCCTCAAAGGCGTAGCAGCTCTTGACCACCTCTTTCTCGCTGATGCACCAGTAGTCCGGCCAGTGGATCGCCTTGCACCAGCCGATCAGGTCCTGGGGCGGAAACTTCGAGCCCTTCAGTACGGGCTTGAAGTGCTTGCAGCCCCAGCAGATGTGACCGGTCCGCTCCTTCTCAGGCTCGATGATCGTCGCCAAGAACTGCTCGGGAGTCTGAGCCTCCGTCGCCACGAGTCACCTCCTTCCGGGCCACCGCTTCCGGCCGCTACCAGTCCCTAACCTCACCTTTGGCTTTCTTCTCCTGGAACTCCTTCCACACCTCCGGACTGAGCTTCTCGATGTCCCAGTAGTACCCGGACGAACCCGCCACGCCGGTCGAGGGAGGCTGCGGCGACCATCCCCGCACCGGGTGGCCCCGGATGCTGAACTTCACCATGTCCGCCCGGCCGAGGTAGACCTCCCGGGGCAAGCATTCGTAGACTCTGGTCCGACCCTCGGTCCCAGCCGTATATGAGAGGTAGCCTTCGCTGGGCTTGTCAGCGTACAGGGGCTCGATGTCGTGCTCCTCGTCCCGCTCGTCTGGCCCCTTGAACATGAACCCCTGGATCATGTGGACGTAGTACACGGTCTGGCAGTCCGCGCACTTGACCTTACCCTCCCAGTTCCAGAACGTGTATGGGTCAAGGTAATTGACGGTGTCGCATTTCTTGCACCAGATGACGTCGGTCACCGTCCCCTCCTTCGCCTAGGCAATCGCGCTATGGTCTCGATCCTCCTCCTCGGCCTAGAGGACGCTCTGCTCGTACCAGTCCTTGATGGTGCTCATCGGGTAGCCCAGCATGTCGTGGAGGATCTTGACGTTGTCGGCCCCCACCGGCCGCCAGATCCACCGGGTCCTCCGCGGCGTCTCGGACATCATGCCCACGCTGTATCCGCTCTGGATCAGGATGTCGCCGTAGGTGGGGTCGTTGAGCCAGCGCAGCGTGCCTCTCTCGCGGAAGTGGTTGGACTCGTACACCTCCTTGTCGTTCATGACCGGCTGGGCCAGGATCCCGGCGTCGGTCAGGGCCTTCACGACCTGGGACCGGGACTTGTCCGCGGCCCACTCCTCGAGGGCTTGGTAGATCTCCAGCTGGCCCGTCTCCTTGACCCGCTGAGGATGGCTCTTGAAATTCTCCAAGAGGTCCTTCCGCCCCACGACCTTGCAGAGCTCCTCGAAGTCGGCGTCCTGGAACGCGCTGACCATGGCGTACCGGGCGTCCAGCCGCAGCTGCGGGTTCGGGTCGTCGGGGTAGTCCGACTTCCCGCAGATG
>DASYVD010000004.1:0-66872 GCA_036000545.1 Actinomycetota bacterium | reverse complement strand
CGCGCTACCCGCGCTCGGGCTGGCGGCGGAGGGTGGAGTTGTCGTCGTGGACGAGCTGGGGAAGATGGAGCTCGCGTCTCGGGCCTTCCGGAAAGCGGTGGCGACGTTGTTCGAGACCGGCACGAACGTGGTGGCGACGGTACACGTGTTCCGTCACCCGCTCACCGACACCCTCAAGGAGCGCCGGGACGTGGAGGTCCTGCGGATCGCCCCGAGCAACCGAGACTCCCTGCCTGACGAGCTTGCCCGCAGGCTCGGAGCGGAGTGAGCCCTATCTCTCGACCGGCGCCCCCACCAGCGACCCGTACTCCGTCCACGAACCGTCGTAGTTCTTCACGTTGTCGAACCCGAGCAGCTCGTGGAGGACGAACCAGGTGTGCGAGGACCGCTCTCCGATCCGGCAGTACGCGATGACCTCGCCGCCCGCCGTCACGCCCTCGCCCTCATAGAGTGACCGGAGCTCGTCCGCGCTCTTGAACGTGCCGTCGTCGTTGGCTGCCTTTCCCCACGGGATGTTGCGGGCCGAGGGGATGTGGCCGGGCACCTGGGCCTGTTCCTGGGGAAGGTGGTCGGGAGCGAGCTTCTCGCCCCGATACTCCTCCGGCGCGCGCACGTCGACGAAGACTGCGTCCCCTCCTTCCCCCACCCGGGAAAGGACGTCATCCCGAAGTGCCCTGATGTCGCCCCACACCGGCTCGGTGATCCGGAAGCCGGTCTCCGGATAGACGTGGACCTCCTTGCTGAGGTCGCGGCCTTCCAGCTCCCACTTCTTCCGGCCGCCATTGAGGAGCTTGATGTTGCTGATCCCCAGGTAGCGGAGGAGCCAGTAAGCGTACGAGGCGAACCAGTTGTTGTTCCCCCCGTACACGATCACCGCCGTGTCCGGTCCAACGCCGGCCTTCCGCAGCAGGGCGGAAAGCCCCTCCTGGTCGACGTAGTCGCGGTTGGTAGGGTGGTGCAGGTCGCCGAACCAGTCCCAGGCCACCGCGCCGGGTATGTGCCCGCCCTCGTAGGCCGAGGTGTCCTCGTCGACCTCGATGACTCGGACGTTCGGATCGTCGAGGTGCTCGGCGAGCCAGTCGGTCTCTACCAGCGCGTCTGGGTTCGCATAGGCGGCCATGTGCTCCTCCTCATCCTGGGACGCAGGGAAACGTTCCTTTTCCTACTAGATCGATAGGATTCACCGGCTTTCTACGTCGCCGGTCCGCGTGCTGTCAACTCCGGGTATGGTCAAGGGAGTTACGGCGGATCGCTCGTAAAGGCAGAAGAGGAGGAAGACATGGCAGAGCGAACGGCCAGAACCGTATGGGAGGGGACGCTCACCGACGGGAAGGGAGAGGTCACCGCCGAGAGCAGCCACATCCTGGTGGGGGTCCCCGTGACGTGGACCTCGCGGGTAGACGAGCCCGAGGGCCGCACAAGCCCCGAGGAGCTGCTCGCGGCAGCGCACGCGGCCTGCTACGCCATGGCCCTGTCGGGGGCGCTCGCCAGGGGCGACACACCGGCCGACCGGCTTGAAGTCACCGCCACGGTGGCCTTCGAGAAGGTGGGCGACAAATTCAAGGTCACACGGTCCCGCCTCCACGTCCGGGGCCGCGTCCCGGGACTCGACCAGCCCAGCTTCCAGGATGCGGCGCGGGCCGGCGAGCAGGGCTGCCCGATATCGGGAGCGATCCGGGGCAACGTCGACATCGAGCTGGAGGCCGAACTGGACGCATCGTAGGCTTCGGCTGGGCCTCGCCCTTCTCTCGCCCGGGCACCGCTTGCACTCCCGCTCAACGCTTCGACTTCTCCGGGCGAGCTACTCTCCCCGGCCCCCCCTCATCGACTGGATCTGTTCCACCAGCTGGGGCACGATCTTTAGCGCGTCTCCCACCACACCCAGATCGGCCAGCTTGAAGATGGGGGCGTCGGCATCCTTGTTGATGGCGACGATCCGCTTGGCTTCCTTCATTCCCACGAGATGCTGGGTGGCTCCGCTGATCCCGATGGCGATGTAGACCTCGGGCTTCACCGTGGTTCCCGTCTGTCCGATCTGCATGCTGTAGGGGACCCAGCCGGCGTCGACGACGGCGCGCGTGGCGCCTACCGCCGTGTTCCCGATGGCCTCGGCGAGCTCCCGGAGGATCTCGAAGTTGCCGGACTCCTGGAGGCCGCGGCCTCCGGCCACGACGACGCGGGCCTCCTCGAGCTTGGGTCCGGCGGCCTGCTCCTCGTGCCGATCTCCGACCGCCGCCTTCTTGAGCTCGTCGGGGATGTCTACCTGGACCGGAACGACCTCGGCGCTCCCCCCCGAGGGCTCGGGCTCGAAGGCCTTGGGCCGGACCACCAGCAACTTGGGGTCCGGGCCCTCGAGGGAACAGGTCACGATCTTGGTTCCTCCGAAGATCTGAGTCTGCGCCTCCTCGGGCCCGAGAACGTCCGTTACGTTGCTCATGAGAGCGGAGCGCGTCTTCGCCTGGAGCCGCCCAGCCACGTCGCGTGAGTTGTAGCTGTAGGCGAACAGGATGAGGTTGGGCTGATGCTCCTGGACGAGCTGATGGAGCGCCTGCGTGGCCGGCTGGGCCAGGTGGTTGGCAAACACCTCTTCGTCGCTGGCGAACACGCGCTGCGCACCGTGCTCGCCGAGAGGGCCGGCCGCGCCGGTCGCCCCGGGCCCAAGGACGACCGCCTCGACGGTGTCGCCCAGCGACCGGGCCTTGGTGAGCAGCTCGAGAGCGGTGGCGTGGACGCTTCCGTCGGGAGAGAGCTCCGCATAGACCCACACCTTGGCCATGTCAGAGCACCTTGGCCTCTTGAAGGAACTGGGCGATGCGGTCGGCGGCCCGGCTCTCGTTCTCCACGATCTCTCCCGCGCCCCGCTCGGGTGCGTCCTCGATCCTCGTGACTCGTTGCGTGGGCTTCGCGTCGTCGGCGGACAAGCCCAGGTCGGACAGTGAGCGCTGGTCAACAGGCTTCTGCTTCGCTTGCATGATTCCCTTGAGGGTTGGATAGCGCGGTTCCGTGGCCCCGGCGGTCACGGTGACCAGAGCGGGAAGCGGGCACTGCACGACGTCGTAGCCCGCCTCGGTCTGCCGCTCGATGGTCACGCTCCCGTCGGCCACATCGACCTTCCGGGCGAACGTGAGGCTCGGGACTCCGAGGAGCTCGGCCAGGGCCATGGGGAGGGTGCCCGTGGAACCGTCGGTCGACTCCACGCCGGCGAGCAGGAGGTCGAATCCTTCTCGCTCGATGGCCTTGGCCAGGACGGTGGCGGTGACCAGGACGTCGGATCCGCGGAGGCCGTCGTCGGTCACCAGCACGCCCTTGGCGCACCCGAGCGAGAGCGCCTTTCGAACGGCGGCCAGGGCCGGCTCTGGCCCCATCGACACCACGGTGACCTCGCCCCCGGTCTTCTCCGCGATCTGCAGGGCGGCTTCCACCGCGTACTCGTCTCCCGGATCGAGCCCGCCCTCCACTCCCTCCCGCTTCACCAGGAAGTCGTCGCCGAGCTCGGGGGTCCCCGTGGGGTTCGGTATGAACTTCGACAGCACGATCACGTTCACGTGCGTATCCCTCCCGTTTCGTATTCAAGGCCAGGAGAGCCGGTTCCTGCTCGAACGCCCTCCCTTAGCGCCGCGAACGGCGGGGATATGCTACCCGGCGCCGCTAGGAGCGCCGCGCTTCCTTTCTATCCGGAGGGTTCGCTCGCTTTCTCGTCCCCTCGCCCCCGCGTACGGGGCGAGCTACCCCCCCGGACCCCCCGGCCCCGGATGTGGGCCACGACCGTGGTGTAGTCGAGCTCCCCGAGCCCCTGGGTCGACTGCCGACTGAAACCAGTCGTGCGCGGCGGACGCCACCTGCAGTTCCAGGCCGGCTCGTCCCGCTGCGTCGGTCACCAAGCCGAGGTCCTTGCGGGCCAGCGAGAGCTTGAACCGCGGCGGGAACGTGCCGCTCTCGATGCTCGGGCGGGCCCTGGTCACGCCGGTCCCGACGACCGAGTCGGCCAGCACGTTCAGCGTCATTTCCTCGTCGAGCCCGAGTGCGTCCGCGAGCGCCAGCGCTTCGCCGATCCCAGACATCACCGCCCCGAGCGTCGAGTTGACCACCAATTTCATCGAAGCCCCGCCGCCAACAGGTCCGAGGTGGGTCGGGGTCCCCAGCACATCGAGGAGAGGACGCCACCGCTCAAACACGTCCTCGGGACCACCGACGAAGATCTTCAGGTGGCCTTCCTCGGCGTGCGGCACCGTCCCCAGGACGGGCGCGTCGAGCATGGTGACTCCTCGAGGAAGGCGCTCCGCAACCCGGCGAACCGTCTCCGGGCCGACGGTGGACATGTCGATGAGGGTGGCTCCTTCCTGGAGGGTCGCAGCGAGGCCGTCCGGTCCGAACAGGACGGTCTCGAGGGCATCCGGGTCGGCGAGCATGGTGACCGCGGCCTCCGCCGACTGTCCGGCGTCCGCGAGAGTCGCTCCCTGACGCGCTCCCTCCGCCACGAGCGGCTCGGCCTTTTCAGGAGTGCGGTTCCACACGGTGACGTCATGTCCGGACGCCACCAACCGGCGCGCCATCGGGCTTCCCATCTGCCCGAGGCCGAGAAACGCGACCTTCGCCATGACGATCCTCCCTCGGGGGTCTTGCTCGGGCTCTCAAGAGCCTAGCCGGAGTTGCCCTCGGAGAATGAGCCTTCCTGCAGCCCGACGAGGCCGGAAAAGTCCAGGTTTCGGCTCTGAGCTAGCCGGTCGGGGGGGTCCGGGCCCGAAGTCCTTGGATCAGGAGATCGAGTCCGAACTCGAACTGCTCCTCGACGTCGCAGTCGATGATGTAAGGGAGCGCCTCGCGGAGCCGAGGGAGGTCCGCCGACGCGACCAGTCGAGCCATCGCCTCGTGGGCCTGCACGTGGGCCTCGTCTTCCGGCCCGCCGAT
Source organism: Actinomycetota bacterium (assembly GCA_036000545.1). GTDB lineage: Bacteria > Actinomycetota > UBA4738 > UBA4738 > CALAEC01 > DASYVD01. The sequence continues at coordinate 61,964 of DASYVD010000004.1, read as the reverse complement.
CATCAGGCCCAGCTCCATCGTCACGAAGCCGAGGATGTAGCCGCCGAACGTGTGGAAGGCCTTGACCGAGTCGGCTTCGGACAGGCCGGCGGACCGGAAAAGGCCCAGCGCGAACTCGTAGGCCCGCAGGGATTCGGCGTTGGTGAAGGCTCCCTTGCGTTCGGTCATGAGCGTGATCACGTTGGGGTGGGCGAGCAGCAGGCGCCGGTACTCGTGAGCACCGAGTCGGGCCGCCTCGGTCCAGCCCTCCACCTGCGGGACTCGAAACTCGGCCAGCACCTCCTCGCAGATACCGTCGAGGATCTCCTCCTTGTCCCGCACGTGGTTGTACAGCGACATGGCCTCCACGCCGAGCTGGCGACCGATGTGTCGCATGGTGACCGCGTCGAGCCCCTCCTCGTCCATGATCCGAAGGGCGGTCCGGATGATGCGCTCCCTCGTCAGCGGCTCTCGGCGGCGTTTTCCGTGCTGTTCAAGCGACCTTGGGCCGGTGGAGGTGGGGCTTTGGTCCTCCGTCTGCACCTTGTCCATCAAGATTTCACCTTCTAGGGGTTGACACTTACATCGTACACCCGTAGGCTTACGCCGTCAACGTATGACGTAAGTGGACAGCGTAAGCCCGCTGAGGAGGGATGACCTGATGAGACTGAGCCCCGAGCGGCTGGCCCGAGCCAGCAGCCGCCACCCGTGGCGGACCATTGGCATCTGGGTGGTCGTGATCGTGAGCATGGGGATCGTCAGCAGCCGGCTGCTCGCGGACGTCCTCAGCCAAGAGTTCGAGTTCACCAACGAGCCTGAGTCCGTACGAGCCCAAGACGTCATCGACGAGAAGTTCGAGACGAACGGCGCCGAGGACACCGAGTTCGTGATCGTGCAGTCCGGATCCCTCACCATCGAGGACGCCCGGTTCGAGCAGGCCGTCAAGGAGCTCCGGGACGAGATCTCCACGCTCGACGGGGAGATCCTGGCGAGCCCGCCGATGACCTACTACGACCTCGTGGAGCAATCCCCAGAGCTGGCCGCCGGACTGGTCTCGCGGGACGGGCGAGCCACGCTCATCGCAGTTGCCCTCAAGGACACCGAGCTGTCCACCATCGAGGAGCTGCGATCGGTCGCAGAGCAGGGCCGGCCCGACGGTTTCACCGTCCAGGTCGCCGGGCAAGGAGTGCTCTTCGCGGACTTCACGGAGATCGCCGAGGAGGACCTTCAAAGGGGAGAGTCCATCGGCATCGGGGCCGCGCTGATCGTGCTGATCGTGGTGTTCGCCGCCGTCGTCGCGGCCATCGCCCCCATCGTCATGGCCCTCTTCGCCATCGCGGTTGCCCTCGGACTGGTATCCCTGATCGGTCAGGTGGTGAGCTTCAACCTGTTCGTGACGAACATGGTCACCATGATCGGCCTGGCGGTGGGCATCGACTACTCGCTGTTCATCGTGTCCCGCTACCGGGAGGAGCGGAAGAAGGGCTTCCCCAAGCTCGAGGCGATCGGCGCCGCCGGGGCCACAGCGAACCGGGCAGTGTTCTTCAGCGGCTTGACCGTGGTGATCGCGTTGCTCGGGATGTTGATCATCCCTGCGAACATCTTCGCCAGTTTGGCGTCCGGTGCCATCCTCGTGACGTTGGCGTCCCTGGCCGCATCGATGACTCTCCTCCCGGCGATCGTTGGCCTGCTCGGCGACCGCGTGAACTGGCCGCGGCTGGCCAGACGGGCTCGGATCGACTCCGGTCACGACCCGAAGGGCGGGTTCTGGGACCGGCTCACCCGCGGAGTCATGGCCTATCCCGTCGTGTACCTCCTGCTGTCGGTGGCCATCCTTGGCGGGCTGGGATCCTTCTACTTCCAACTCAATCGAGGAACGTCGCAGAACGTCAGTCAGTTGCCCGACGACTTCCGATCGAAGCAGGCCTTCCTGACCCTGCAGCGGGAGTTCGCCGGTGGGGTAACCGACCCGGCGAGGATCGTGATCACCGGCGACGTCGAGAGCACCTCAGCGCAGGCAGCGATCGGTGAGCTCCAGCAGGCCATCGCCGACAATGAGGCGTTCGCTCCCCAGACGCAGGTCAATGCCAGTCGCGACGGCAGCGCGGTGGTGGTGGACGCTTTCTTCAAGAGCGACCCCTCCAACGAAGCCGCCTTCCAGGGGATCCGCGACCTGCGGAGCACGATCGTGCCTGCGGCCTTCGAGGGTGCGGATGGTGTCGAGGTCCTCGTCGGGGGGAACACCGCGTTCTTCACGGACTTCCTCGACGTGGCCGACCGGTATCAGTGGGCAGTCCTCGCGTTCGTCCTGGGGCTGTCCTTCATCCTGCTGACCGTGGTGTTCCGGTCGATCGTGGTGCCGGTGAAGGCCATCATCATGAACCTGCTGTCGGTCGGGGCGGCGTACGGCGCCGTGACCCTGGTCTTCCAGGAGGGCTTCGGCATCGGGTTCTTCAACGCTCTGGGGTTCCAGTTCCAGCAGGTCGAGGCGATCGAGGCATGGCTGCCCCTGTTCCTGTTCTCGGTGCTGTTCGGGCTGTCCATGGACTACCACGTGTTCCTCTTGTCGAGGATTCGGGAGGAGTACGACAAGACCCGGGACAACACGGAGGCCGTCGCCTACGGCCTGCGGACCACGGCCGGCATCATCACCGGGGCCGCGCTGATCATGGTCGCGGTGTTCACCGGGTTCGCGGCCGGCCGGCTCGGTCCGCTCCAGCAGATGGGCTTCGGTCTGGCGGTCGCGGTCCTCATGGACGCCACGATCGTCCGGACCCTTCTCGTACCCGCCTCGATGCGGCTGCTCGGCGACTGGAACTGGTACCTCCCACGGTGGCTGCGGTGGCTCCCGGAGGTCCACGTCGAAGGCCGCGAGCCCACCTTCGAGGTGATCGAGGAGGAACGCGTGCCAGTCGGGGCGGAGCTGTAAGGCCGATCGACCATTGATCGAGTGACGGAGGGGGTGCTCCGCCCCCTCCGTCTTGCCTACACCGTCCGTAGGGGCGGGTACCTGAGCGTCCTCCGGTACGATGCTCTTCCCTGTCCGCGCCGTGGCGCTGGTGACGAAGCTGCTGGGCTTGGGGTTCTTGGAGAGGGCGGGCTCGGAGCGAGAGGGCCCTCGAGCGGACTGACTAGCGCGGAGCGATCCCCAGTAGTGAAAGGAGCTCGTCGCCTCCCCCCAGCTCTTCGAGCATGAACGTCGGCACGTCCGGGGCAACGATACGCGCCGTGCGCCGTCCAGCCTCGCTTCGACAGAGGACCGCGCTCGCTTCGCGCATCGCGGAGACTTCGGACGATCGCCACCCGGAGGCGCCTCGAGGATGGGCAGGGTCGCCGTCCACGCCGTCGGCGGCGATGTAGGCCCGCAGGATCTCCGGGTGGCTGCGGCGGAGGCTCGGATCGAGCCGAGCGGTCACCCGAGGCCCGTCGAGGATAGCCGCCGTGTAGTGAAGGCGCCGCGCGTCTAGCCACCCGGCTGGGTCGGCGGGAGCCGCCTCTTCGATCCCCTTCGCCAAGAGCTCCTCGTCCCCCGGGCCCGGAGGGTTTCCGTCCGGCCGGGCCACGCGCAGAAGCGTGACCCTGAGGTCGGGACGGGCTTCGGCCAAGTGACCCGCCAGCGACTCAAGTCGTTCCCGGCCCACGCCGTCGACGGTGATCAGCAGGCGATCGGTGATCCCCGCGTCCCGAACCGCGACCACCCGCTGCGGGTGGTCGTCAAGCTCGAGGAGGGTTGGGCGGTCCGCTAGAGCCTGCGCCCAGCGAGCCAGGAGAATGGGGCGATTGCGGTCGATCAGGGTTCCTCGGACCACGTCGTCGCTCGACCCGGCCCCCACGTGGACGACCGTGGAGCGCGGGTCGTACACCGTGGAGAGGCCCATCGCGCGGAGCGTGAGCAAGAGGTCCACATCCTCGCAGTAGGCGGGCTGGAACACTGGGTCGAACCCGCCGGCCCGCCGGAACGTCCACGCCGGCAAGACCAGGCAGGCGGCCGAGCCGTAGTCGATCACCCGGCGGAACCGGTACTGAGAGTCGTCCGCGCTCCCGCCCCGCCCGTACGCGAGCGTCCGGGCTTCCCGGTCCACCAGGGATCCCGCCTCCTCCACGGTCCCGTCGGGGGCCAGGAATCTCGGCACCACCGCGCCGGCCTGGGCGAAGGTCTCCAGCGTCTCGACCAGCGGGGGAAACCACCCCGGCTGGACCAGCGCGTCCGGGTTGAGGAAGCACAGGTATCTGCCGGTCGCTTCGCCGGCGCCCTGGTTGGCGGCAACGGCGAACCCCAGATTCCGGTCGTTGAAGATCAGCCTGGCCCCCCGGATCTCGTCCCGGAGCCGCTGCGCCGTCTCGTCGGGTGACGCGTTGTCGACCACGACGACCTCGTAGATCGGATCGGTGTGCGCGCGCAGCGACTCGAGGGCCCGCCGGGGCCAGTCCCATCCCCCGTAGGTCACCATGACCACCGTCAGCAGAGGACGGTCGACCGGGGGAAGGGACAGGACCGTCATCAGCGGCCTCGGCGGAGGCTCCCGTACAGGCGCCTGAGGGCGCTGGTGTACCGGAACGTCTTGGTATTGAGGAGGCGCTCGAGCTCCCCGGCCCTTCCGCCCACCTCCCGCTCGAGCCGGGCGATCTCCTCCCTCAACGCGGCGATCTCCGCGTCGAGGTCGGCGAACCGGTCGGCCAGGGTCCACCGCTGGGCCACCAGCAACCGTCCTCGCCGCTCGTATGCCCGCCGCAGCAGCTCGAGTTGCTCGGCGAGAGAGGCCGCGGCCGGGGGACGCTCGCGGCGGGCTGTGGCTGTCACCGCGACCTCGGCAACCCGGTCGAGATGGGCGTCCACCCGCCGGGCGAGATCGGCCACGATGTCGGTCCGGGAGCCCAGGGCGGCGACCTTCTCGAACGCCCCTGGAACGTCCTCTGCCCGCTCCACCAAGCAGTCGAGATTGTCGATGGCCTCGGCGAATCCCTCGAGCTTCGTTTCCCCGCCCCAGGCCAGAACGAGGTGGGGCCGGTCGAAGGTGAGCGCGGTGATGTTCCCGTGCAGCGAGGTTCCGATGAACCCGGCGGACGCGGCGATCGCAGCGGTCACGTCGGCCAGGCCGGCCGACGGGAGTCTGACCGTGCCCGGCATCGCCTCTTCCAGCGCCCGAGCGAACTCCCCGTCTCCGTGGCAAGGGCCCGTCTCCACGAGGACGACCCTCGCGATCTCCCGTTCCTCGCGGAGGCGTTCCAGTGCGGACGCGAGCCCCTGGACCTGGAAGATGCTCGCCGCGTTGCCCTGCACGACCAGGGGAGGCTGCTCGGGGTAGACGCCGGTAGCCCGGAGCTGAGCAAGGCGCTTCTCGAGGAGAGGCGGGGGGAACAGCCGCGAACCGAGGAACGCGGGATCCGGCACCACCTCGACTTCCCGATCCACGCCGGCCTTGCGGAGGCGACGCCGCGAAACTTCATCGCGGACCGAGACGATCGGCCGGCTCGCCAGAGACTCCCGGGCCCGAGCCGCCTCTCTCGCCCGGAAGTCGAAGGGGATCCCCACGGCGGACCACACGACCGGGCACTCGCGCTCGAGGTCGGGACCGAGGCCGCCCAGGAAGAAGCGGCTCGGGGCCCGTCGCCGCATCTCGGCCGGCGTCAGGCCGTAGTGGGGACTCAGGAGCTCGTCGCGGCCGTGGATGATCTCGCCGGGGCCGATTACCACGCAGTCGAGATCGCCGGCCAGCTCGGTCACGCGCTCCGGGCTCCACGGGCCCAGAGGCTCCGCCGGCTCCCGCTCCTCGAAGCGGTTCAGTCCCGTGTAGCCGACCGGAGCGAAGACCCGGATGTGGGCGTCGGGAATCCGCCGGCCCAGCTCCTCCTCGAGGATGCGGGGGAACAGCATGTCTTCGTAGTTCTCAAGGTCGAAGGTCCCCCACAGCCCGATACGGGGCCCGGCCGCCCGGGCGGAGCGGGGCGCTTCCCGCGCGGAGGGCTCACGCCGAGGCTTCGTGGCTCTGCGGGCCGGCTTCGTCCGGGACGCCCCGGCGCGCGAGGACCGCCTGGACGACCGTTCCGATGCTCGGCTTCCCCGACGTTCCCGCATCCGGCTCCCTTATCACTCCGGGGGACCGCTCGCTGTCCCACTTCACGCATCGCCCCCTCCGGGCGAGCTACTCTCCCCGGACCCCCCTTCGGGCTCGGCCCCATATAGCACAGCGAGCGCGGCGGGGGCGACGATCCGAACGGGCGATCGCGCTCGCCGGACGGATCCGGCGCCGGGGGTAGAGACTGGTTTCGTGACCAAGCGAAGGATCCTGCTTGTGCGGGATTCCTATCCGGACCCGCCCGCTCTGGATACCGCGGTCTCCCGGGCCACCCTGGAGCTCGTGAGCGAAGGGAGCCTTCCCGAGACGCTCCGGCTCCACCGCCCGGCGGCGATCGTGGCGTTCGGCCCCCGCGACCTCGTCGAGCCGGGAGCACCCGCAGCCATGGCGGCCGCCCGGGCACGGGGTTTCGCGGCGGTCGAGCGGCTGGCCGGGGGGCGGGCTGCGGTATTCCATCAAGGCACCGTGGCCTTCTCCTGGGCCATCCCGGATCCGTCACCTCGAGAAGGGATCCGAGCGCGGTTCGACGAGCTGGCCGAAATCGTCGCGGAGGCGCTGGGATCGCTTGGCGTCGATGCCAGGATCGGAGAGGTCCCGGGCGAGTACTGCCCCGGGGAGCACAGCGTGAACGCCCGAGGGGAGAAGAAGCTCATGGGCGTGGGCCAGCGGGTCGTGGCCCGCGCCGCGCACGTCGGAGGGGTGGTCGTCGTCTCCGGCGCCGACCGCGTGCGAGACGTCCTAGTGCCCGTCTACGCCGCGCTGGAGCTGCCGTGGGATCCGGCGACCGTCGGAAGCGTGGAAGAGGAGGTCCCGGGGACGGGCTGGGACGACGTCGCGGGAGCCATCCTCGACCGGTTCGCTGACCGCTTCGACCTCGATGAGGGAAGGCTACCGGGCGCGGTACTGGGCCGCGCCCAGGATCTGCTTCCGCGCCACGACCTGGTGGCAGGCCGGCGCTGACGCCGCCGGCCTCCACCAAGGGTGAGCTCTCAGGTCAGCCGCTTCGTGGCAGCGGGATCACCGGGCACTCGAACATCTTGACGATCCCGATGTCGGAGGCCGCTCCGGACGCTAGTGCCGCGGCCACCTCCTCGTCACTGTCGAAGTTGCCGCTGCCGTTGGCGTCGTGGGCGGCGACCGCGGCGGCGTAGTCGGAGAACGACAGGCCGTGCACCATCCACCGCCCTCCGTTGTAGCCGGGGTCTCCGGGCGCTGCGGTAGCGACGTTCAGCTGGAGGCCGAAGAACTGGTAGATGGTGTCGAAGCTGTGCTCCGGGGCTCCGGTGCCCGAGAGATCGGTCGGGGTGCCGACCGTGCGATAGATGACGCCGTCGACGTAGAACGCCGGGCCGCCCACACCCGCCCGAGCGATCCCCGCCGACAGCGCGACGGCGGCGAGAGCCACCGCCAGCACCACGGTCTTGCGGATCATCGTTCCCTCCTTCGTGGTCGGATGGCCGCAAGTGTGGAGGAGGGATCTTGCCGGACCCTTTCAGGACCGTTACGGGTTGCGGAATTCTCCGGAGGCCTATGGGTCGTAAGACTTTCGCAACCTCCGTGGGCCACAATCTGTGGTGTGACCGGAGCAAGGGTGCTGGTCGTCGACGACGAGCCGATCGTGCGCGAGGTGCTGTCGCGCTACCTGGCCCGGGAGGGCTTCGACGTGGAGGCGGCCGAGGACGGGGAGCGGGCCCTCTCCGCGGTCGAGCGGGCCCGGCCGGACGTGGTCATCCTCGACCTGATGCTTCCGCGCATCGACGGGCTGGAGGTGTTCCGTCGGATGCGTGACGCGATCCCGTCACCGTTTCCGGCCGTCATCATGCTGACGGCTAAGGGCGAGGAAACCGATCGCATCGTCGGCCTTGAGCTCGGCGCAGACGACTACGTCACCAAACCGTTCTCCCCGCGGGAGGTCGTGGCCCGGGTGCGGGCGGTGCTTCGTCGCACCGCGAGCCCGGCCGCGGAGGGCCCGACTCCCCCGTTGCGGTTCGAGGATCTCGAGATCGACGTGGAACGCAGGGACGTTCGGGCTCGGGGGGAAGCCGTGCACCTCACCCGAAAGGAGTTCGACCTCCTTCACCTGCTGGCGTCCAACCCCGGCGTGGTGTTCAAGAGGCTCCAGTTGCTCGAGCAGGTGTGGGACTTCGCATGGGAGGGTGACTCTTCGACGGTCACGGTCCACATCCGCCGGATCCGGGAGAAGATCGAGGCCGACCCATCCCGCCCCCGCCACCTGATGACCATATGGGGCGTCGGCTACCGCTTCGAGCCATGAGGAGCGGGCTCGCCCTGGTGGGGGTCACCGCGGCTGTGGGTGCGCTCGCCACGCTGGCCGGCGGCGCCCTCGTGGGAATGCCGACCTCGGACGTCGCCCAGCTGGTGCTGACGCTCGCGGCCTCCGCCGTGGTTCTCGTGCTCTTGACGGCGGTGGGGTCCCGGTGGCTCGCCGGCTCCTCCCTCCGCCATCGGTTCCTGGCCGTGGCCGTCGTCGGCGTCGTCGTGGCCCTCTCGATGCTCGGAGCGGTCGCCGCGCTGATGTTCGTGAGCCGGCACGACGCCTCGCTGGTCGCCGTGGTCCTGGCGTCCTCCGCTGTAGTCGGAATCGGCGCCGCGCTGGCGCTCACGCGCACCACGGTTGCCGCGCTGCGCCGGGTCACCGGCACGGCCGAGGAGCTGGCCCGGGGAGACCTCACGGCGCGGGTCGGGCCGATTGTCGCCGATTCCGAGCTCGGTGACCTGGGCCGGACGCTCGACGAGATGGCCGAGCGACTCCAAGCGTCGATCTCCCGGGAGCGCGATCTGGAGGCTCGCCGCCGCGATCTCATCACCGCTGTGTCGCACGACCTGCGTACCCCGCTGGCCGGCCTCAGGGCCATGGTCGAGGCCATCGACGAGGGTGTGGTGGGCGACCCGCCCAGCCTCCGGCGGTACGCGCGGGAGATGCGGAGGGCCGTGGGCTCGCTGTCCCACCTCGTGGACGACCTCTTCGAGCTGGCTCAGATCGACGCGGGGGCCATCGAGCGCGAGACGGACCGGATCCCCCTCGGCCAACTGGTGCGGTCGGCGGTCGCGGATCTCCAGGGCCAAGCTCGGGAGAAGGGCCTGGTTCTGGAGACGTCGGTGGCCCCGGCGGCGGGCGCCCTGTGCTCGCCTCGGCTCCTTCGCGTCCTTCAGAACCTCCTGCACAACGCGATCCGCCACACCCCCGCCGACGGCACCGTGCGGATCGAGGCGAGCTGGGACCGGAGCGGGGTCGAGGTGACCGTGGAGGACACCGGCGAGGGGATCGCCCCGGACGCCCTGGCGCACGTGTTCGAGCCGTTCTGGCAGGCGGATGCGTCGCGGTCGGGCGACGGCTCGGGACTGGGGCTCGCCCTCGCCAAGAAGATCGTTGAGTCCCTTGGAGGGCGGATCGAGGTCCGGAGCAGCCTGGCCGAGGGGTCACGCTTTGCGGTGTGGGTACCGGAGGGGGGTCCGGGGGGGTAGCTGGCCCGGGAGCGAGAAGGCATTGGCGAGTCCGGCCAGCGGACCCCCGGCACCGGACGAGGACGTCCATCCTCCGGCTAGGAGGTCGGTCGGGAGGGCGAACGACCCGGAAAACGGAACCGCCGGAGTCCGAAGACTCCAGCGGTTCCGAAGCATTTCTATATCAACGGGCCGCCGGGGCGCAAGCCTTCGCGCGTTTTTGTCACTCTTTTTGGGGTCGGCGCGAGCCGGTCAGATCCCGTCGAGCATCGCGAGCGCTATGGGGGCGACGACGGCAGCCCCAAGTAACGAAGACCACGGACCAGAGGATCCGTCCCCGGCGTGAAAGGCGAGCATCACGGTGCCGTTGGCCGCGAGCCCGAACGGGGTACCAGGACCCGTGCATCCAGTCGTTCCGTGGCTCCTCCCACCAGCCCACATCCGGATTATCCGCTCAGGCGGCCCGAACAGTGGCGGAGGCCTTTCCGGACGGCTCGGTCTCCCGATCCCGCTCCGAGCCGTCGAGCACGGGGGCGGGAAGCGCCCGCGTGACGCCGGGGACGTTGCGGATCTCCGGCAGGACGACCTCCGTCAGGTGGCGCATCGAGCTGGACTGGGCCACGGCGACGGCGTCGTAGGCTCCGGTGACATCGTCAGCGAAGAGCACTCCCGGGACGGCTCGGAGCTGATCGGTGACGCGTTCCGTCTCCGGCTCTGTCTGGATCAGAACGTATGCCCGCAATGGATGCCTCCTCCCGTGGATCACACTGCCCGGCGGTACCGGCGAACGGCGAGTGGCGCGAACACCAGCAGGAGGCCCGCGCTCCACGCCAGCGATTGCAGGACGTACGAGGCCGTCGGCCCTCCCAGCACCAGCGCCCGAACGGCCGAAGCCGTCACCGAGACCGGCTGATGCTCTGCGAAGACCTGGAGCCACCCGGGCATCGTGTCGACCGGCACGAATGCCGATGACGCGAAAACCAGCGGGGCCATGACAGGGAACGCGGCCGCCTGGGCGGTCTCCGGATCGCCGACGGCCAGCCCCACCGTGGCGAAGATCCAAGACATCGCGTAGCCGAAGAACAGCAGCACGGCCAGGCTGGCCACGAAGGCCAGCGCGTTCGTGTGGATGCGGAACCCCACGGCGAATCCCACCGCGGCCATGAGGACTGTCACGAAGACGTTCCGCGTCAGGTCCGCGGTAGTCCGGCCAACCAGAAGAGCCGAGCGGGCCATAGGGAGAGCATGGAACCGCTCGATCACCCCGGTCTTGAAATCGGCGGCCAGGCCGATGGCGGCGGCGATCGCGCCGAACACGGCCGTCTGGACGAAGATGCCGGGTATGAGGAAGTCGACGTAGGGCACCCCCCCTGGTATATGGATGGCCCCACCGAAGACGTACCGGAACAGCAACACGAAGATCACCGGCTGGATCGTGGAGAACACGAGCAGTTGGGGAACCCGCCGATAGTGGATCAGGTAGCGCCACGTGAGCGTCAGCCCATCCGAGATCGCTCCGGCAACGCGGTGCAGTCCCCGATGCTCGAACGGCGGGGAAGCGGGAACAGTCGTCGCGCTCACGCGGCACCTCCTGTGGGAACGGCTTCTCTGTCTGGGGTCGGTTCGGGCTCGGCGTGCCGCCCGGTGAGGGCGAGGAACACGTCATCGAGGCTCGGCTCCCGGACCGTGAGGCTCCCGGGAGCGAGCTCGTGGGCGTCGAGAGACCGGAGCACCTCGATCAGGACGCGTGGCCCGTCATCCGAGGTGACGCGCACCAGCGCGCCCTCGCGCTCGGGCTTCCCGGGAACGTAAGGGGCCAGCACTCCTTCGGCTCGTATGGCCTGGTGCTCGTCGGCCATCCCGATCTCGATCACCGTGCTGCCGAGTCGCGATTTGAGATCGGCCGGGGTGCCTCGGGCGATGACATGACCGTGGTCCACCACGGCGATGTTGTGGGTCAACCGGTCGGCCTCCTCCAGATACTGCGTGGTGAGCAAGACCGTGGTGCCTTCGGCGACGAGCTCGCGGATCATCTCCCACAGCTCGTTCCGGCTGCGGAGGTCGAGTCCGGTCGTGGGCTCGTCCAGGAACAGCACCTCGGGCCGCTGGACGAGGGCCGCGCTCACGTCGAGACGCCGGCGCATCCCGCCCGAGTACGTGCGCACGGGTCGGTCGGCCGCGTCGGAGAGATCGAATCGCTCCAGCAGCTCGTCGGTGCGCGGGCCGATCAGATGACGAGCGACGTGGGCGAGGCGACCGACGAGCCGGAGGTTCTCGCGGCCGGTGAGGTTCGGGTCGACGGCAGCGTTTTGCCCGGCGAGGCCGATGCGACTGCGAACGGCCCAGGGATCGCGGACCACGTCGTGACCGAGCACCTCTGCCCGCCCCCCGTCGGGGATCAGGATCGTGGTCAGGATGCGCACCGCAGTCGTCTTCCCGGCTCCGTTCGGGCCCAGCAGCCCGAACACGCTCGCGGGTGGAACGTCGAAGTCGATGCCGTCGAGCGCCGCCACGGGCCCGAAGCTCTTGGCGAGTCCCTCGACGAGGATGGCTTTGTCGCTCATGGCAGGGATCCTTCCGTTTCCGTCCCAGTCTGTCGTGGGACCTAGGCTACCCCCAACCTTTGAGGATTGTCAAGTGTTTGCTTGAGTCAACTGGATGGTTGACGTCCGTCCATGAACGAAGTAGCATGTGGACGTGAACACCAGGGCAGGTCGGGAGGCGTGGCGCACCATCTTCGAGCTCATCTTCGATGGTGAGGCTCATACCCGAATGACCGAGGCGAGCGCCGCTGTCGGAGTGTCCCCGGGTCTTTTGAAGACGCTCTTCCACCTCGAACCCGGCGAGGGCCTGCCCATGCGGGACCTCGCCGACCACTGGCGGTGTGACGCGTCGTACGTGACCAACCTGGCCGACGCGCTGGAGGAGCGAGGCCTGACCGAGCGAAGGCCCCACCCTACCGACCGCCGGGTGAAGATGATCGCCCTCACCGAGGAGGGCATCGCAGCCAGGAAACGCGCCTTCGAGGTGCTCCACGAGCCCCCCTCCTCGTTCAGCGCGCTCACCGCCGCCGAGCAGCGCCAGCTGCGCGATCTCCTTCGCAAGGTGGCGGATGCCGACGCCGAGTTGGCCAGAGGCCGGGCGGCGGCCGCCAGGTAACCGGGGCTCAGCGCTCCCGCACCGGAGCCGGCTTCCAGTTAGCCAGTCGCTCCTGCATCCCCATCTGGTGGTACGACTCGCGAAGCCACTCCAGGAGCTCGTCGTCGAGTTCCTCGAGCGAGCTGATCCGGACGGTGTGAACGTGCCACGTGGGGCCGAACCGCCGATCTTGCGGACCCGTGGATGGGACAGGGATCTGGGCATTCCGAAGGCGAGCGCCATCCCTCGATCGCTCACCTGGTTACGCCGGCGAATCGAACCCGGCCCATGAACGCCACCCGTGTCTTCGCCGGCGCGAGCTCACACGGGCCACACGCTGGATCGGCTCTTCGAATCGATCGAATAGCTTGCGGGCCCCTGGACCCTTTCCCTCCAGGAACCCGTCCACCGAGTAGTAGCCGCAGGCGTGCCACATGTTGCGGGAGACGAACCGCCTTCCGCACTTCGGGCACGTCCAGAGTTCCGTGTGTTGGGGCACCGAGGGAGCTCAAGTTCCTCCCCGGGCGAGCGCTATGCTCCGCCAACCGATGCCCTCCTCTCGGTTCCGTGATGGCGCGCGCGCGGCTCTTCCCTTCGCGGTGGCGGTGGGAGCGTTCGGCATCCCCTTCGGCCTGTTGGCCCGATCGGCGGGATTCGGGTCTCTCGGCGCCGTGGTCATGTCCGCCACTACCTTCGCGGGCTCCGCTCAGTTCGCCGCGGCCTCGATCCTCGATGCCGGTGGAGCCGTGGCGGCGGCTGTGGTCGCGGCCATCCTCCTGAACGCTCGATACGCGCCCATCGGGGTCTCGGTGGCACCGGTACTGGGTGGTTCCCTGTGGAAGCGCTTCCTCCTCGCTCAGCTCGTGGTGGACGAGTCCTGGGCCATCGCCAATCGAGGTGGCCGATTCGACCGCGGGCTGCTGATCGGCGCCGGTGCCGTTCTCTACGTCACGTGGGTCAGCACCACCGCGCTCGGGGCCCTTGGGGCGCAGGCGATAGGCGATCCGACGGCGCTCGGCCTCGACGCAGCCTTCCCCGCGTTGTTCCTTGCCCTACTGTGGTCGCAGCTCCGCGAGAGGCGAGGCATCGTGGCTGCGGTCCTGGGGGCGTCCATCGCGCTCGTCCTCACGCCGTTCGTCCCACTAGGGCTGCCCATCCTGGCCGCCAGCGCTGGTTGTCTCGTGGGGCTCCGGAGATCGTGAGCGCGGGATGGATAGCCATCGCCGTGATCGGCGTCGCCACGATGCTGATCAAGGCGACCGGCCCGGTGATCCTCGGCGGACGAGAGCTTCCCCCTCGCGTGCTGGATGTCGTGACGCTCTTGGCCCCGGCGCTTCTGGCGGCGCTGGTTGCCACTCAGGTGTTCGGCTTCGGCCGCAGCCTTGTTCTGGACGAGCGCGTCCTAGGCCTCTCTGTGGCTCTCGTGGCGCTCGCCCTCCGTGCGCCCGTGCTCGTCGTGGTCGTCGTTGCCGCGGCAGCCACCGCGACGTTCCGGCTGATCGCGTAGGGCGGCCAGCTCCGGGCCCGAGCTCTCGTTGGGCGGTCCGCAGCCGAACGGCCCGAAGCGGTAGGCTGCTGGGCGCGTGAAGCTAAGGCTCCTTGCCCCGGTGATCTGCTGGTTCCTCCTCGCGGTGGGCTGCACGCCCCAAGGGCAGGGGCCGAACACCGACGGGCCGTCGCCTTCTCAGCCCGGTGGCGCCGGCGTGTTCCAGATCACCGGAGGATGTGGCGGTCTCCGCAGACTTCACGGGTCCGAGGTGAGCTTCGTCCTCGGCTCAGAACTGTACGTGGCCCGCCGATCCGGGACCGTCGCGCGTTGCGTCCTCGAGATCCCTCAGGCGTTGGATCTCGACTGGGGCCCAGAGGGTGATCGCGTGAGCTTCGGCGATCTCCGCAGGTACGAGGGCGAGGGAGTCGTCTCCCTCGACGACGTCTCCGAGTCGATCGCCTGGTCTCGACCGACCGGGCGGGCGATCGTCTACGTGTCGGAGGGGCGGCTGATGAAGGTGGATGCGTTCAGCGACGAGCCCGCCGACATCTCGTTCCTCGCCGACCACGATGAGGTCGTCTATCACCCTGCAGGAACGCATGTCGCGGTTACTGGAACCGCTGAAGACGGAACCTACGGTCTGTGGCTGGCCACGAACGTGGGAAAGGATGTCCAACTCCTCGCGATCGGCGAAGACGCTCGAAGGATCTTCTCCCTCTCGTTCGCGCACGACGGCACGACGATCTACTACGCGGCGGAACACGACGATCGATACGACGTCCACTCGCTTCGCCTGGCCTTGCAGGACAAGAAAGGCGCGACCCGTGATGCCGAGCTCGGGAGGCTCGATACCGCTTCCACGGAGATGGGGGACGTGATCGCCTCCGAGTTCATCTCGGAGAACGTCGCCTACACCGTGGGCTCCTGCGAAGAGGGCAACACGACGCGAGTGTGGGACGGTGCCGTCACGGAGCTGGCAGGGGAGCTCAAAGGGCTCTCGACCGAGCCGGTCGGATGGCTCCCGAATGGCGAGCTCCTCGTGCTGGCGCGTGAGGCTGGTTGCGAGGGAGAGGGAACCCTGTACGCGTGGCGCTCCGGCCAGGCCACTCGCCTGGTTCCCGGTGTCAGCGCGGCCGGCGTTCGAGCGGTCTTGCCACCGCCTCCCGATCCGCCGGCCTCGGAGCAACAGGCCGTCGCCTGATAGGGCGACGGCGAGAGGGCCGGTCGGCCCTCGCAGGAGAGTGAGAAGGAAGCACCCGCCACGTCCGACTCCCATTCGCGCATATCGCGCCCCGACCTGGTAGCGTCCCGGCCGTGACCAGCGGAGGCGAAGCCGCGGCCGGCTGGTACCCCGACCCGCTGGGCCGGGACGAGCTGCGGTACTGGGACGGACGAGCGTGGACTGCTCACGTCTCCACCGGTGGTCAAACGAGCATGGATGAGCCAGTAGGCAGCCCGACGGTCCCTACCGTCCAGCGCTCGCCGGACAAGATCCGTCAAGACGTGACCCGGGCGGGCGCCCAGGGAGCGGGGATGCCCGGCGGCGGCACCGTGCTCACCGAGCCCGTGCTCGTGGTCAACCAGAAGGCCAAGATCTTCGAGCTGACCAACGAGTACGCGGTCTTCGATCGCGAGGCGAACCAGATCGGCGCCGTTCGACAGGTCGGCCAGAGCACCGCCCGCAAGGCCCTGCGGCTGCTCACCTCGCTGGATCAGTACCTGACTCATCGACTCGAGATCGTCGACACGAGGGGTAGCGTCATCCTGCGGCTCACGCGACCCGCGAAGCTCCTCAAGTCACGAATCGTCGTAGAGGACGCCGGCGGCCGGGAGATCGGCCAGATCGTCCAGCAGAACGTCATCGGGAAGATCCGGTTCTCGCTCGAGGCCGGTGGTCAGGCGTGCGGCTCGATCAACGCGGAGAACTGGCGGGCGTGGAACTTCAACATTCAGGACCAGTCGGGGATGGAAGTCGCTCGGATCACGAAGACGTGGGAGGGCCTGGCCAAGACCCTGTTCACGACGGCCGACAATTACGTGGTTCAGATCCACCGGCCGCTCGAGGATCCCCTGCGGAGCCTCGTGGTGGCCGCTTCGCTGGCGGTCGACACCGCGCTGAAGCAGGACGCCCGAGGCCTGGGATAGCCTCGGTTCCCGTCCTCGGCCGGCGCGCGCTCAACCGCTCGCTGCTCGAGCGGCATATGCTGCTCCGTCGCCGGAAGCTCCCTGCCTACGATGCGATCGAGCGGCTTGTCGGCATGCAGGCGCAGGTCCCGACCGATCCCTACCTCGGGCTGTGGACGCGGCTGCACGGCTTCCGCCCGGATGAGCTGGCCCAGATGATCAACGACCGACAGGCGGTGCGCGTCCCGCTGATCCGCACGACGCTGCACCTGGTGACCGCGCGCGACTGTGTGGCGCTTCGCCCCGTCGTCCAGTCGGTCTTGGAACGCGCCTTCTCGACCAGCCCGTTCCGCCGGAACCTCGAAGGGATGGACATGGAAGCGCTCCTGACGGCGGGGCGGACCCTCGTCGAGGAACGGCCGCGCACCACCGCGGCGCTGCGGGAGATCCTAGGAGAGCGTTGGACAGATCGCGATGCAGCATCCCTCGCGTACGCCATCCGCTTCCTGGTCCCAGTGGTCCAGATGCCGCCCCGCGGGGTCTGGGGAGTCAGCGGGCAGGCTATCTGGACCACGGTGGAGGCCTGGCTCGGCCGTGCCCTGGATCCCGACCCTTCGCCCGACGAGATGGTCAGGCGGTACCTGGCGGCGTTCGGCCCGGCAACGGTCGCAGACATCCGGACGTGGTCCTGGCTGACCGGCCTGCGCGAGGTGGTCGAACGACTCCGCCCACACCTGCGCACCTTCCGGGACGAGCGCGGCCGCGAGCTGTTCGACTTGCCCGATGCGCCCCGGCCCGACCCGGACACACCAGCCCCACCTCGCTTCCTGCCACAGTTCGACAATGTGCTTCTCTCCCACGACGACCGCAGCCGCATCATCTCCGACCAGGACCGCAGGCTCGGCATCGGGACGCCCACGGTGCTGGTGGACGGCTTCGTCCGCGCAACTTGGAAGCTGCAGCGCGTCGGCGGCGGAGCGAGCCTGGTGATCGAGCCCTTCGAGCCACTGGCGCCACGGGACCGCACCGCCGTGGCCGAGGAGGGCGCACGGCTGCTCGCCTTCGTAGCCGCCGACGCCGAAACGCGTGACCTCCGGTTCGCTCCGTCCGTGTGAACGACCGCGGTCACACTGGGGCGGCCAGCCTCAGTAGGTCGCCCTCCCGATGGGGACGGTGCTCAGATCCAGGGAAAGCTCGATCGACGTGTGATCCGCCGCGCCCGCCGGCACAGCTGCCAGAAGCGGCTTGATCGAGAATGGGCCTTCGCCAGTGGGGTCCACGCCGGAGAGGTCCGGCTCCAGGGTGAGGACGATGGCCGAGCTGCCGTCGGCCAGGTCGACGGGCCGGGTGATCTCCGGCGGCAGATTCATCAAGAAGTCCTCTCCCGGAAACGGTGGCCCGGGGTTCGGTCCGGAGAAAGGCGCCGCCGAGTCGGCACCCGAGGCCGCGGTGAACCGCCCCGTCGTGAGGGGGTGTCCCTGGGTGACCCCCCAGCCCTCGAACACCCAGCCACCGGGAAGCTGGGGAAGGATGAGCGAAGGTCCCGGGCCGGCCGCCGGATCGAGGAACCACACGCCGGCCGTCTCGTTGGTGCTGTCCGAGTCGGTAGGAGTGGCGAGGATGAAGGATCCCCTCATGCGCCGCTGGTTCACGGGGAAGCGAAGCATCGCGTCGTGGCGGCCAGGTGCGCCCGTGAGGATGGCGATCCCGCTCGGGCCTGGGTCCGGGTCAGGAAGCGGCTCGATCGTCACGACCAGGGCGTCGGCCTGTGCGGGATCGATCCGAGAGAAGAACCGGGCCCGGTGGCCGAACCCGTCCTCCAGCCGCCCGCTGTCGGTAACGTTGAACGACCCGGCGGATTCCTTCCGGGTCCCCTTGACGACCCAGAGCTCGTAGAAGGCGCCCTCGAGCCGCTGCAGGCGCTCGACGCGCAGCTTGATCTCGTGGGCGGGCCGTAGATGCGAAGCGCTCGCGCCCGTTGACACGCCGGTGGCGAGACCGAGAGCAAGCAAGAGCGTGCCGGCCAGTCGCCGGGATCGGTTCCCTCGCATGCGACCACCTCCGCGGTATGGACGGGTCTACGGTAGGGGCTGCGGCTTATCGGACCCTTACGGAACCCTTGCCATACTCGAAAAGATGCGAGGAATCCGATAAACCAGCCGCTCGCGGGGGGCGTTTCATTGGTCGGGTTGTCTGTGGAGACGCCCTAGGTGCACCCAACTGGACAGAAGTCGAAAAAGTATCCGCAGGTAGAAGGGCTGCCGGTTGCTCTCAGCAAGCGCCACGCCAAGATTCGGCGAGGCGGTTACTACCGCCGCCGAACCCCGTGAGTTCGATTCCCGATCGCAGAGGCGGAGGTGCAGTGGTACGAACCCGGCCGTCGCAGGTCCGGGCCTGTGGGTAACGCCGAAATCCTGGGGAAATGGGAAGGGAACCGGCGAGCCACTGGCGGTGTACTGCAGGCAGCCGAGTAAGGATGAAGGACCATGAGAGCACGGGTGCTGTTCGCAGGACTGGTGGCGATATCGACCGTGGTCACCGCTGGACCCGCATCGGCCAAGGCGTCCGTCGCCGAGGCCAACATCACCGGCCCGGGACTCGGAGGCGGGCTGAGGATCGAAGCCCCCGACACGGAGGGACTATGGGAGTCCGGGATCGATGTGGCGGGCGGTCTGGACGACACCCGGGCCGACTCGGTCGAGGAGTTGGGACGGACTCCCGCGGATCTGGGGCCCAGGTACCTCGTGACCTACCGGTTCGACTTCAGCGACGTCCTCATCCGACAGGACCTGTATCCGTACGCGAAGGGCGGGCCGGTGACGTATACCCCGCCGGGCCAGGAGCTGACAGCCGGTGTCAACATGCCGATCACTGCCGGCTGGTACCAGAGCTCCCTCGGCTTCTTCCATTACCTCGTGAAACACGGCCTGCCGGAAACGAATCCCGTTGCCTCGGTCGCCACTCGCGAGCGTGCCCCAGATACCGCACCAGGGGCCCAGACGGCGCCGTGGGCGGGCATCGTCGTGGTTCTCGTGGGGTTGGCCGCCCTGTCACTCGCTGCTGTGGCTGTGCGCCGCCGGGTGCTCGTGGGCGGCCGGGTGAACCGCTGAGCGTCCTCGCCACTTCCCCGCGGGCGGGACGCAGGGAGCCGGCGTGGAGAGATCGGGGAGAGAGACTCCACGATTTCTCCACGTGCCCCCGGAGGGACACCGAAAACATGGGCACCGCAACGACCTGCTGATTCGAGTGGCGGGCTGATCGTCAACGGGAGTTTCGAGGTGCGGAAGGCCAGTCTTGGTCGGTCGCCTGAAGCGGCGCGGGACGCTCAGGGTCGTTATGCGAGCAGCGGTTCTCCGTGATGGGCGGGAGCTGAAGTTTCCGGCGGGCTCTGGAACGGTCGAGTGCCCAGCCTTCACGATTTCTCCACGGCCTCCGGGGAACTCCCGATTTCTCCCCGCTCCACGGCCGGAGCTGATGTGCGGTCCCGGTTAGAAGCTAGAGGGCGCGCAGTGCGGACCATTGCGCCCGTGTAAGAGGCGTGACCCGCCACGAGGGTCGCGCCTCGGTCCGCTCAGACTTTCGGCCGCCCGGGAGGTGCCGGGACGACGGGTCAGAATCGTTGGAGACCGGTTCGAACTCAGGTCGACCTAAGTGTTGGGGTAGGTCGGGTATCGGTCCGGAGCCATGCGGCGACTCCGAGGAACCGCCCTATGCTTCAGCCTCGATGAGCTCCTTGATCCGCCGGAGGCTCCCCCGGATCGGATCCTCCATCATCTCGAGGGGGGCATCCGATTCGACCTCGAACGTCAGCCGGGTGCGCTCCTCTCCCTCGGGCTCCACGATCATCCGCGAGCGGAGCTCCATGGGGCCGTCGCGGATCACCGCCGCCATCGAGCGGCCGGGGTCGAACTCAACGACCTCCATCTCACCCTCGACCGGGGTCTCCCCACGAGTATGGCGCCGGCGGATCCTGGTGCCGACGCCGATGGGGCCCGGCGTCTCCTGAACCAGGTTCATTTGCGGATCCCAGCGCGGATGGTTCTCGACGTGGTCCGTTGCCACGAAGCGGAACACATCGGCCGGGGGGCGGGCGATCGACTCCGAGACGTCTATCTTCATGATGCCACCTCGTCGGGACAGCCCTCCGGTGATGCAGGCCGGGTGCCTGCACATCCTATACGGAGGCTTTGACCTGCAGAGCGGGGGTGGGAACATCAGCAGAGCAGGCACGCCCCCGGCAGTGTGCGCCCGGGAGGATTCGAACCTCCGCACCCGGCTCCGGAGGCCGGTGCTCTATCCCCTGAGCTACGGGCGCCACGGCAATAGTAGCAGCGAGCTTTTCGCCCTCGGCGCCCCGAGTTGCCTCCGTCCGCAGGCGTCTAGACGCTGCGCAGGGTGAGATAGGTCCGCCGCCTCCCAGGAGGAAATCACGTGAACCGCACCGCGATCGCTGCTCGTCTCACTGCGCTTGCCCTCGTCGCCCTCGCCGCGTGCCGATCCTCGCGTTGATTACGGTCGTCGGGGCCTCCCCGTTGCGAAGCCGGGAGGCACCAGCCAGGCGACGCTCGAGTTCCCGGAGGGGTCGTACCTCGTGGTCGACCCCGAAGCAGAGGGCCCCCTCCGGTGGGATTCTTCGAAGTCGCAGCTGCCACGGGACCAGAGGTGCGAGTCCCTGCGGCGGACTTCACCATCGAGGTGGGCGAGTTCTACTTCAAGATCGAAGGCGCCGTAGCGGGGGAAGCGACGGTGGGGACTCCAACCTCGGCAAACAGGGCCACGAGGTCCTGATCTACGAGCAGGGTGCCGAGGAAGAAGGGTTCTTCAGCCTCGCACCGGCTCCCGGCGGTTGGATGTGGAGCTCGATCGATCTCGAGCCCGGCACCTATCAGGTTCGCTGCTTCTTCCCCGATCCCAAGACCGGGAAGCCGCACGCCAAGCTGGGAATGAAGGCCGAGCTCACAGTGGCCTGAACCGGGCGCCGCAGCCGCGGCTCGCTGCTATGATTCCGTCACTCTTGACGGGGACGAGCAGGCCGACGCGGATCCTGGTTGCCGACGACGACCCCGTCATCCTTCGTCTTCTCCAGGTGAACTTCAACCTCGAGGGATTCGAGGTCCACACGGCCACCAGGGGGGAGGAAGCGTTCGAGAAGGCAAGAGAGCATCTCCCCGACATCATCCTGCTCGACGTCATGATGCCCGGGGTCGACGGCTGGGAGGTATGCCGCCGGCTCAAGGAGGACCAGGCCACCGCGGCCATCCCGGTGATCTTCCTATCGGCCCGGGCCCAGGACCAGGACCGGCGGCGCGGGTACGAGCTCGGCGTGGTGGCCTACGTGACCAAGCCGTTCGACCCGGGAGAGCTCATCGAGGTCGTCCAGCGCTCGCTGGGAGGCTCACAGGAACCGCAGGAGTAGGCTCGCCCTGAGCCCATGATCGAGGAGCAGCTCGCCCGGATAGTCCGTGAGGCCGTTGCCGCGGCCGCGGTTGAGCTCCGACTGGAAGACGTGCCCGATGCGATCGAGGTGGTTCGCCCCCGCCAGAAGGACCACGGCGACTACACCACCAATATAGCCCTGGCGCTGGCGCCGCGAATCGTTCGGAATCCCAGGGATGTCGCCGACATCATCGTGAAGCACCTCCCGCCGGCCGCCTTCGTGGCCAAGGCCGAGGTGGCCGGGCCGGGGTTCATCAACTTCTTCCTGGCGCACGGCTGGCTCTACGAGGTGATGGGTGAGGTGGAACGGCTCGGGCCGGCCTACGGGCGGGTCGACGTGGGGGCCGGCGAGCGTGTCCAGGTCGAGTTCGTATCCGCCAACCCCACCGGTCCACTGCACGTAGGCCACGGGCGGGGCGCTGCCATTGGGGACGCCTTGGCTCGCCTGCTGGAGACGGCGGGTTACCGAGTCGAGCGCGAGTACTACGTGAACGACGCCGGAGGACAGGCGGAGCTGTTCGCCGCATCGCTGGAGGCCCGGTACCTCCAGCGCTTCGGGCGCGAGGCAGAGATCCCCGAGGGCGGCTATCAAGGAAGCTACCTGGCCGAGCTCGCCGAGGAGATCGCGGCCGACGCCGGCGATGAGTTTGTGAGCCTGCCTCCAGAGGAGCGCCGGGCCCTGCTTGGGGATGAAGGGATGCGCCGGGAGCTCGACGCCATCCGGGCAACGTTGGATCGGATGAACGTGCGCATCGAGACCTGGTTCCGCGAGACCACACTTCGGGCCGAGGGCCGGATCGACCAGGCCATCCAACTCCTCAAGGACCGGGAGCTGGCCTACGAGGACGACGGAGCAATCTGGTTCCGGTCCACTCGGTTCGGGGACGAGAAGGACCGCGTGCTGGTGCGCTCCAACGGGGAGCCCACCTACTTCGCGGCCGACTGCGCGTACCTCCGCGAGAAGTTCGCCCGTGGGTTCGACCGGCTGATCTACGTGTGGGGGGCCGACCACCACGGGACCATGAAGCGCCTCGTGGGGGCGGCGCAGGCGTTCGGTTACGAGGTCGACCGGGTGGAGTTCATCCTGTACCAGCTGGTCAACCTGTACCGGGGGGGAGAACCGGTGCGGATGAGCAAGCGGACCGGCGACATCATCACACTCGACGAGGTACTCGACGAGGTCGGACCGGACGCCGCCCGATACACGCTCCTTACCCGTTCCACCGACACCGCGCTCGACTTCGATATCGACCTCGTGAAGAGCCAGACCTTGGAGAATCCCGTGTATTACGTCCAGTACGCGCACGCCCGGATCGCCAGCATCCTTCGGTTCGCCGAGGAGCAGGGCGTCGCCATGGAGCCCTTCGAGAAGGTCCGGGCCGAGGAGCTGGTCCACGAGACCGAGCTCGACCTGCTCCGGAAGATCGCGGAGATGCCGGAACAGGTGCGGTTCGCAGCTGAGGGCAGGGCGCCGTACCGGCTGACCCGGTACGCGGAGGAGTTGGCCGCCGACTTCCACCGTTTCTACACGGAGTGCCGGGTGGTGACCGATGACCCCGACCTCACCCAGGCGCGCATGCATCTCGCCGCGGCTACCAAGCAGGTGATCGGCAACGTGCTGGCGATCCTCGGCGTCTCGGCGCCGGACAGCATGGAGCGGCTGGAGGGAACCGAATAGATGGGGGTTCCAGGGGAAAATCGCGGAGATGAAGGGGCTCCGCCGGTCTCACGCGGCCGGCCGACCGGTCCGTCGCTCCCGGAGCCTTTCCCGCCGCCGGGTGTGGAAGTGCGGCCCGCCCGCCCCAGTGACGCCCGGCAGATCCTCGACCTGGTGAAGGCCGTCGCCGCGGAGCGGCGGTTCATCCGGACGGAGGAAGTTCCCTGGACCGTGCGCCAGCTGCGCCGGCAGTTCCGTAGGTCGTGGACATCCACCGGCGCACGCATCGTGGCCGTGGCGGATGGGCGAGTCGTTGGCGACCTGGGGATCACGCGGGAGAAGCACGCCAACCTCCGGCACGTGGCCGAGTTGGGGATGTCGGTCTCTCGGGAGTGGCGCGGGCGAGGTGTTGGTTCGGCTCTTCTCGCCGAGGCTCTTCGATGGGCCGAGTGGTCGGGGGTGGAGAAGGTGAGCCTGACCGTCTACCCGCACAACGAGGTGGCCCGGGCGCTGTACCGGAAATTCGGGTTCGAGGAAGAGGGCCGCCTCATCGGTCAGTCGAAGAAGTCCTACGGCTACGACGACGAGATCGTGATGGCCCGGTGGCTCCCGTGAGCGGGACGAGGTTACCCCCCACCCGCGGACCGGAACCTCATCGGTGAGCGAAGCAGCGCCTGTACGGATCGGCATGCTCGGATGCGGGACCGTCGGCGCCGCCGTGGCCCGCCTCCTCAGCGAGCACAGCTCGGACATCGAACGGCGGGTAGGCTGCCGACTCGAGCTCGTGCGGGTGGCGGTGCGCAACCCGTCGGCTGACCGAGAGGTCCCGGTTCCCCAGGAGCTGTTCACCACTGCTCCAGAGGAGGTCGTCGACGATCCCGACGTGGACGTGGTCTGCGAGGTCATCGGGGGCATCGAGCCTGCCCGCTCGTTGATCCTCCGGTCGCTCCGAGCCGGCAAGCCCGTGGTCACGGCGAACAAGGAGCTTCTCGCCAACTTCGGCAGGGAGCTCTTCGACGCGGCGGAAGAGACCCGAGCAGATCTGGCCTTCGAAGGGTCGGTAGCCGGAGGGATCCCGCTGGTCCGACCGATGAAGGAGTCGCTCGCCGGCGAGCGTGTCATTCGATTGATGGGCATCGTGAACGGAACGACGAACTACGTCCTGACTCGGATGACGGAGGACGGGATGTCGTTCCCGGACGCCCTGGCGCAGGCGCAGCAGCTCGGCTACGCGGAGCGCGATCCCACCGAAGACGTCGAGGGGTTCGATGCCGCGGCCAAGTGCGCCATCCTGGCCTCGATCGCCTTCAACGCCCGGGTGGTGGCGAGCGACGTGTACCGCGAGGGGATCGCCGGCGTGACCGCCGAGGATATCCGGTTCGCCGAGCGTCTCGGCTACGTCATCAAGCTCATCGCGTTCGCCGGTCTCGAGGACAGTGAGGTGGCCGTCCGAGTGCACCCGGCGATGATTCCCCGGGACCACCCGCTGGCCGCGGTGCGCGAAAATCTGAATGCCGTCTTCGTGGAAGGGGCGGCCGCGGGACCTCTCATGTTCTACGGGAGGGGCGCGGGCGGGGGGCCAACCGCCACGGCGGTGGTAGGTGATCTCGTCGCCGTGGCCCGCAATCTCAAGTGGGGCGGCCGGGAGATCGGCTGCACCTGCTACGAGGAGCGAACGGTCCGCCCGATGGACCGTCACGAGAGTCAGTACTACCTGCTCCTGGAGGCGGTGGACCGACCGGGCGTCTTGGCCAAGGTGGCGGGAGCGTTCGGGGAGAACGAGGTCTCCATCAAGGAGGTGTGGCAGGAGGGGGGCGGCGAGAGAGCCCTCCTGGTGATGATCACTCACCGGGCCAACGAAGGAGCGCTCCAGCGGACGGTGAACGACCTGCGGGCCCTGGACGTCGTCTCCGAGGTCAAGAGCGTCATGCGGGTGGAGGGTGGCGAGTAGGGCTGGCTCGCCGAGAAGGGCCCGCCCCGCGCCCTGGCGCGGGGTCATCGAGGAGTTCCGGGCCCGGCTGCCCGTGACCGACGCGACCCCGGTGGTCACTCTGCTCGAGGGTGGGACGCCGCTGGTTCGGTCCGCCTCCCTCTCCCAGGCGACGGGCTGCGAGGTCTTCCTGAAGGTCGAGGGAGCCAACCCGACCGGCTCGTTCAAGGATCGGGGGATGACCGTGGCCGTCTCCAAGGCCCTGGAGCAGGGGTCGAAGGCCGTGGTGTGCGCGTCCACCGGCAACACCAGCGCCTCGGCCGCGGCGTATGCCGCCCGGGCCGGGCTCACCTGCGCCGTCGTCGTGCCCAAGGGCGGAGTGGCTCTCGGGAAGATGGCCCAGACGCTGGTGGCCGGGGCCAGGGTCCTCGAGGTCGAAGGGAGCTTCGACCGAGCGCTGGTCCTCACCCGCCAGCTCGCCGACGCCCACCCCGTCACCATGGTCAACTCGGTGAACCCCGACCGGCTGCAAGGTCAGAAGACCTGCGCTTTCGAGATCTGTGACGCCCTCGGTCGTGCACCCGACGTCCACCTCCTTCCGGTGGGGAATGCGGGGAACATCACCAGCCACTGGATGGGCTACCGAGAGTACCGGGACGGCGGGAGGACGGACGCCCTGCCGGTTGTCTTCGGGTTCCAGGCCGAGGGCGCGGCGCCGATCGTTCGCGGGGAGCCGGTCGAGCACCCCGAGACGGTTGCCAGCGCGATCCGCATCGGCAACCCGGCGTCCTGGGAGGGAGCCGTCCGGGCCGCGGAGGAATCCGGGGGAGACATCCTGGCCGTCCCCGACAACGACATCCTGGCCGCGTACGACCGGTTGGCCAGAGAGGGCATCTTCTGCGAGCCGGCGTCGGCGGCGTCGGTGGCCGGGCTTCTGGCGGTGGCCGAGGGGGAGCGAATCTCGCGCGGGGACGTCGTCGTGTGCGTCCTCACCGGCCACGGTCTGAAGGACCCTCAGGTCGCGGTGTCCCGGACCGTTCCGCCGGCGACGGTCCCGGCCGACCCCGACGCGGTGGCCGCCGAGCTCGGTCTCTGATGCGCCTCCTCGCCCGGACTCCGGCCACCGTGGCCAACCTCGGCCCGGGATTTGACGCCCTGGCCCTCGCCGTGGACGTCGAGAACGAGGTGGAAGTCGACACGGAGGCCCGGCCGGCCGTGGTCGTGGAGGGTGAGGGAGCCGGTGAGCTCCCCGAGGACGCCTCCAACCTCGTGTTCCGGTCCATGGCCTACCTCGCGCGCGAGGCCGGCGGGTCCCTGCCCCCGTTCAGACTCCGGTGCCGAAACGCCATCCCGCTCGAACGGGGTCTCGGGTCGTCGTCGTCGGCGACGGTCGCCGGTCTCCTGCTCGCCAACGAGCTGATCGGGTCCCGTCTCGACCCCCCCGGGCTGCTCCAGGTCGCTGTGGACATCGAAGGCCACCCGGACAACGTGGCCGCCTGCATCCTCGGAGGGCTGGTGGTCGCCTATCTATCGGCAACGGGATGGCGAGCCGAGCCCCTGGAGCCGCACGCGTCGCTCCGCCCTGTCCTGCTCGTTCCGGAGGAGGAGCGCGTCCCGACAGCCGACGCCCGGCGGATCCTTCCGAGAGAGGTCCCCCTCTCCGCCGCCGCCCACAACGTGGGCCGGGCGGCTCTCACCGTGGTCGCGCTGACCGCCCGGCCCGAGCTCCTTCTCGAGGCCCTCGAAGACCGGCTCCACCAGGCCCGCCGGCTGGCCCTGGCCCCGGCCTCTCGTGCTCTCTTTCAGGACCTCCGCGACGCCGGCCTGGCGGTATGCGTGGCGGGAGCGGGGCCTTCGCTCCTCGCGTTCGAGACCGACAGCGCCGTCGTCCCAGAGCTCGGACCCGGCTGGCGCGTCCTCCGTCCCCGCATTGCTCCAGGAGCTGAGCTGAGGAGGCTCTAGGTGGGTTGGCCGGGCGAGGGGGTTGAGCGCGTGGGCGAGGGAAGGGGGCTGGGCGCGCTCGGCCTCCGAGCCCGGCCGCTCGCGGTGAGTGTGTTCCTCAGGTTGCTCCTGTAACCCGCCGACACTGGAAGATGGTCTGAGAGGTTGAGGAGGTGAGAAGTCCCACCTAGACTGCCGCCCCAATGAGCGACGAACACCCGTCCGCTCTTCCCCGACCTCCCGACGACCGCCAGCCACCCCCGAGCGATCGCCCGGTGCCCGGCCGGCAGGAAGACCTCGAAGCCTCCCTCGATGCAGCGGGGCGTGTGTTGCACGCCCAGGCCCCGGTCGTCGTGGCCGAGCTTCCCAGCAAGGTCCTGGCGGTCAAGGAAGGTGAGACCTTCGTCTACTCCGATACCGAGGGAAACCTCGACGACCGAGCTGGGTTCGGTCTCGGGATGTACTACCGGGACACGCGGTTCCTGTCGCACCTGCGCCTGCGGATCTCCGGACGAGATCCGATCCTGCTCTCCTCGTCCGCGGAGCGCGCCTACATGTCGTTCGTGGATCTCACGAACCCCGCCCTCTACGACGAGGACCAACAGCTCGTCGTCCCCCAGCAGACCCTCAACATCCGACGCCTCCGGGCCGTCGGCGGCCGCGTGTACGAGCGGATCCGCGTGAAGAACTACAACGCCTTCCCGGTCCGGCTGGACATCCAGCTGTCGTTCGGAGCGGACTTCCACGACATCTTCGAGGTTCGGGGTCTCACTCGGCCCACGCGCGGGCACCACGATCCGCCTCGCGCGGAGGGACGAACGGTCGAGTTCGCGTATCTCGGAGAGGACGGCGTGCGGAGGGTGAGCCGGATCGAGTTCGCCATGGACCCGGCGAGACTCGAAGTCCGCGGCGACCTCGTCGAGGCGGATTTCGGACTCGACCTGAAGGCCCACGAGACCAAGGTGGTGGCCATCACCGTGGAGCCGAAGGTCGGCGAGGAGGAGCTCCCCGCCCACGACTTCGACAGCGTGGTGCACGAGCTTCGCCGGTCCTACGAGGACTGGGAGCGGGAGTGCACCCAGATCCGGACGGACAACGAGCTCTTCAACTCGTTGCTTACCCGGGGCCTGCGGGACCTCCGGGCGCTCTACACAAGGCTGGACGGCGGCGGGGTGATCGCCGCGGGCATCCCGTGGTACGTCGCCGTGTTCGGGCGAGACACCCTGATCACGTCGCATCAGCTCCTCATGCTCAACACCGGTCCGGCTCGCGAGAGCCTCCAGGTGCTCGCGCGGCTCCAGGGAACCAAGGTTGACCACTGGCGCGACGAGGAGCCCGGGAAGATCCTCCACGAGATCCGCCGAGGCGAGCTGGCCGGCTCCAATTTCCTCCCGCATACTCCCTACTACGGGTCGGTCGACTCCACGCCGTGGTTCCTGATCCTGCTGGCGCAGTACTTCCGGTGGACGAACGACCGGGCCTTCCTCGACGAGCTCATGCCGGCGGCGGAGGCCGCACTGGCGTGGATCGACGAGTACGGCGACCAGGACGGCGATGGGTTGGTCGAGTACCGGAGCCGGTCGAAGCGGGGGCTGACCAACCAGGGGTGGAAGGACTCCTGGAACTCCGTGGTCCACACCGACGGCAACCTGGCGGAGCCGCCCATCGCGCTCGTCGAGGTACAGGGATACGTGTACATGGCCAAGGTCCGAATGGCCGACGTCTACGCGGTGGTCGGCGACGAGGAGCGGGCCGCCCGTCTCCGTAAGGAGGCGTCCGTAATCCGCGACCGTCTCGCCGAGGCGTTCTGGATGGAGGACGAGCAGTACTTCGCCGGCGCGCTGGACGGCGCGAAGCAGCAGGTTCGCACCGTGGTGTCGAACCCCGGCCATCTCCTGTACTGCGGGGCCGTGGACGACGACTTCGCGGAGAAGGTGGCCCGACGACTGTTCCAGCCGGACATGTTCTCGGGGTGGGGGATCCGGACCATGAGCAAGACGGCCAAGGCCTACAATCCCATGAGCTACCACGACGGCTCGGTGTGGCCACACGACAACGCGCTGATCGCCGCGGGGCTGAAGCGCTACGGCTTCGTGAACACGACGAACCGGGTGGCGACGGCGATGTTCGACGCCGCCGTGCACAGCGACTACATGCGGCTCCCCGAGCTGTACTGCGGGTTCACCCGAAGGACCCCCACGAGCCCCGTTCAGTACCCGGTGGCGTGCTCGCCACAGGCATGGGCCGCGGGGAGCCCGTTCCTCCTCCTCCAGGCGATGCTGGGACTCTCCGCAATGGCCCACCAGAACCTGCTCACGGTGAACAAGCCTCACCTCCCCCGGTGGCTGAACTACGTGGAGCTCCGGAACCTCAAAGTGGGGGAGAGCACGCTGACCCTGGTCTTCCGCCGCGAGGGGGAGATGACGGGGTTCTCGCTGGTCTCCCGGGACGGCGACGTCCGCGTGGTGATGGAGGAATAGCGGGCCCTGTCAACTCCGGGGGGACCGCTCGCTATGCTACTCGTCCGCTCGAGGGCTCCGGGCGAGCTACTCCCCCCGGACCCCCCTACCGGATGCAGGGGCCGGTGCCGACCGCGCTCGTGCGTCCCAGTCCCCGTCTGATCACCGGTTCCACCTGCGTCGACGTGAGCGCGTACCCAACGTCGTTGTCCGTGGTCGACGCGGCGAACACCACGCCGGCCACATCCCCCTCGGGGGTCACGAACGGCCCGCCGGAGTTCCCCGGGCGAACCCTGGTCTGGAGCTCGTACACCTCGCGCTCAACGGTGTCCCGGCCGTAGATGTCGCGGCCCACGGCGTTCAGCCGGCGGCGGACCCCGGCAGTCGATGCCGTGAGCTCCGCTCCACCGGGGTAGCCGAGAACGGCTCCACCGCCGCCACGATCGAGGTCCGACCCAAGCAGATCCAGATCTCGCGGGAGCGAGTTCCCGACGTAGAGCACCGCCAGGTCCGTGTCGTCGTCGAACAGGACCGTCGTGGCAGCGAAGGGACCGGCGGCGGGGAACTGGACCTCCGGCGCGTCCACCCCCGCGACCACGTGCGCGTTGGTGACGATGTAGCCGGGTTCAACCACGAAGCCGCTTCCGACCCTGATGCGGTCGCAGGCTTCACCGGCGACGCGCGCAGTGCTCTGGTCGGAGGCGTCGATGGCTTCGTTGAACTCGCCCCTGGTCGGGCTGCGCACCGGCCCGATCGGGAAGGGGGGCAAGCCCGCGAACACCTCTGGGAACCCCGACCGCTCGAGGAACCGGCGAGCTTGTGCCAGGAGCGGCGGCGGCCGGGGGAACACCGCGTCCATCGCCCGAACCACCGCAGAGTGCCGGATCTGGCGCGCCAGGACTGGGAACGGCCCCTGGATCAGGTTGAAGGCCAGGAGCCACGTGGCCAGGAGCATGGCCACCGCTCCCACCACGGTTCCGGCCATGGCGTCGACCGGGTCGAAGACCCGACGGGTGGCCGCGGATGCGTGCGCCCCCACGTACCAGCCGACCCCGTCCAGCAAGGCGGGCACGAAGATCAGCGTCCCCAGGGCCAGCATGGCCTGGGTGAACGGGTCGCGAGCCAGGGATGCGACCCGGGGAGCCAGGAGGACCCCCAGGAACAGGCCGAGCACCAGGCCCCCGTAGGCGAAGACCTGGAGCACTGCTCCTCTACGGTACCCAAGAACTGCGGCGAGGATGACGAGGAAGATGATGAAGAGGTCCAGGAGGTTCACGGGCGCCATCCTCCCACGACGGCGGATAAGCGAGGAAAGCGAGGGGTAAACTAACTGCACCGTGGTCACCATCGCTCACATCTCCGACCTCCATGTCGGCTCGCCATACTTCGTTCCCAACCTGATGAACCGGGTCATCGTGGAGCTCAACGAGCTCCAGCCCGACGCCGTTGTGATCACGGGCGACTTCACCAATTTCGGGTATCGCCAGGAGTTCAAGACCGCGGTGGCGTACCTCGAGCGGATCACTGCCCCCGTGTACTCGATCCCGGGTAACCACGACGCCCGCAACGTGGGGTACGTGCACTTCGAGGAGCTCATTGGGCCCCGGTTCTGGGGAGCGAACGTGAAAGGGGTCCGGGTTGTGGGGGCGGACTCCAGCGAGCCCGACCTCGACGAGGGACAGATCGGCCGGGAGCGGTACCCGTGGATCGCGGAGCAGTTCGCCGGGCAAGCGGACCTCAAGGTGTTTGCTCTGCACCATCACCTGATCCCGATCCCCGGCACAGGCCGCGAGCGCAACACGGTCATGGACGCGGGCGACCTCCTGGAGATCCTGATTGGGAATGGGGTGAACCTGGTGCTCTCGGGGCACAAGCACGTGCCGTACGTGTGGCGCTTGGAGAACCTCTACATCGTGAACGCCGGCACCTGCTCCTCGCTCCGCCTCCGAGGGCATACTCGCCCCTGTTACAACGTCGTCGAGCTTGATGGTGACGAGCTGAAGATCTTCCGCAAGTTCCCGTTCGGAGCGTCGACGCGGATCGCACATTTCTCCATGTCGACGGGGCAGCAGTACTACAGGGAGCTGGAGAACCTGGTCCAGGAGCCCATCGGTCATAGGCTCTCGGACTCGCCGCTGAGTTCGTCGTCCGGCGAGGGTTCGCCCGACGACGAATCGCAGGGCGCGCCGCTTCCGACGGACTAGGGGTCCAGGGGGTCGAAGCCCGGCTGGAGTCGAATCGCGACATGCACAGGGTGCTCGCGCTCGTCGATGGTGAACACTACCCCCCCACCACGCGGTGGGGACTCTTCGCCGCGCAGAGCCTCGGGTACGACGTCGTCGCCTGTTTGTTCCTGGGGGGCACTGAGAAGCTCGGCGCAGACCGGCGGCTCGACCTGGGGGACGTGCCGGTGCTGGACGGGGGAGAGGATCCCCGTTCGGCGCTGCGCCGGGCCCTCGAGGAGGTTCGTCCGGACGGCGTGCTGGATCTGTCGGACGAGCCGGTTCTCGGCTACCGCGAACGGATGCTGTTGGCGGCGGTGACGCTGGCCGCCGGGATCCCCTACGTGGGCTCGGACTTCCGCCTGGAGCCCCCCATCACGGCCGCTCCCCTGGCCGTGCCCACTCTCGCGGTCATCGGCACCGGGAAGCGGACCGGGAAGACCGCCATCGCTGGTGAGGCGGCCCGGGTCACAGCCAGGGCTGGGCTCGACCCCGTGGTGGTGGCGATGGGCCGGGGCGGACCGCCCGAACCTCAGGTGGCGGAAGCCGGATCACTGGGGCTCGACCGGCTCCTGGAGCTGGCCCGGCGGGGGGAGCACGCCGCCAGTGACTACCTGGAGGACGCCATGACCACCGGAGTGACCACCGTGGGTGCCCGGCGTGTCGGCGGCGGGCTCGCCGGGGCTCCCTTCGCCTCGAACGTCCACGAGGCTGCTCAGGTGGCCGTCCGAGCCGGGGCGGGCCTGGTCATCCTGGAGGGGAGTGGGTCGGCCGTCCCGCCCGTGCCGTGGGACGCTGGCGTCCTGGTGGCCTCAGCCGGTTCACCGGAGGAATATCTGGGCGGCTACTTCGGTCCGTATCGAGTATTGCTTTCAGACCTGGTCGTGCTAACATTGGGGAGTGGCCCCGATGGGGGCCGCGTTCCCATCCTGATATCCCACATCCGTAGGCTTCGTCCTGATGCACGGGTAGTCGTGGCGGAGCTCAAGCCGGTTCCGCTACGCGAGGTCAGGGGGAAGAAGGTGTACTTCGCGACCACGGCTCCGCCCGACGTAGGTGCATCCGTAGCCTCGCACCTGGAAGAGGCTCACGGCTGCCAGGTCGTCGGCGTGACCCACAGGCTGGCCGACCGTAATGGCGTGGGCGAGGACCTCGACGGCGCTCCGTCGTTCGAGATCCTGCTCACCGAGCTAAAAGCGGCGGCGGTGGACGTGGCCGCCGAGCGGGCCCTGGCACGGGGGGCCGAGGTGGTGTTCGCCGACAACCGGGCGGAGACGCTCGGGGGCGACGGGCAGCTCCCCGACCTCCTGCTGGAGGCGGCTCGGGCTGCGATGGAACGCGCCGAGAGTGAGGGACGCGACCGGCGCATCGCCGGATCGAGCTAAGCGCGGCCGCGGAGACAACATGAAGAAGAAGAAGCGGACCCAGAACGTCGTCATCTCCGACCAGGAGCCAGGACTCCCCTACTCCAAGGGCCTGATGGCCTCCCAGGTAATGGTCACCGGGATGACGCCCTACCGCGCGTACCAGGTGGCCGAGAAGATCGAGGACTACCTCGTGGAGCATCAATTTTCTTCCGTAACCAGGCAGGAGCTCCGGGACGTGGCCATTCAAGTGCTTGAGGAAGTGGCCGGGGACCGCTACGCCAAGAACTTCATCCGTTGGCAGAATGTGTCGGACCTGGACGTCCCCCTGGTGATCCTGATCGGCGGAGCCACCGGCGTTGGGAAGTCCACCATAGCCACCAAGGTGGCGGACCGTATGGACATCGTCCGCGTCGTAGCTACGGATTCCATCCGGGAGGTCATGCGAGCTCTGTTCTCTCACAAGCTCATGCCCACGCTGCACACGTCGTCGTTCGACGCCGACTCCGCGTTGCGGGAGCCTCCCCCGCGGCCGGCCGACAAGGTCATCGTGGGGTTCCGGGAGCAGACCACAGCGATCGCCGTGGGAGTCCACGCCCTGATCGAGCGGGCGGCTGTGGAAGGGTCCAGGAAATCAAGCACTGTGATCGAAGGAGCGCACGTGGTCCCCGGGTTCGTGGAGACCGCGGACCTCGAAGACTTCGTGGCCCCCATCCCCATGGTCATCACCGTGGAGGACGAGGACGTCCATCGGAGCCACTTCATCGCCCGTACAATGGAGCCGTCCCGCCGCCCCTTCGACCACTACCTCGCGAGCTTCGACAACATCCGGAAGGTGCAGCGGTACATCAAGAGCCAAGCGCTCTCACATGGGTGGCCGATCGTTCCCAGCTACAGCCTGGACCAGACGATCGCCGACGTGATCGACCTGGTAGTGGAGCGGGCCACCGAGTGGGCGGCAGCGCACCGGCCCAGGGCGGAATCGATGCGCGTGCCAGAGTTCGAAGGAGGGAAGACGCTGTGAAGCTGTTCCTCGACACGGCGAACATCGACGAGATCCGCGAGATCAACTCGTGGGGTGTGCTGTCGGGGGTCACCACCAACCCGACCCTGGTGGGCAAGGA
The DNA here is from genome assembly GCA_036000545.1 of Actinomycetota bacterium. GTDB lineage: Bacteria > Actinomycetota > UBA4738 > UBA4738 > CALAEC01 > DASYVD01. The sequence continues at coordinate 27,559 of DASYVD010000004.1, read as the reverse complement.
GAGGGCCGACCCGGTCCAGCTGTGGAAGGAGATCCTGACGGAGGTCGAGGGCGACGTCTCGCTTGAGACCACAGAGCCCGAAGCCGACAAGATGTACGAGGAGGGGAAGTACCTCGCCACCATGGGCCCGAACGCCGTGGTCAAGGTGCCCATGACCCCAGACGGGCTCAAGGCGGGGAGGCGCTTGGTCGGGGACGGGGTTCGGATCAACGTCACGCTAGTGTTCTCTCCCGCGCAGGCGATCCTGGCGGCGGAGATCGGGGCGTACATCGTGTCCCCGTTCCTCGGCCGGATCGACGATGCGGCGGCGGATGGCATGCACGCGCTGCGGCAGATCTGTGATATCTACGAGATCCAGGGGTACGAGACGAAGGTGCTCGCGGCATCCCTGCGCCACCCAATGCACATCGTCGACGCGGCGCTGTCCGGCGCGGACATCGCGACGATGCCGTATGACGTGTTCACCAAGCTGGTGAAACACCCGCTCACCGACGTGGGGCTGGAGAAGTTCCTGTCGGACTGGGCGGAGCTGAAGAAGAAGTTGGGCAAGGAAGGAGCATAAGAGGTGGATTCACGCACGATCGACAGATCGGTCCTGGAGCAGAAGGTTCTCACCGAGCTGCACGAGATCGCCGCGGCGGCCGGCGTCGAGGGCTTCCAGCGGCTGAAGAAAAGCGAGCTTATCGACGCCATCCTGACCAAGGTGAACGGGCAGCAGCGAGCCCCGAGCGAGGCCGACGGGAGCTCCGTGGACGCACCCTCGAGCCGGACGGCCAACTCCGAGTCGGGGCGCGGTAGCACGGCCACGGCGGAGGCTGCTCCCGAGACCCGGGAAGAGGAGACGGGCGGCCGGCCGGAGCGCGGCGGCAGGGACCGCCGGCGCCGGCGTGGCCGCGATCGCGACCGGGAACGGCCGCGTGAGGCCACGGAGGAGGAGCTAGCCGAGGCGCCGGTGCGAACCGGGATCCTCGACGTCCTTCCGGAGGGCTACGGGTTCCTCCGCACCCAGGGATACCTGCCGAGCCAGGGCGACATCTACGTTTCGCTCTCGCAGATCCGGCGGTTTGGCCTGCGCAAGGGAGACCAGATCACCGGCGCCGTCCGGGCGCCCAAGGACAACGAGAAGTACTGGGCGCTGCTTCGGATCGACACGGTCAACCAGGTCAGCCCCGACGAGGCCCGGGGGCGTCGCGAGTTCGAGAAGCTGACGCCGCTGTTCCCCGAGGAGCGGTTCCGCCTGGAGAACGGTCCGCTCGCGGTCACGGAGCGGATCATCGACCTGGTGGCCCCGATCGGGAAGGGCCAGCGTGGGATGGTCGTGTCTCCGCCGAAGGCCGGGAAGACCACGGTCCTCAAGCAGATCGCCAACGGCATCATCAATTCGAATCCCGAGACCCACGTGATGGTGCTGCTGGTCGATGAGCGGCCCGAGGAGGTCACCGACTGGCAGCGGACCGTGGAGGCCGCGGAGGTCGTGTACTCGACCTTCGACAAGCCCCCCGACCAGCACATCCAGGTCACCGAGCTGGTGCTGGAGCGGGCCAAGCGCCTGGTGGAGCAGGGGAACGACGTGGCCATCCTGCTCGACTCCATCACCCGGCTGGCCCGGGCGTACAACCTGTCCGCCCCCGCCTCGGGCAAGATCCTGTCCGGGGGTATCGACTCCACGGCCCTCTATCCCCCGAGAAGGTTCTTCGGGGCCGCCCGGAACATCGAGGAGGGCGGGTCGCTGACCATTATCGCCAGCACCCTGGTGGAGACGGGCTCCCGGATGGACGACCAGATCTTCGAGGAGTTCAAGGGCACCGGGAACATGGAGCTTCGGCTGGACCGGAACCTCGCCGAGAAGCGGATCTACCCGGCCATCAACATCGAGGCCTCCGGTACCCGCAAGGAGGAGCGCCTCATGGCCCAGGAGGAGCTGGCGCTCGTGTGGCGGCTCCGCCGGGTGCTGCACGCATTGGACTCCAACGCGGCGGTCGAGATGCTCATCGACAAGATCCGGTCCACGAAGTCGAACGAGCAGTTCCTCAAGGAGATCGCCAAGGCCCCTGTGAGGGATTAGCTTCCTTGGCTGGCTGGGGTGACGACCCGACGCTGGTGGAGCTTCGGGACGCGATCGAGGAGGGCTGGAAACCTGTCCGGCTCACGGAGGATCGCGACTCGCCCGGCGGCCCGTTCGATGTCGTCGTGGTGGAGAAGGACGGCGAAGAGCGGGAATACAAGAGCGACCATCTGCATTTCCACAGGTACGTGGAGGGTCTGATGGAGGACTACGGGCTCTCCTACAGCTGAGCAAGAAGAGGAGTGTGAGTTAAGTGAAGCAAGGGATCCATCCCGAGTACGTGGAAGCCACGGTGCGGTGCTCGTGCGGCAACACGTTCACCACCCGGGCCACCAAGCCGGAGATACACGTCGAGATCTGCTCGAACTGCCACCCGTTCTACACGGGCAAGCAGAAGCTGGTGGACACCGGCGGCCGGGTGGACCGGTTCCGCCGTCGCTACGGGCAGAAGACATCCTGAATCGCACGGACGTCGAGCGCTGGCTGTCCCGATACGGACGAGCCTGGGAGAAGAAGGATCCGGACGCCGCCGCCGCGATCTTCTCCGAGGACGCGATGTATCAGGAAACGCCCTTCGAGGAGATCATGCGGGGGCGTGAGCGGATCCGCGCGTACTGGGGCGAGGCCACCGGCGGCCATCGGGAGGTGTCGTTCGAAGCGGAAGTCCTCCTTGTCGGGGACGGGGAAGCCGTTGCCCATTGGTCGGCTTCGATCCTGCGAGACCCATCGGGCGTCCGGACCATGACCGATGGAGTCTTCGTGCTGGAGTTCGACGATGACGGGCGGTGTCGCTCCCTCCGCGAGTGGTGGCACCGAGATCCCCCGACGTTCTGAGGAGCACGAGGATGCCCCAGGAGCACTACTACGGCGGGCAGGCCGTCCTCGAGGGCGTGATGATGCGCGGTCGGGACGTGTGGGCCGTCGCCGTTCGCCGTCCCGACGCCTCGATCCACCTTGAATCCCACCGGATCGAATCGATCGCCGAGCGGTGGCCCATCCTGCGCAAGCCCGGGCTCCGGGGGATCATCGCCCTTGGCCAGGCTCTCCGGATCGGCGTGAAGGCCCTCACGATCTCCGCCAATCAGTCGGTGGAGGAGGAGGAGAAGCTCACGCCGCGGCAGATGGCCGTGTCCATGGTGGTGGCGTTCACCATCTTCATCGCGGTGTTCATCGTGGGTCCCACGGTTCTGTTCCGGTACGCCCAGCGGCAGGTTCCCTCAGGGATCCTGCTGAACGCCGCCGAGGGCGTGTTCCGCGTGCTCTTGTTCCTCGGGTACCTGTGGCTGATCGGGCGGATGAGGGAGATCCGCCGGGTGTTCGAATACCACGGGGCCGAGCACAAGACTATCGCCGCCTACGAGCACGGAGAGGAGCTCGACCCGGAGCGGGTGGACCAGTTCTCCACGCTCCACGTCCGGTGCGGGACGAACTTCCTGCTCATCGTGATGGTCCTAACGATCTTCGTGTTCGCGTTCTTCGGCACGCCGACGCTGCCGTGGCGGATCGCCTCTCGTATCGTGGCCATCCCGATCATCGCCGGCCTGGCGTTCGAGGCGCTCCGGCTGGGCGCCCGGTACTCGACCTCAACGGTGATGCGGGCGCTGATGGCCCCCGGGCTGTGGCTGCAGAAGATCACCACCCAGCCGCCCTCGCTGACCCAGATCGAAGTGGCTATCGCCTCCTTCAACGAAGTGCTCCGCAGGGAGCGCGAGGTCGGGGCGGGCGGCCCGGCGGCCTCGCCCGCACCACCCGTCGCCGAGGCAGCCGCGGAACCTGCCGCCGGGCCCATCGAGCCCGAGCGCCCGGACGGGCCTGCGTAGCGCCTCCCGGCCACCACCCCTTCCAGCGCCGATAATTCAGGGGGTCCGGGGGGCAGGCAGCCCCGCGAGGCGGAGCCGAGCGGAATCAGGCTGCTGCATCCTCCCTGGCCGAAGCGCCTCGCCGAAAGCGAGGGGCAGAGGAAGAGAGAATTGGTACCGCCATGCGCGAGAAGCTGAGGGAACGCCTGGACCAGCTAGAGGGCAGCTACGACGAGCTGACCCGCCAGCTGTCGTCCCCGGACGTGGCGGCCGACCCTAACCGCATTCGCGATCTCGGGCGGCGCCACAGCGAGCTCCAGGAGATCGTCACCGCCTACCGCGACTGGCGGAAAGCGATGGCCGACGAGGAGGAAGCTCGGGCCCTGGCCCGCGACGAGCGGGATCCCGAGTCCCAGTCCTACTACCGGGAAGAGGCGGAACGGTCCGCGGTCCGGGCCCGCGATCTCGAGCAGCGTCTGGAGGTCCTGCTGCTCCCCAAGGACCCCAACGACGAGAAGGATGTCGTGCTGGAGATCCGAGCGGGGGCGGGCGGAGACGAGGCGGCGTTGTTCGCATCGGACCTCTACGAGATGTACCGGCGTTTCGCCGAGCGCCACCGGTGGAAGACGGACGTACTCTCGTCGAGCCCGTCGGACGTGGGCGGGTTCAAGGAGGTCGTCGTCGAGGTTCGGGGCGATCGTGCGTACTCGCGGCTCAAGCACGAGTCGGGCGTCCATCGGGTGCAACGGATTCCGGTGACCGAGTCGGGCGGTCGGATCCACACGTCCACGGCGACCGTGGCCGTGCTGCCCGAAGCGGAGGACATCGATGTCGAGATCCGTCCCGAGGACATCGAGATCGATGTCTACCGCTCGTCGGGTCCCGGCGGGCAGTCCGTCAACACCACGGACTCGGCCGTGCGGATCACCCACAAGCCCACCCGCATCGTGGTGGCCTGCCAGGAGGAGCGCTCGCAGCTCCAGAACAAGGAGAAGGCCATGCGGTACCTGCGGGCCCGGCTGCTCAAGCTGGAGCAGGACCGCCAGCAGCGAGAGGAAGCCGAGGCGCGCCGGGCGCAGGTCGGGACGGGGGAGCGGTCGGAGAAGATCCGGACGTACAACTTCCCCCAGAACCGGGTGACCGACCATCGGATCGGGCTCACGGTGCACGATCTGACCGGAGTCCTGGAGGGAGACCTCGACCAGTTCGTGGACGCCCTGGCGGCCAAGGAGCGCGCCGAGCAGCTCGCCGCGGCCGGGTGAGGCGATCGCCGTGAGGCCGTCTGAGGTCGTCGTGCGAGCGACCGACTACCTCGCTCGCCATGGCGTCGAGAGCCCCCGGGAGACAGCGGAGGCGCTGCTCCAGTATTTCCTCGGCACGGACCGGGCGGGCCTCTACGCGCGGGCCCAGGGACTCGACACTCGCACCGCGAAGCTCTTCGGCCGGGCGCTGTGCCAGCGGTGCCACGGTGTTCCTCTCCAGTACCTCACCGGCGAGCAGCAGTTCCTCGACCTCGTGCTAGGAGTGGCGCCAGGGGTGTTCGTGCCGCGGCCGGAAACCGAGACGGTCGTGCAGCGAGCGCTCGAAGCCCTGGATGGGACCGAGGCGCCGCTCGTCGCCGACGTCGGCACGGGCACGGGCGCCGTGGCCCTGGCGATCAAGCGCCGGCGTCCCGACGCCTCGGTCTACGCGACCGACGTCTCCGAGGACGCCGTGGCGGTGGCCAAGGCGAACGCCTCTCGCCACACCCTCGAGCTCACCGTCCTCCACGGTGACCTCCTGTCTCCGCTTCCCCAGGACGTCCGAGGACACATGGACCTCGTGGTGAGCAACCCGCCGTACGTGACGCGCGAGGAGTACGACTCCCTCCCGGAGGAGGTGAAGGCGGAGCCGTACGACGCCCTGGTCGGCGGAACGGACGTGCACCGCCGCCTCACGGCCGAGGCGCCGGCCTGGCTCCGCCCCGGCGGGTGGCTAGTGGTAGAGGTCGGCGCGGCGCAAGGACACGAGGTAATGGCGATCGTGGGGAAGCGGTTCGAGGCGGTCGAGGTGTTGCCGGACCTGGCCGGGCGGGACCGGGTGGTCCGGGGACGGCTCCCTCGGGTGAGCCGGTGAGCGAGCTGTTCGAGCTGACCGGAGCGGACCAACAGGACCTCGAGACGGCGATGGACGCGGCGGCTCAGGCACTGAAGGCGGGCGAGCTCGTGGTCGTGCCGACCGATACCGTCTACGGGATCGGCGCCCGACCAGACCGCAAGAAGGCCACAGCGGCCCTATTCTCCGCGAAGCGCCGTTCCCGAGACCTGACCCTCCCGGTGCTCGCCGCCAGCGTGGAGGACGCCGCTCGAGTGGGCGTCCTCGACGACCGGGCCCGCGGCCTCGGGGACAGGTTCTGGCCGGGCGGACTGACCCTCGTGCTTCCGAGGAGCGAGCTTTCGAGGCGATGGGACCTCGGTGACGAGAGGAGCACTGTCGGTGTTCGTGTGCCCGATCATCCCCTGGCCCTCGATCTGTTGAGAATCACCGGCCCGCTCGCCGTGACGAGCGCGAATCTATCCGGAGGGCCGACGCCGTCCGACTGCCCGGGCGTCCGGTCCCTGTTCGGTCAGGCGGTGGCGGTATACCTGTGCGCCGGACCTGTTGGCGCCGTTGCGTCGAGCGTGGTGGACCTTTCGAGACCGGAGCCGCAGATCCTCCGGGAAGGCGCCATCCCCGCGGAGGAGCTGAGGACGCTCTTGGGTTAGGCTTCGAACGTGACTACGGTTCGGCTGCGATCTCCGCTTCGGGAGCTCGCCGGAGGGAACGGCGCTCTGCAGGTCGAGGGGCAGACCCTCGGTGAAGTCGTTCGTCGCCTCCAGGAGACACACCCCCGCCTCACGGGATGGATCCTCGACGAACGCGGCTCGGTCCGCGAGCACGTCAAGCTGTTCGTGAACGGAGAGCGCGCCGGGCTCGACGTGTCCGTGGCAACGGTTGACCGGGTGGACGTCCTGGGGGCGATCTCCGGGGGAAGCGACGCCGGGGAGCTCTTGGTCGGCACCCGCAAGGGGCTGTACGTCCTGCGCGGCCCGCGAGGCGGGCGGATGGAGGTGGCTGCCCGGCAGTTCTCCGGACAGACCGTCGAGTACGCAATCCGGGATCGGCGTTCGGGAACCTATCTCGCATCGGTCACTCACGGGCAGTACGGGCCGCGGCTGTACGTCGCCGACGATCCCACAGTGAAGGACTGGGAGCAGTCGTCCGGGCCGGCCTTCCCCGAGGAGGCCGGCGCCGCGGTGGAGCGGATCTGGGTGATCCAACCGGGTGAGGAGAACGACGTCCTCTGGGCGGGCGTCGCCCCCGCGTCCTTGTTCCGAAGCGAGGACGGTGGCCGGACCTGGGCGCTCAACCGTGGCCTATGGGAGGAGCCGAGCCGGCCGACGTGGGAGCCCGGGGCCGGAGGCCTCTGTCTCCACTCCATCGCCACGTGGCCGGGCGATCCCGACCGGATGGCGGTGGGGATCTCCGCGGCAGGAGTGTGGCTGACCGATGACGGTGCCAAGTCGTGGCGGCGGGGGATCAAGGGGCTCGTTGCACCGTACCTGCCGGAGGAGGCCCGGGAGGGTGCGACGGACCTGTGTGTGCACAACGTCCACCGCTCTCCCGTGCAGCCCGAGACCCTGTACCTCCAGTTCCACGGCGGCGTGTACCGCTCCGACGACGCCGGTGAGACCTGGCAGGACATCGGGGAGGGGCTGCCCTCAGACTTCGGCTTCCCCCTGGTCGTGGACCCGAGGGACTCCGACCGGGCATTCGTCATTCCCCTGCGTGGGGACTTCGACCGCGTGACCCCCGACGGGAAGGTTCGCGTGTTCGAGACCAGCGACCGCGGCGGTTCATGGCAAGCGCGCTTCGATGGGCTTCCTCAGGACGAGGCGTACCTGACCGTGCTCCGGCAGGCCTTCTGCCACGACGGGCGAGATCCGCTGGGCCTCTTCTTCGGGGCCGAGTCCGGCGAGGTGTTCGGGTCGGCGGACGGCGGAGTGACCTGGGGCCGTCTGGTCGAGCACCTTCCTCCGGTGGTTTCGGTTCGGGCTTCCGCGTAAGGCGTCGGACGGTCCCCGCCGGGTCTTGATTCGGATTCCCGAGACCAAGTAACCTCGCAGCGATCTCCCGATGTCGCCGTGTCCGCCGGGGGCCCATGGAGGCGGTGGGTGGACGTGAGGAGGGGGCCGCGACGAAATGTCGTGGACGATCGCCTGCCTAATGCCCCCACGTCTGCAGCCGACAGCGACCTCGTTTCCGCGTTCCATGAGGGAGATCCGTCCGCGTACCCGGAGATCTACCGACGATACCGGCTGCTCGCCGACAGAGTGTGTCGCCGCTTGCTCTGCAACCTCGACGACGCCGAGGAGGCGGCCCAGGAGACGATGTTGCGGGTCCTCCAGGGGCTTCCCAGGTTCGATGGGACCTACCTGAAGGCCTGGGTTGCGCGCATCGCCACGAACGTATGCCTGGACGTTCTCCGATCACGTGCCCGCCGCGTGGAAAACGGAGTCTCTATCCCGTTGGACCCCGGCAACGGGACGAAGGGGGACGACGACCCCTTCGACGCGGTGGAACGCCTGGCCGAGGAGGGGCGGGTCCGCGCCCTCCTCTCCCGGCTGTGCCAGGAACAGCGGGCGGCCCTGGTCCTCCGTGAGTTCCACGGGCTCTCCCATCGCGAGATCGGAATCGCTCTGGGAAAGTCTCCAGCCCAGGTGAAGGCCCTCATCCACCGGGCCCGGGACAGCTTCCGCCGGACGTGGGACGAACAGGGTCGTGTGCGTGAAGACGTGGTCCTTGGTGCCCTTTCTGGGAACCCTAAGGTTCCTCCGAGCGGTCCGGGACCCGACGCCCGGGTCGGCGCCTGACCTTTGTCGCTGCTAACCCCCCACGCACCTGCTCTCTGAAGCCGTGCCCTAACGGCTCGGTATGTTCGGCCAAAGAAGGCAGTTTGGCAGCAACCTTCGGCTTCCCTTGTCGTTATCAATGGGTGAGGAATGAGGGAGCGACCTGGCACGTCCGGTGACGGCCAGCAAGGGGCTCCCTGACCTCGGGTTTTGGGTCTTGTTTCCCGAGTTGTCGGGATGGTAGCGTTCCTGCGCTTTGTAGAACCTGGGAAAGGAGGCCGGTTGGGGGCCTGTGAGAACCTCAAGGGACCGCATCCGCGGTTCCAGGGTAGCGACCGGGCGGGGTGCGACCCCGAGGCTCGCTGCCTCATTTGTAACGATTTGGCACCATTCGCGGTGCCGATCTCGGAAGGAGCAATGGTATGAATTTGATTCGCTCGACCACGCGCCCGGGAAGGGCTCGCCGCCGTGTAGCGGCCCTGGGCGCGCTTTTCGTGATGGCGTTCGTCACTCAGCTCACGCTGGCGGGCCCGGCTGCGGCTGCGCCGTTTACCGGAGGCATCTCGCCGACGGTCTTCGACGGACTGGCCGACCTCAACGGTGACAACGAGGCCACCGGCCGCGACGACTCGAACGCGTTCTACGGCGACACCCACATCATCGACGGCGGGCTCGACTGTAACGCCTGGGGGGCGACGGCGAACGAAGGCAGCGCCGGCGACGGAGCGATCACAGCGGCCGATGACTGTACGCTCATTGGGTACGACGGCACGGCCGACGGGGTAACCATCGGCGTCGTGGACGGCGAGTTCCAAGTGGGCGATGGACCGCTGCCAACCGTGTTCAACGCGTCGGATCCGGACAACCCCGACGTGGGTGACTCCGACTTCGCCTGGTCCACGATCAACGGCCGGGTGGACTCCAACGGCAACGAGCAGATCACTGCCGACGACTGTCACTTCGGGCTCATCGGCGAGACCGTCGACGCCGGGGCCGGCGACATGACGGACGGGGCGGACATCCTCGGGAACACCCAGGCGAACACGAACCCGTGTGGGTTCGGGAACCCGCCCGATGCGGCCAACAACGGGCTCGTCGACCTGAACAGCGACGGGGAGATCACCGCCGCCGCGGATTCCTGCACCAACGGCTGCTTCTTCGGCCATAACGTCGACACTGGCGTGGTGCAGGAGGCGCAGCCCGGTCCGTTCCCCACTCCTCCGGCAAATGCGTTCACCGGAGGCTTCTCTCCAACCATCGTCGGCGGAGTGGCCGACCTCAACGGTGACGGCGCGGTCACCGGCCGCGACGATTCGAACGCGTTCTACGGCGACACCCACATCATCGACGGCTTCCTGGACTGCAACAACTGGACGACGGAGAACGACGGCACCGCCGGCAACGGTGCGATCACCGGCGCCGACGACTGTGAGCTCCGCGGCTACGACGGTACCGCTGACGGTGTGCTGATCGAGGTCATCGACGGGGAGTTCCAGGTGGCGAATGGACCGCTGCCCACCGTGTTCAACGCGGCGGATCCGGACAATAACGATGTCAGCGACTCCGACTTCGCGTGGTCCGCGATCGGCGGCCGGGTGGACTCCGACGGCAACGAGTTCATCAACTTCAACGACTGTCACTTCGGGCTCATCGGCCAGACGGCCGACGCCGGCCTCGGCGACCCCACGGACGGGGCCGACATCCTCGGGAACAACGCCGCGGAGACGAACCCATGCGGCTTCGGGAACCCTCCCGATCCCGCCAACAATGGGCTCGTGGACCTGAACAGCGACGGGAACATCGACGCGGTGGCGGACTCGTGCACCAACGGGTGCTTCTTCGGCCTCAACGTTGACACGGGCTTTGTGGTGGGGCCGACGCCGGAGTGCCCCGGCTACGAGGGGGACCCGCGGAACGACGTGATCGGGACTCCCGGTGCCGACGTTCTGACGGGCACCGCCGGGGCTGACATCATCTGCGCGTTCGGTGGGAACGACACCCTCAGCGGGCTGGGCGGCAACGACCTCCTGCTGGCGGGTGCCGGTGCGGACCTCGGGCGCGGCGGCGCGGGGGCGGACGACCTCCGGGGAGCCCGTGGCGCCGACGACCTGCGTGGCGGCAGGAACGCCGACACCCTCAGGGGCGGCCGTGGCCGGGACGTGCTCCGCGGAGGCCGTGGTTCCGACACGCTGTTGGGCGGCCGCGGCAACGACAGGCTGTTCGGTGGCCGGGGCAACGACCACCTGGACGGCGGGCGGGGTACCAACGACCGCTGCTTCGGCGGCCCTGGTGCCGACACCTTCGTGAGGTGTGAGAGCAGCCAACAGTAGCGTTGGCACCGGTAGGAGAAGGAACCGGTCCCCTCGCGGGGGCCGGTTCCTTTTCATCCGGACTTCAGGCGACGAGCGGAGGTGAGGCGGCGGACCTGGCGAAGAGGCCCGATGCTAGACTGCCCCAGTGCTCTCGGTCCTCTTCGTGTGCACCGGCAACATCTGCCGTTCTCCCGTCGCCGAAGCCCTCCTCCAGAGCCGGTCCCGCGAGCTCGCGTTGCCCGTCTCGGTCGTATCCGCCGGGTCATGGGCCCAGCGCGGCAATCCGGCCACGTCCAACGCCGTCATCGCTGCGCGGGAGATGGGACTGGAGATCGAAGAGCACCGCGCCCGCCCGCTGCGCGAGCACCTGGTCAGGGAGTCGGACCTGGTCCTGGGACTAGCTCGGGAGCACCGCGACGAGGTGCTCGACCTGGTCCCGGAAGCGGCCCCGAAGACGTTCACCCTGAAGGAGCTGGCAGCGCTCCTCGAATCCCTGCCGCCCATCCGGGTCCACGCCGACCGGGACGCTGCCGTGGTCCGGATCGCAGACGCCCACCGGCTGCGGGGAGGCGTCGCCGGATCGGTGGTTCGAGACCCAGACGTCCGAGACCCGATCGGAAGCGCGTTGTTCGCCTACCGCGACGTGGCCTGGGACATCGAGTCGGCCGTCGACGTAGTGATCGTGGGACTCTTCGGGGACCGGCGTGGAGCCGCCAGGACGGCCGCGTCGGAAGAGGGCTGACCGGTGCGGATCGCGATCGGCTCGGACCATGCGGGGTTCCCGCTCAAGGAGGACGTGAAGCAGCACCTGAAAGAGCTGGGCCATGAGGCCATGGACCTGGGGACCGACTCGGAAGAGCCGACCGACTACCCGCCGATCTGCGCGGAGGTGGGGCGCGCCGTCCGAGGTGGGAAGGCCGACCTGGGAATCCTGCTGGGGGGCTCGGGCCAGGGAGAGCAGATCGCCGCCAACAAGGTGCGGGGCGTCCGCGCTGCACTCTGCAACGACCTGTACACGGCCCGGATGTCCCGGGCCCACAACGACGCGAATGTCCTCGCCATCGGCGCCCGGATCGTGGCGCCGGCCCTTGCGAGGGAGATCGTGAAGGTCTGGCTGGAGACACAGTTCGAGGGCGGCCGTCATGTCTCGCGGCTGCGTCAGATCGCCGACATCGAGGCTGAGGAGGGCATCAGGTGAAGGACTGGGTTGCCGACTGGGACGCGCTAAGAGAAACGGACCCCGAGATCGCGGAGGCCATGGCCGGTGAGCTCGAGCGGGAGCGGACCACGATCCGACTGATCGCCTCGGAGAACTACACCAGTCCGGCTGTGCTGGCCGCCCTGGCCTCGACGATGAACAACAAGTACGCCGAAGGCTTGCCGGGCAAGCGGTACTACGGCGGCTGCAGGTGGGTGGACGTCGCCGAGCAGCTGGCTATCGACCGGGCCAAGGAGTTGTTCGGTGCGGAGCACGCCAACGCCCAGCCACACGCCGGCGCCCAGGCCAACATGGCCGCGTACTTCGCATTCCTCGAGACCGGGGACACCATCCTGGGGATGAGCCTCCCCCACGGTGGCCACCTTACGCACGGCTCGCCGGTCAACTTCTCGGGGAAGTGGTTCTCCGTCATCGGCTACGAGGTGGACAAGGATTCCGAGCTCATCGACATGGACCAGGTGCGGGACCTGGCGAAGGAGCACCGGCCCAAGATGATCATCTGCGGGGCGACGGCCTACCCTCGAGTCATCGACTTCGCCGCGTTCCGGGAGGTGGCCGACGAGGTGGGTGCGACCCTGCTCGTAGACGCGGCCCACTTCATCGGGCTCGTCGCCGGCGGTGCGTATCCGAACCCGGTGCCATTCGCGGACGTGGTCACGTTCACCACGCACAAGACGCTTCGAGGCCCGCGCGGCGCGATGATCCTCTGCAAGGAGGAGCACGCCAAGGCCGTCAACAAGGCGGCGTTCCCCATGCTTCAAGGAGGGCCCCTGGAGCACTGCATCGCCGCCAAGGCTGTGGCTCTCAAGGAGGCCATGGCCCCCGAGTTCAAGGACTACGCGCATCGGGTGGTGCGCACGGCGCGGGCGCTGGCCGATGGCCTCCAGGAGGCGGGCCTCCGCCTCGTGTCGGGGGGCACCGACTCCCACCTCGCCCTGGTCGACCTCCAGCCCGCCGGCATCACCGGGGCCGACGCAGAGGCATTGTGCGACGAGGTGGGCATCACGCTGAACAAGAACGCCATCCCGTTCGACCCACTGCCCCCGGCGACGGCATCGGGGATCCGCGTGGGTACCCCCGGCCCGGCGACCCTGGGCATGGACGAGCTCGAGATGCACCAGGTCGCCGAGACCATCGGCCGGCTCATCAGCGCTCCCGAGGACGAGGAGGTGAAACGGTGGGCCCGGGAGCGGGTTAGCGACCTCTGCGCCCGGTTTCCTGCCTATCCGTAGGTGGTCGCGTACGTCACGGTCTTCCTGGTGACCGTCGGCGCAGCCGCGGTCGCCACCCCCGTGGTCCGGTTCCTGGCGGTCCGGTTGGGAGCCATCGATCGGCCCTCGGACCGGAAGGTCCATCCGAAGCCCACGCCCACCCTCGGGGGGGCGGCGATCTGGATGGCCATGCTGGCGGGCTTGGGGGCCGCCTACCTGATGCCCGCCTTCCGAACCATCTTCGAGCGTTCCTCCGAGCCCCTCGGGGTGCTGCTGGCCGGCACGGTGATCGTGGTCGTGGGGGCCTTCGACGACATCCGGGACCTCCCGGTGCCGGCCAAGGTGGCCGGGCAGGTCCTGGCCGCCGGCCTGCTGCTCCTGAACGGGGTTCAGCTCGTGTACTTCTGGTTCCCCGGCCTGGGAGTCGTATCTCTGGGTCCCGACCTGGCCGTCCCGCTCACCCTGGTGTGGGTGCTCGCTGTGGTCAACGCGGTCAATCTCATCGACGGGCTCGACGGGCTGGCCGCCGGCGTGGTGGCTATCGCCGCGGGGGCGTTCTTCTTGTACGCCGCACCCGCCGGACAACCCGCGTTCGGCGGGCCGTCGCCAGCGGCGCTCTTGTCGCTCGTGGCCGCCGGTGCCGCCCTCGGGTTCCTCCCGTACAACTTCAACCCGGCCCGCATCTTCATGGGGGACTCGGGAAGCATGCTCCTGGGGATGATCCTCGCCGCGGCCACGGTCTCCGGGGTGGGAAGGACCGACGCCCCCACCCATTTCTCTGACTTCGCTGCGCTGGCCATCCCGGTGGTCATCCCGCTGTTGGTCCTCGCCGTTCCCCTGGTGGACGTGGTCCTGGCGATCGTTCGGCGGATGCGCCAGGGCCGTCCGGTGACCCGCCCCGACAAGGAGCACATCCACCACCGGCTGCTGGAGATCGGCCACTCCCATCGGCAGGCGGTGCTCCTGATGTACCTGTGGAGCGGGCTGCTCGCCGGATCGGCCCTGCTCATCACGTTCGTTCGAAGCCGGGCCCTGGCTCTGTGGCTCATCGTGGCGGTGGTGGCCGCCCTGGCGGGAAGCGCCCTGGCTCGGCCCCGCCGTAGCGGGGGGAGGTGGGCCCGGACGAAATCGCGGGCGAAAGCGCCACAAGGGAGCGGCGGGGGCGTATAAATCTCCTTCGATGGCCTCCAGGGGCCGGTCGGGGGAGAAGCCCCTCGGCCCGGTGCGGAGGCCCGGATCCGGGAGAGCAGGAATGAGGAAAGGGGCGGGTGGCTTCGTGCTTTGCGCGACGGTCGCGGCCCTCGCCGTCGCGGGCTTTGCGAGCCCCGCCGCCGCGACACACGCCGCGCTCACGCTGGAGACGTCGGCGGCCCGGGTTCGGTTCGGCCAGAACGTCGTCCTGTCCGGCACGTTCGCGCCCACCGTGGAAGGTGGACCGGTCGTGGAAGGCCAGACCATTCGAATCGTGGACGCCGATGCGGTGGAGGTCGCCACGGCGACCACCGATGCGGTGGGTGCGTACACGACCACGCTGTCTCCGCGCCAGAACATGACCCTGCACGCGGAGTGGACCGACGACTCCCTGCCGGAGACGGTGGAGAGCGAGCCGGTCACGGTCTCGGTCCAGCCGCTCCTCTCGATCTCGATCCAGCGCGTGTATCTCTTCGCCAGAGCCAGGCTGGCCGGCCGGTTGCGGCCTGTGCACCCCGGTGAGCAAGTCGTCGTGGAGCTCTTCCGAGGGTCGACCCGCGTTGCGCGGCGTGACGTGGCGCTCGTCGATGGGGCCACCTACCGGACCACGTTCGCCCTCCGGCGCCCGGGCCGCTACTGGGCTCGGACGCGCTTCTCCGACGACGACCACCTTCCCAAGACCGCTCGAACGGAGCGACGACGCACGCCGATGCCGTATCTCGAGCCGGGATCCAGGCACCCCACGGTGCTGTATCTGGAGACGCGCCTCCGGGAGCTCCACTACAAGCTGCCCGGGCTCGACAAGCGGTTCGACACGCGGACGGGCGACGCCGTGCTGGCGTTCAACAAGGTGCAGGGGAGGACTCGGGTCCGGTACGTGAACGAGTCGACCTGGCGAGCGCTGGTGAGCCCACGGCGGCCCCGCGCTCGTTCCCGGACGACGGGCTTCCACATCGAGGTCGATAAGACGAGGCAGGTCCTCTATACGGTCAAGGACGGGCGGATCACTAACATCCTGCACGTCTCGACAGGGCTGGTCGAGGGGTGGACGCGCGACGGCGTGTTCCGGGTCCACGGAAAGGTCTATGGGTACAGCGTGGGGCACCTGTACTATCCGAGCTACTTCGACGGCCTGCGCGCCGTGCACGGTTGGCCCGACGTACCGACCTATCCGGCCAGCCACGGGTGCGTGCGCGTTCCGATGTGGTCGGCGGTGTGGATCTCCGGGCGCATGCCGATCGGGACGGAAGTGCGGATCTATCGGTCGTAGGTCTTCGTTCTCTTCCTCAGCCCGCCAGCTCGGTACAGAACTCCCCGAACGCGTCGACGTATCGAGCGATGTCGTCTTCGGAGTGCTGGACCGAGATCGTCCATTGCTCCTCGTCGCCCGGGGTCATGAACACTTCCCGGTTCACCATCCACGGCCACGAGGCCTCGAACAGCTCGGTGTGAGTCTCCAGGAAATCCCGATAGTTCGTCAGCGGCTCCGACCGGTACGAGACGCATCCCTTGCACCCGAGGTCCACGGTGTGGGCGGGGATCCCGTGGTCGGCGATGGCTTTCTGGCATCCCTCGGCGAGCTGCGTTCCCAGCCGCGCCAGGTGCTCGTAGGCGTCCTTTGTCAGGACCTCCGTCAACGCGGCGAGCCCGGCTGAGGCGGCCAGGGGGTTCCCGTTGAACGTCCCTTGCTGGGCGGCGCCCCGCCCGATGATCTCCATCACGGCGGCCGTCCCGCCGAACGCCCCCAGGGGAGCGCCGCCCCCGATCGCCTTGGCGAAGCACGCTAGGTCGGGCCGAACGCCGAAGCGCTCCGTGGCCCCGCCCTCCGCGATGGTGGCCCCCGACTTCACCTCGTCGAAGATCAGAACCACTCCGTGCTTCGTGCACAGGTCGCGGACGGTCTCGAGGTATCCAGGGTGGGGGAGCACGATGCCGATGTTCATCATCACCGGCTCCATGATCAGGCAGGCGATGTCTTCGCCCCGCTGAGCGAGGATGCGCTCGAACGCGGGCGCGTCATTGAACGGCACCACCAGTGTCCGCTCCGCGGTGTCTGCAGGGATCCCGAGCGACATCGGAGCCGAGGCCGGCTGATCACGCCCTCCCATCACGCCCGCACCCGGGACCACGGAGAACATCACGGCATCGTGGTGTCCGTGATACGAGCCCTCGATCTTGACGATCACGTCCCGGCCCGTGGCAGCCCTGGCCGTGCGGATGGCGTCCATAGTGGACTCGGTCCCCGAGTTGTTGAATCGGACCCGGTCGAGGCGGAATCGCCGGCAGAGTTCCTCAGCCAATGCCACCGTTACCTCGGTGGTGGCGGCGAAGTGGGTGCCGTTCCGTGCGGCGCGCTCGATGGCTTGAGCGACCTTTGGGTGAGCGTGGCCCACGGCCATCGTGCCGAACCCGTTGTGGAAGTCGACGTATTCGTTTCCGTCGACGTCCCAAACGCGGCTGCCCCGGCCCCGGTCGAGGTAGATGGGGTATGGGTCGTTCGCTTGGAACGAGGACGCCACCCCGAGAGGCAGGAGGGCTATGGCCCGGTCGTACAGCCGCTTCGAAGCCGTGGTGCGCTCCCCGAAACGGGCCATCTCCCGTCGCTGGACCTCTCCGGCGCGGACGATAAGACGATCGTCCATCCTCCCCTATCCCTCCTGGATCGGCCCGTCCCCACGTGGGGCCGTCCCAGGGTAACAACCCTCGGCGATCGCGCCGGGGCCAAGCTGTACAAAAGGGACGCGAGTCCCGCGCGGTTCGGACAGGTCCCGAGGTTGCTCAGGACACCGCGGGCGGCTGCGCGGCTCCTCCTTGACGCCGCTGGATGGCCACGGTTGCCAGGGCCAGGGCCACGCCCGCGACGAAAATGATGGTGCCCATCACGTTGACCTGCGGGGGCACCCCGAAGCGGGAGGCACCGAACACCCACAGGGGGAACGTTGAGGTCTGGCCGGCGTTGAAGGCGGTCACCACGTAATCGTCGATGGAGAGGGCCGCGGCCAGGGCGGCGGCGGCCATGATCCCCGGGAAGATCAGCGGGAAGGTGACCGTCCAGAAGGTGACCCAGGGGGTGGCCCCGAGGTCTTTGGCGGCCTCCTCCCACTCCCGGTTGAACCCGTGCGTCCGGGCCTTCACCGTCACCACCACGAACGAGATCGTGAACATGATGTGGGCGATCAGGATCGTGAGCAGGCCGCGGGGGAGGCCCAGGGTGAGGAAGAAAGCCAGGAGGGAGGCCCCCAGGACCACCTCCGGGGTGGCCATGGGCAGGAAGATGAACATGTTCGTGCCGCCCCGGCCTCGAAAACGGTAGCGAGTGAGCGCCAGGGCCACGAGCGTCCCCAAGACGGTGGCCACTAGCGTGGTGACGGCTGCGATGAGCAACGAATTCCGCAGGGCCAGGGTGAGCTCTTGGAACTGAAGCACGTCGCGATAGTGGCGGAGCGTGAATCCCTGCCAGGTGAAGTTGAACCGGCCCTTCAAGTCGTTGAACCCGAACAGGATCATCACCGCGATGGGAAGGAACAGGTAGGCGATCACCAGTCCCGTGTACAGGGGAAGGATCCAACCGCGGCCCTTCGAGCGCCGCCGTCCGGGGGGAGGCTCCCGCAAGAGCTGGCGCTCTCCCACGACCTCGCCAGCCCGCGTGCTCACCCGGTAAGCTCCTCGGTTCCTAGGAGCTTCGCGTATACGGCCACGCCCACCAGGATCGCGGCCATGAGGATGAATGAGATCGCTGCGCCCTCTGGGTAATCGTTGCTGATCAGCATGCGGCGCTGGATCACGTTCGCGATCAGCGTGGTGTTGGGGCCGCCGAGCAGGGCCGGGTTGATGAAGTCCCCCATGGCGGGGATGAAGGTGAGGAGCGAACCGGCGAACACGCCGGGCAGGGACAGCGGCAGGGTCACCTTGAGGAACGCCACCGCCCGGCTGGAGTAGAGGTCCTGGGCCGCCTCGAGGAGGCTTCGGTCGAGCTTCTCCAACGATGCGTACAGGGGCAAGGCCATGAAGGGGAGGAAGTTGTAGATGAGGCCGGAGATCACCGCGATCGGGGTTGCGAGCAAGCGGAAGTCGTCCGGCAGCAGTCCGATCTGCTTGATCGTTCCGAGGAACAGCCCGTTGTCGGCCAGGATGAACTTCCACGACAGGGTCCGGATCAGGAACGAGACGAAGAACGGCAGGATCACCATGAAGAGCAGAGCGTTCTTCCATCGGCCCCCGTAGATGGCGATGAAGTACGCCAGCGGGTAGCTGATCAGCAGGCAGGCCACCGTCACGATCAGGCCGTACCCCACCGATCTGATGAGCTGGGTTGAGTATTTGGAGAACACGTCTCCGTATGTCGCCCAGTGCCAGGTGAGCTGGTAGCCACGCTCGAGCGATCCCTCCTGCAGCGAGATGAAGAACATCTGGATCGTGGGCCACGCGTAGAAGACCAGCAGCCAGGCGATCCCGGGAACCAGGAGCAGGTAGGCGACCAGTCCCCGGCGGAGCCCGAAGCCCGGGCGCTCGGCGGCGACGGCCACGTCTACCCCTGGATCAGCGGGTCGAACAGGTCGTGCCAGGCCTGTTCCTCTTCCTCGGAGAGGATCTTGTACCCGTAGGTGTTCGCCAGGACGTCCTCAGAGGGCCACACGAGCTCGCTGTTCGCTACGGGCCTGAGCGAGCGATCCTCCTTGGCGTGCTCCTGGATCAGCTCCTGCACCCCCGCCACCGGTGACTCGTACCACACCCATTCCGTGATGCGGGTGGCGATGTCGGGCTGGTACACGAAGTCGATCCACTCGTGGGCATCCGTGGGATGCTCCGCCTGGATCGGGATGGCCATGTTGTCCGTCCAACGGTTGCCGCCCTCTTCGGGAACCACGAACTCCAGTTCCGGGACGTCGAGCTTCAGGAAGTTGACGTCGCCGGACCACGCCATCGTGAGGGCGAGATTCCCCTCGGCGAGCTGGTCGGTGTAGTCGTTCCCGTAGTACGCGCGGACGATCCCGTCGTCCCGCTGCTTGATCAGCAGGTCGACCGCCCGTTCGATGTCGTCCATCGTGGCGTTCTCCGGCGGCTTGATGCCCAGCTGGAAGAGGGCGAAGTTGATCGTGTCCCTCATCTCCGAGAACATCCCCACCTTGCCCTTGAACGCCGGGTCGAAGAGGTCGTTGAGGCTCGTGATGGGGCGACCGGTGAGCTTCTTGTTGTAGCCGATCCCCGTGATGCCTGCGGCCCAGGGGAAGCTGTACTGCCGGCCGGGATCGAAATACGCATCCTGGAACTTCGGGTCCAGGTTGGCCGTGGCGTTGGGAAGCACCTCGTGGTGGAGCGGCTGAATCCATCCGAGGCGGGCGAGCTTGGCGATCATCCAGTCCGTCATGGTGACGATGTCCCAACCCGTCGGCTGCCCGGCGGCAAGTTGCTGCCGGAGGTCGGTCCCGAAGAACTCGTCGTTGTCGTTGATGTCTTCCTTGTAGGTGATGTCGATGTCCGTCTGCTTCTTGAAGGCGTTCAGCGTCGGGCTCTTGCCGCCCTCCAGATCGATGTACAGCGGCCAGTTCGCCACACGGAGCTCGCCGGCCTTTTCGGGGAGCGGCGAAGGGCTGGCCGCGGTGGGGGAGGGCTGGGTCTGCGTCCCGCGGACACCGCACGCGGCCAGGAGAGACATCACTCCCAGATAGGTGCTGCCCCGACCCATCTGAACGAGGGCCTCGCGCCGCGACAGGCGTCTCGGGGTTCCTCCGAACCTCCTGATCATCTCGTCACCCACCGTTGCCTCCTTTCGGATCCGTCTCCCCGCCGTCCTCGGGCTCGACGACGAATGTATGCTCCGGGTGCCAGGCAAGGAGCACGTCCTCTCCCGGCGATGGCGCCCACTTCCCCGGCCCACCCAGGTTCTGTTCGTACACGGTGATGGTCCCCCCGGCCGGGGTCTCCACCTCGTACTGATTGCTGACCCCGACGTAGGTGGAGATCCGAAGCCGTCCGCGCACCGCATTGTCCGCTTCCTCGGGTGGTTCGGAGCCCGGGAGGATCCGGATCTTCTCCGGGCGCACGCCCACCTTCACCCGAGGCCCGGTCCCGTTCAGGGCCCGCGCCGGGACCCGGAGCTTCTCTCCGGACGTGAGTGCCACCACCCCGAACTCCCCTCTCCGCTCTTCGATCGAGCCCGGCAGCAGGTTCGACGCGCCGAGAAAGCCGGCCACGAACTCCGTCGCCGGATGCTCGTACACGTTCTCCGGCGCCCCGACCTGCTCGACCCGTCCCGACCGCATCACGGCCAGGCCATCGGACATGGTCATCGCTTCGTCCTGGTCGTGGGTCACGTAGATGAACGTGATGCCGATCTCGTGCTGAAGAGCCTTCAGGAAGAGCTGCATCTGCTTGCGGAGCTTCAGGTCCAGAGCGCCCAGCGGCTCGTCGAGGAGGAGCACCCGCGGCTTGTTCACCAAGGCCCGGGCCAGGGCCACTCGTTGCTGCTGGCCGCCGGACAGCTGGGAGGTCCGGCGCCCCTCCAGGCCGGGGAGCTCCACCAGCCCCAGGATCTCGATAACCCGCCCGCGGATGCTGTCACGGGGAACACGCTTGCGCCGCAGGCCGTAGGCCACGTTCTCGAACACGTCGAGGTGGGGGAAGAGAGCGTAGGACTGGAACACCGTGTTGACGTCGCGGCGATAGGGCGGCAGCCCGGCGACGTTCCGGCCCCCCAGCTCGATGCGCCCCTCGTCGGGCTCCTCGAACCCGCCGATCAGGCGGAGCGTGGTGGTCTTCCCACATCCCGAGGGACCGAGCAGGCTGAAGAAGGTTCCCCGGTCGATCTCGAGCGAGATCCGGTCGACCGCCACGACGTCGCCGAATCGTTTCGTGACCTCGATGAGCCGGACGTCGATCTCTGCCAAGCGCTCCCCCCAAGTGGAGCCTACCCGTCCCTTCACCCGCGGCGGTGCCTCCGCGACGGGCGAAACGAGTTCCCTGTTTGTACACCGTGGCGGGGAGCCGCGACGGGGACACGCCGGTGAAGACCACGGCTCCGAGTTTGTGAAACCGTTCACAAGGTGAGGGTGCTGCGGACCGAATCCGGCCTTCTACCAGCGAAAATGAAGACCCCGGGCTTTTGCACGAGCCAGAGGCGGCCGATATACTCGGTCGGGCCATGAGCCGACCACCCGGCAATATCTGGGAGGGCTACAGTGCGGCCTGGGCCATCACTGGTACCCTCGCGGCCGGCATCGCGGTCTGGGGCGGTCTCGGGTACCTGGCTGATTGGCTGCTCGGCCTTCGCGGGCCCTTCTTCACGCTGGGGATAGTCTTGGGAGCGGCCGGAGGTATCTACCTCGTGTATCTGCGGTACGGCAAGGGGGATGATGGACAGCATTGAGCCCGAACGCGAGATGATCCGTCGGGTCTTGCCCTTCGGACCCCCGGCCGTTCTCCTCGCGTTCCTCGCTGGCGCTGTTGTAAGCAGCCGGGAGGCAGGGCTGTCGGCCGCGATCGGGCTCGTGGTGGTTCTCCTGAACTTCGTGGTCCACGGCCGGTCCCTTGCCTGGGCTGCTCGGATCTCGTTGACGGTCCTCTACGCGGTGGCGCTGGGAGGATTCATCCTGCGGCTGGCGGCGATCGTGGCGATCATGTTCGCGCTCGACCGCGTCGCGTTTTTCTCGGCACTCGCATTCGTCCTGGCAGTGGTCCCGGCGACGGTCCTGCTACTCGCGTTCGAGATGCGGCAGCTACAGGGACGGATGCAAGTCGAACTCTGGGACTTCTCGACCAGGGAGCCGGCTCGACGGTGAGCGCACTGCTCCCGGCCACCCTGGCGCAGTTTCACCCGCCCACGACGAAAGACTTCGTGTGGCCGTGCTGGGGCGGCTCGGTCGAGATCGGGGGCCTCTCGTTCTGCATGAACTTCATCTACTTCCTTCTGCTCCTCTCGTTCGTCGCTTTCATCGTGCTGTTCTATCTGGCCTTCAGGGCGCCGCGTCTTGTTCCCGGCAAGCTCCAGAGCATCATGGAGGTGGGCATCCAGTTCATTCGGGAGAACATTGCGTACCCGATGATGGGGCACGAGGGCGACCGCTTCTTGCCCTTGCTCGCAACGCTCTTCTTCTTCATCTTCCTGGGAAACCTCCTCGAGGTCGTGCCCGGGATCAACTTCTCCCACAACAGCCGGATCGCCTTTCCCATCTCGATGGCCATCGTGTCGTGGGTCACCTTCAACGCTGTCGGGATCCGCAAGCACGGGTTCGTCGGATATGCCAAACACGTGCTGTTCCCACCGGGGGCGCCGGCATGGCTCTACCCGCTCCTCGTGCCGATCGAGTTCATCACGCAGATCGTCGTCCGGCCGATCACGCTGTCGGTCCGACTCGCTGCCAACTTCCTAGCCGGTCATTTTCTCCTCGCGGTGTTCTTCCTCGGCACGATCGCCCTGCTCCAGAGCGGGTTCCTTGCCATCGTGGCTCCGTTCGCGTTCGCGATCGCGATCGCGCTGGTCGGATTCGAGATCTTCGTTGCCATCCTTCAGGCTTTCATCTTCGCCATCCTTACCGCGTCGTACATCGGCGGAGCCATGGAAGAGGAGCACTAGCAAGGGGGTTCATGTGTTGGGATTGCTGGCGCAAGTCACAGGAGACCTTCAGTCGGTCGAGACGGTCGGCAAGGGCCTCGTCATCGGGCTAGCTGCTATCGGGCCCGGCATCGGACTCGGGATCCTGATCGGCAAGTCGGTCGAGGCGATGGCCCGGCAGCCGGAGTACGCTGGCCAGGTGCGGGCGACGATGTTCATCGGCATCGGCTTGATCGAGGCGCTGGCCCTGTTCGGCATCGCCTTCTCGTTCATCATCTGAGGTCAACGGGACCGTGCGCACGTTCATCGCAACGATCCTGCTTCTGGCTCAAGAAGAGGTCGTCGAAGAGAACCAACCCGAGGACCTCTATCCCCACTTGGAGGAGTTGATCGTTGGAGCGGTCGCCTTCCTCATCCTGTTCTTCTTCATGTGGAAGTGGGTGTTGCCCCGAGTGAACCGGCTGCTCGAGGAGCGGCGAGCCAGGATCCAGGGCGAGCTGGAGAAAGCGGAACAAACCCGGCGGGAGGCCGAGCAGCTTCTTTCCCGGTACGAGGAACGGTTGAAGGAGGCTCGGGGCGAATCCAGCCGGATCATCGAGGAGGCCCGGAAGACCGCGGAGTCCGTGCGCAAGGACATGCTGACGAAGGCCGAGGACGAGGCCCGGCAAGTCGTGGCCCGGGCCCAGCAGGAGATCCGGGCCGAGCGGGACCGAACGTTCGAGGAGCTTCGCGGGCAGGTGGGCGAGCTGTCCATCGAGGTGGCCTCGAGGGTCATCGGGCAGTCTCTCGACGCGCGGCGGCAGGCCAAACTCGTCGACGAGTACATCGAGGAGTTGATCAGATCGGGGAATGGACAGGCCGGAGGTGAGCGCCGAGGCGAGGAAGGCAACGGCGGCCGGCGCAAATCCACGTCCAAGCGTTCGACGAGCAAGGCTGCATCAGGAAGCAAGAGCACCTCCGGCAAAGCCGCTACGAGGAAATCGTCCTCCGCGAAAGGCACCGCGGGGAAGCGCGCGGCGAGCAGGAAGAAGACCTAGAGCGATGGCCAGGCGCGAGGACCTGATCGCGGGCTACGCCCAGGCTTTGTTCTCCGTCGCGGAGGCCGAAGGCGTTCTCGACGATGTGGGCGATGAGCTCTTCCGGTTCGCCCGGGCCCTGGAGAGGCAGACTCGGTTGCGCAACGCACTGACGGACATCGCTCTTCCGGCCGAGCGGAAACGGAGGGTCCTGAGCGACGTGCTGGGGAAGAAGGCCAACCCCCACACGGTGAACCTTCTGGCCTTCGTGGTGGAGCAGGGAAGGGCCCGGGACCTCGGCGCCATCGTGGACGAGCTGGTGCGGCTGGCCGCGGAGCGCCGGCAGCGGGCCGTGGCAGAGGTTCGGACGGCGGTCCCGCTCTCCGGCCAGCAACGCAAGCGGCTCGCCGAGGCTCTCTCCGGGGCGACCGGGAAGCAGGTCGAATTGAAGGTCATCGTGGATCCTGAGTCGGTCATCGGTGGAGTCGTCGCCCGGGTCGGCGACCAGGTGTTCGATGGGTCAGTGCGACGGCGCCTCGAGCTGGCCCGGGTGCGTATGAGCGGGGTGTAAGCGGAGGAGCGGACAGGTGGCAGAGCTGACGATCAACGCGGCGGAGATCGCGGCGGCACTCAAGAAGCACGTCGAGTCGTTCAAGCCCGAAGTAGAGCGGGAGGAGATCGGCCGGGTCCTGGAGACGGGGGACGGGATCGCCCGCGTGTCCGGTCTCCCCGGCTGCATGGCCAATGAGCTGCTCGAGTTCCCGGGCGGTATCACCGGTCTGGCCTTCAACCTGGAGGAGAACCAGATCGGTGTTGTGCTCCTGACCGAGGAGCCGGAGAAGATCGAGGAGGGCGACCCAGTCAAACGAACGGGCCGGATCCTCTCCGTCCCAGTGGGGGACAGGCTGCTCGGCCGGGTGGTGGATCCACTGGGACGTCCCCTCGACGGCAAGGGCCCTGTCCGGGCGAGAGAGGAGCGAGCTCTGGAGCTCCAGGCGCCATCGGTGATCGACCGGCAGCCGGTGAAGGAGCCCCTCCAGACCGGGCTCAAGGCCATCGACGCCATGACTCCGATCGGCCGGGGACAGCGCGAGCTCATCATCGGAGACCGGCAGACCGGGCGGACGGCCATCGCGGTGGACACGATCATCAACCAGCGGGAGAACTGGGCTTCGGGTGACCCGAAGAAGCAGGTGAAGTGCGTCTACGTGGCCGTCGGACAGAAGGCCTCCACCGTGGCCGAGGTGGTCGGAGCCCTCGAGGAGCACGGCGCTCTGGAGTACACGGTGGTCGTGAACGCCCCGGCCTCGTTCCCCGCACCGTTCAAATACGTCGCTCCGTACGCCGGGTCCGCCATCGGCCAGTACTGGATGTACAAGGGGCAGCATGCCCTGGTGGTCTTCGACGACCTGTCGAAGCAGGCCGAGGCCTATCGGCAGGTCTCGCAGCTCCTTCGCCGGCCCCCAGGCCGGGAAGCGTTTCCCGGCGATGTGTTCTATCTGCACTCCCGCCTCCTGGAGCGCTGCGCCAAGCTCTCCGACGAACTGGGAGGCGGCTCGCTCACCGGCCTGCCGATCGTCGAGACGAAGGGGGGTGACGTCTCCGGCTACATCCCCACGAACGTCATCTCCATCACCGACGGACAGATCTACCTGGAGAAGGACCTCTTCAACGCCGGTGTGCGCCCCGCCATCAACGTCGGCATCTCCGTGTCGCGCGTGGGCGGGAACGCGCAGATCAAGGCGATGAAGCAGGTGGCTGGGCGGCTACGGCTCGATCTGGCCCAGTTCCGAGAGCTGGAGGCGTTCGCCGAGTTCGGGTCCGAGCTGGACCGTGCGTCGCAGGCGCAGTTGGAGCGGGGCGCACGGGTCGTGGAGATCCTCAAGCAGCTCCAGTACGAGCCCATACCCGTAGAGCAGCAGGTGATGATCATCTGGGCAGTGACCAACGGTCACCTCGACGACGTGCCGGTGGCCGACTGCAAGCGCTTCGAGGGGGAGTTCCGCCAGTTCATGGAGACGCGCCACCCGGAGGTGGGCAAGCACGTCGCCGGCAAGGGCACCCTGGAGGAGGAGATCGAGGCCCAGCTCAAGGACGCCACCGTCGAGTTCAAGAACCAATTCGCCCCGTCGGAGCAGGCGGCGAGCCGGGGCGGCGTAATCGGCGGGGGCCCAGTCGACCAGCTCAAGCCCGACGTTGGCTGGGATCGGGTCGGCGAGGCGGAGCCCGAGGAACGGAAGCCCGCCGAGACCGAGGAGAAGGCCGGGCCCGACGGCACGATCGAGGCGCCCGGACCTCCAGGCTAGGAGAGACACGTCCATGGGCGCGAAGCTCCGCACGATCCGCCGCCGGATCCGCTCCGTGCAGTCGACCATGAAGATCACGCGTGCCATGGAGCTCATCGCGGCATCCCGGATCCTCAAGGCGCAGCAGCGCGTCGAGGCGGCCCGTCCGTACGCCGAGCAGCTCACCACGGCGATGGAGGACGTGGCCCGCCAGACCGGCGCCCTGGTTCACCCGTTGCTCGAGGAGCGCCCCGATCCGACGAAGGCCGCGGTGCTGCTGGTGACCTCGGACCGGGGACTGTGCGGCGCCTACAACGCGAACGTGATTCGGCGAGCCGAGCGGCTCATGGGACGGGTGCGGGGGGAAGGGCTTGAACCGGTGCTGTACGTGGTCGGACGGAAGGGCCTCTCGTATGCCCGGTTCCGGCGGGTTCCGGTGGAACGGTCGTGGACGGGATTCAGCGAGGTCCCTGGTTACTCGCACGCCGAGGAGATCGGCCAGACGCTCATCGGCGCGTTCGCCGAACGACGGGTGGATGCGGTGCACGCCGTGTACACGGACTTCCGATCGGCCTTCACGCTCAGGCCGATCGACAAGCGCTTCCTGCCCATCGCGCCGGAGGAGGTGAGCGGCGCACCTGGTGAGCCCTCGGCCGAGTACATCTTCGAGCCGGAGCCCTCCGAGATCCTCGACGCGCTACTCCCCCGATACGTCACCGCCAAGATCTTCCACGCGATGATGGAGTCGGCGGCCTCGGAGCACGCCGCCCGCAGACGGGCCATGAAGGCCGCCACCGACAATGCGGAAGACCTGATCCGCCGGCTGACCCGGGTTGCCAACCAGGCCCGGCAGGCGGAGATCACCACCGAGCTCATGGAGGTCGTCGGCGGAGCAGAGGCGCTCCGCCAGGCGCGCGAGGAAGGTTAGAGAGGAAAGAGGAGCGTGAGCTGAATGGCGGACAAGGACGGAGCGGCGGGACGGGTCGTACAGATCATCGGGCCGGTCGTGGACGCGGAGTTTCCCCCGGACGACTTGCCG
>DASYVD010000003.1:0-3412 GCA_036000545.1 Actinomycetota bacterium | reverse complement strand
AGTTCGTGCCTGTCGGGGGATGGGGGAAATCGCCCTCACGACTGCGGGAATCGGCCCTTTCCCCTGCGCTTATGACCCCTCTGAGAAGTAGACGTTCTTCACCTCGGTGTACAGGTTCACCGCGTGCATGCCCATCTCCCGGCCGATGCCGCTGCGCTTGTAGCCGCCGAACGGCGCTTCGGTGTGGACGCTGTGCGAGGAGTTCACGCTGATGACCCCGGTGCGGATGGCTTTCGCCACCCGAATGGCCCGTCCGAGGTCCCGGGTCCAGATCGACCCCGAGAGCCCGTATTCGGTCTCGTTCGCCAGGCGGATGGCCTCCTCCTCGGTGTCGAACGGGATCAGGCATGCCACCGGCCCGAAGATCTCCTCCTGGGCCACACGCGTGTCGTTGCGGACGTCGGCCAGCACGGCCGGCCGGAGGTAGAACCCACCCTCGCCCCCCACCACCTGCGGGATGTCGCCTCCGGTCACCAGGCGCGCCCCCTCCTTCTGGCCGATCTCCAGGTACTCGAGCGAGGTCTCCCGCTGGCCGGCCGAGATCATCGGCCCGAGCTCCGTCTCCTCCTCGAGGGGCGGCCCGATCCGTAGCTCATCGGTCCGCTTGGCCATGGCCGCGACGACGTCATCGTAGGCGGACCGCTCGACGAGCACGCGGCTCCGAGCGCAGCAGTCCTGGCCCGTGTTTCCGAACACCGACCACACGGAGCGTTCGATCGCCGTGTCCATGTCGGCATCGGCGAAGACCACGTTCGCGGACTTGCCGCCCAGCTCGAGGGAGACGCGCGTGATGTTCCGCGCGGCCAGGGCCATGATCTTCGACCCCACCTCGGTCGAGCCGGTGAACCCCACCTTGTTCACTCGAGGGTCGGTCACCAGGGCATTGCCCACGGCCGAGCCGGGCCCCGGGAGAACGGAGATCGCCTCCGGCGGGAGGCCCGCCTCGACCAGGATCTCGGCCAGGCGGAGCACCGAAAGCGGTGTGTAGGAGGCCGGCTTGACCACGATGGTGTTCCCGCACGCGAGGGCCGGCGCGATCTTCCACGTCGAGATGACGAGCGGGAAGTTCCACGGCGTGATGAGGGCGCACACGCCCACGGGCTCACGAAGGCTCACGTCGAGCCCCGGATCCTGGATGGGCACGGTCTCCCCGAAGATCTTGTTGGCCGCCCCACCCCAGTACTCCAGGGTGTCGGCCACGATCCCGATCTCGTCCCGGGCATCCCGGATCGGCTTCCCCACGTTTCGGGCCTCGAGGCTCGCCAGGTCCTCCAGCCGGTCCCGAACGATCACCGATGTCCGGAGGAGCACGCGCCCCCGGAGCGTGGCCGGGGTCCTCGGCCAGGGTCCTTCGTCGAATGCCCGAACCGCCACGTCGACCGCCCGCCGCGCGTCTTCGGGGCCGGCTTCGGCCACGTCCGACAGAGGGGCGCCGGTCCCGGGCTCGATCACGGCGAACGTCTTGCCCTCGGCGGCGGGCCGGCCCTCACCGCCCAGGACCAACAGCTCAGTGGCCATCGTCCCTCCTCTACATGGGGTTCGGGCTGCGTACGAGCACGGGCGATGATAACGGCGCTCGCTGCGGCATGCCCGCGAGCGCACTCCGGTCGCGAGGTTGATCCGGACGATGAAAGGAGTCAGTGAGGCCGGCACCTCCGTCATGGTCCCCGGCCTTCCGGCTCCATCGAGCGATAGGCTTGACCTCCGTCAGGAGTACGGAGGTCGCGGGGATGACGTTTCGTGGCTGGCCTGTGGAGGCTCTCGAGTTCTTCGAGGGACTCGAGGCCGACAACTCAAAGACTTATTGGCAACAGAACAAGGATGTCTACGACTCGTTGGTTCGTGCCCCGATGGAGCAGCTGGTGGAGGAGCTCGCGCCGGAGTTCGGCGAGGGCCGGATCTTTCGACCGTATCGCGACATTCGATTCAGCTCGGACAAGTCGCCATACAAGACCAACATCGCGGCGATGATCGGCGAGGGCTACGTTCAGCTCACGGCCGATGCCCTGGGGGCTGGATCCGGGATGTGGCAGATGGCACCGGACCAGCTCGAGCGCTACCGGGCCGCGGTGGCGGAGGATCGGTCCGGTGGCAAGCTGTCTGACCTGGTGGCGACGGCATCGGCAGCCGGACTCGAGGTCACCGGCCACGACATCCTGAAGTCCGCTCCGAAGGGCTATCCGAAGAATCATCCCCGGATCGAGCTCCTCCGATACAAGGGCCTGATCACGTGGCGCGAGTGGCCCGCAGCGGCATGGCTGGGAACCCGGCGAGCAAAGGATCGCGTGATCGAGTTCTTCCGGCTCTCCAAGCCGCTCAATGTCTGGTTGGGAACGCACGTCGGCCCATCGACCATGCCCGAGCGGCGGCGGTAGTCGTGGTCGCAGCGCCACGTCAGGAAGGAGGACGCATGAACCTCAACAGCATCATGATCGGGTCCGAGAACCCGCAGCGCTTGGGCGATTACTACGCCAGGCTCTTCGGCAAGCCTGCCTGGGATGAAGGGGACTTCAAGGGCTGGCAAATCGGCACGGGCTCCATCTCCGTCGGCCCGCACGATCAGGTGAAGGGCAAGAACGCCCATCCGGGCCGCGTGATGTGGAACATCGAGACCTCCGACGTGAAGGGCGATTTCGAACGGCTCAAGGCCTCCGGGGGGACCGTCGTTCAGGAGCCATATCAGCCGGAAGGGGCCCCTGAGATGTGGGTGGCCACGTTCTCCGACCCGGACGGCAACTACTTCCAGCTCATGAGCCCGATGTAGCGACCGGAGGATGAAGCGGTCGTTCGATGACCACGTCAGGTCACGGCGATCTATTCCTCCACTGCCGCATCGCTCGGCTGCAAGCTCATGCCGCATTTCGTGCATCGCCCCGGCCTGAAGCTCACGACTTCGGGGTGCATCGGGCAGACGTACTCCCGCACCTTCGGGTGGACGTGAGCCGAGGCATTGGGACCCTCTGCCGAATCGTGCTTCATCGGTTCCGCGGGAGGCCCGCTCATCCTGCGGAGCATGGCGGGACCTCCGGTCCTCAAGAAACGCACGACGAGCACTGCCGACAGCACCAGGAAGCCAATGTTCAGGATGCTCGTGTAGTTCCAAGAGACGGTACCTTCGACGATCTTCGCATTCCGCTGATCGGGGATCAGCCCCAGGATCGCGAAGAGTGTCTCCACAGCGAGACCTGCCACCACCATCGTCGCGTAGAACGTCGCCAGCAGGTAGACGCTTACGCGGGGACCGTAGTACTTGCGGTAGATGCTCAGGATGGGCAGCACGATGAGGTCGGCGAAGATGAACGCGACGACGCCGCCGAAGCTGATCCCGCCGTTCCACAGCACAGCCGCGAGGGGCACGTTCCCGATCGAGCACACGAACGAGAGCATCGCGACAAGCGGTCCGACGAGCGGA
>DASYVD010000002.1:0-14601 GCA_036000545.1 Actinomycetota bacterium | reverse complement strand
ACGGCAGCGGATCGTCGTCACGGAGCTCCCGTACCAGGTGAACAAGGCTCGCCTGGCCGAGAAGATCGCCGAGCTCGTCCGGGGCGGCAAGCTGAAGGACATCGCGGACCTGCGGGACGAGTCGAACCGCCAGGGGATGCGCCTGGTGGTCGAGCTCAAGCGCAATGCCAATCCGCACGTCGTGCTGAACCAGCTGTTCAAGCACACGCAGCTCCAGGAGAGTTTCGGTGCGATCATGCTGTCGTTGGTCGATGGGGTGCCGCGCATCCTGAACCTGGCCGAGATCGTCGGCTACTACGCCGATCACCAGGTCGACGTGGTCACCCGCCGAACCCGGTATGAGCTGAAGAAGGCCGAGGAGCGGGACCACATCGTCCAGGGCCTGCTCATCGCGCTTCAAAACCTCGATGCCGTGATCAGGATCATCCGTGGCTCACGCGATGCGGACGAGGCCCGCAGCAAGCTGATGAAGCAGTTCAAGCTGAGCGAGATCCAGGCCAACCACATCCTGGACATGCCACTGCGCAGGTTGACCCGCCTGGCGCGGGAGGAGCTCGAGCAGGAGCACAAGGACCTGCTGGCGACGATCCGGCGGCTCAAGGCGCTGCTGAAGGACCCCAAGAAGATCCGGAGTGTCATCAAGGACGAGCTTGCGGAGATCAAGAAGAAGCACGCCGACCCCCGCCGGACGCAGCTACGTCCCGACGCGGGCGAGCTCGACGTCGAGGACCTGATCGCCGAGGAGAACGTGGTCATCACGGTGACCAGGGCCGGCTACGTCAAGCGCCAACCCATCGACGCGTTCCGGCGCCAGGGACGAGGCGGCCGGGGGGTCCGGGGGGCCAACCTGAAGGAAGAGGACGTCGTCAGCCACGTGTTCACCACGACCACCCACCACTGGCTGCTGTTCTTCACCACCAGGGGCAAGGTCTACCGGGTCAAGGTCCACGAGGTGCCCGAGGCCGGGCGAACCGCCAGGGGCCTGTACGCGGCGAACCTTCCAGGCGTGAGCATCACGGGGGACGAGAAGGTCTCGACCGTGATCCATCTCAAGGACTACGAGGATGGCGCGCACCTGTTCTTCGCCACCAAACGGGGGATGGTGAAAAAGACCCCGCTCCCCGAATACGACTCTCCCCGCACCGGCCTCACGGCGGTCAACCTCAAGCCCGGCGACGAGATGATGGACGTGCTCCTGACCAACGGCAAGGACGAGATCATCCTCGTCTCGCGGAACGGCCAGGCGATACGGTTCAAGGAGGCCCTGGTCCGGCCGATGGGACGAGCCACGGCAGGCGTGATCGGCATGCGCCTCGGCCAAGGCGACGAGGTCATCGCGGTCGGCGCAGCCTCGGCCGGCGAGGAGCTGATCAGCGTGACGCAGCAGGGCTACGGCAAGCGGACGCCGCTGAAGGAGTACCCGACGAAGGGTCGGGGAGGCAAGGGCGTCATCGGACACTCCCTGACCAGGAAGACGGGGCTGCTCGCCGGCGCCTTCGTCGGTTCGAAGGGCCAGGACATGTTCGTCATCTCCTCCTCCGGCATCGTCATCCGAGTGGCCGCCGGCGATATCCGGCGGGTCGGCCGAGCCAGCCAGGGCGTGCGCACCATGCGGGTGGAGGAGGGCGCGCACGTCGTGGCCTTGGCCCCCGTGATCACGCAGGCGGAGCTGGAAGAGGAGTAGGGGCCTCGGTGAACGAGGCCGCGGCTCCTTCCTTCGGTAGGGGCACGCTCCGGAAGGTCGCGTAGAGCCAGACGTCGTAGGCGATCTTCAGGGCGCCGGCGACCACGAACGGTGATCCCAACGCCACACGCTCCATCAGGGCCCCGGCGCCGAGCGCCCCGAACGGGCGAGTCACGTATCTCGCGGTGTTGGTGAACGCGGCCGCGGCCGTCCGCTCCGTCGGATCGACCATGGCGACGACGTAGGCCTGCCGGGCGGGGACGTCCATCTGGGAGAGCGCGTAGCGCGCGAGTATGGCGGCCACCGACCATCCGAGCGTCGGCATGAACGGGACCATCACCAGGAGCACGTTCGATGGGAGATGGGTGAAGACCATCGTGTTCAGCAACCCGATCCGGGACGCCAGGCGTCCCGAGGCGATCGAGGAACCCGCCTGGAGCAGGCCGGCCACGAAGAACACCACGCCCATCGAGGCCGGGCTGGCTCCGAACTTCCGGCCGAACCAGAACACGATGAACGTCTGCACGATGAACCCACCCGCGAACGAATCCAATCCAAAGAGTGCGGCGAGCTTGCCCACCGTCCGTCGAGAATGACTCAGCGGGCGGGAACGCGTTAACGGGCGGGGGGGCGCGCTTCGGGATGCGGGTCCCCCTCGTCGCTGCGCTCCTCGACCCACACCCTCCGCGCGCCCCCCGCCCGCCTCGACACCGCCGGACAGGCGCGAAGCGAGGGCCGCGCAGACGAGCGCGAGGGCGGGAAACGCCAGGAGCCATCGCTGGCCCGCGGGGAGGGCAGGGACCAGGTGTCGGAAGGCATCGGGGCCACCGGCGGCGAGTGCGCCGATCGCCCCGGCCAGGTACGCAACCGCGTTGTAGCGGCCAAACACCCTGGCCCGCATGGTCTCGGGAGCGCTTCCCATCATGGCCTGCTCCAGTGAGGTGATGGGGCCGGACTCGTTCGGGTCGGTCGAAAGCGTTCCGGTCAGGGCCGCCGCAACGAGCAACGGTAGTGAGCGTGTCAGGGCGAACACCGCTCCGGCGGCCCCCATGACGAGGAGGAGGGCGGCGTAGGCTCGCCGGCGGCCGATCCGGTCGCCGGCGAGCCCCACGGCCATCGAGCTCGCGGCCATGCCTGCGAGCATCGCCGTGAACACGACGCCCACCTCGAAGTCCGACAACCCCCCGCTCGCCAGGGCGCTTCCCAGGATCACGCTCCCGAACCCGTACAGGAAGGCCCGAACCCCCTGGATGGCCAGGATCATCTGCAGGTCCGTCCGGTCGGTTCGCGCCTCGTTCACGTCACCCCCCGAGCAGGGCTCCATGATCGCATCCATGAAACCGGTGGCCGGCGGTGGGCTTTGTCGGCGGTGGCCGGCGGAGCCCTCCTGGTCCACGAGCACCGGGCCCGGCGAGAGGTCGTGTCCTCTGAGCCCCCGCCGTGCTCGGTCCCACGCCCGGGCCAGGTATGTTTGGACCTCCCGGGAACCACCTCGGCGCCTGGGCCGGTCGAGGGTTGTTGCCGACGAGGGTCCGGCCGCGTAGAAAGACTGGGAACGCGAGGAGCCCGATGGACGAACCTGGCCTGGCAACCGAGTCCACGCGCGCAGCTGCGGGAACAAGCGCCCCCGCGGCCGAGGTGGTCGCTGCCATCCCTCCGGGGATCGCGCGAGGGCCGCGGAAGAGGGCTCGGCAGACCCGGGTGGTTCTCCGGAAGGTCGGGCCGTGGTCGGTGTTCAAGTTCTCGTTGCTCTTCTACCTCTGCGTGATGACGGTCATCCTGCTGGCGCTGGCCATGCTGTACGGGATCCTTGGGGCGGTGGGGGCTCTCGAGCACGTGACCGATTTCGCTCGCAACCTGTTCGCCGACAAGTCGTTCTCGATCCACGGCGGCTGGATCTTCGCCCGACTCACGGTGCTCGGCCTGTTCATGGTCGTCATCTGGTCGCTGATCAACCTGTTCATCGCATTCCTGTACAACCTCATCTCCGACGTGGTCGGCGGAATCGAGGTCACGCTGGCCGAGCGGCACTGACGGCCGGCGGCGCGGAACGAGAACGCGCAGGTCAGACTGAACATTGACAGCCTGTTCGAGCCATGCGTAGGCTTGCCGAGGGCCGGGGTGGGAGGTCATCGGGCGGCTCTTTCGGGGCCTGTAGCTCAGCACGGTTAGAGCGCATCCCTGATAAGGATGAGGTCGTTGGTTCAAGTCCAACCAGGCCCACTCGAAAACCCCTGCTAGAAGGCCCAAAGCGAAGACAGTCAGACGGAGTCTCCTCCTCAATTGGTAAGATCCACGTAAGAAAGCGCCTGAGGAGGACGAGATGGGCCAGTGGCAGAAGGTCTCCACCGATCCCCGAGACCGAGGGATCTACAAGGACCCGAAGACCGGCACGCTCCGCGTGTTCTATCAGTTGGTAGAGCTGGCGAACGGGAAGCGCGTCTCGAAGCAACGCACCAAGTCATTTCCGAAGGGCGCGTACACGATCACGATCGACGCCGAGACGGGCGCGACGAAGAGGGTCACCGAGGTGGCCGCGGCTCGTCGGTTCAAGCGCAACCAAGATGACGCCCGAAGGGCGGGTCGGACCCGCAACGTGGACGAAGAGGCCATGACCCTGTCCGAGTACTTCGAGCGGTGGATGGGGAGACCATCCAAGCGGACAGGCAAGCGGCGTCGTTCGAGCACGGACGAGAACAGCTACCGTCCCACGTTCCGGAAGTGGATCGCTCCAGTGTTCGGGGACGAGCCCGTTCGCTCGATCACGAAGGGTCAAGTTCTGGACTGGGACGCCTGGGTCCAGGCCGAGGCCGGTCCCGCCGCCCGAAACAAGGCCGTCCGTATCCTGAGGGCCGTCCTCAAGGCAGCAGAGATCGAGTTCGACGACCCGCCGTTCCTCAGCCCGGCTCGAGTGCTGTCCGACGCAGTGGACAAGGTCCGTGCCATCATGGAGGACGAGCTCCTGACCGACGAGCAAATCACCACCCTTCGTACGACCATCGACCCGCGCTACGCGGTGATGATCGATCTCTTGGCGAACGGGCTCCGAATCGGCGAGGTCTGCGGGCTCAGGAAGATCGACGTCAATCTGAAGGGGGACGTACAGATCCGGCGACAGGTCGTCGAGGTCCGAGGCCGATTGGTCGAGGGACCGCCCAAGACAGAGAACAGCAACCGGGCTCTCCCGCTTCTGTGGCTCCGGGACGAGATCCAGCGGCACATCGGGGAGTACGCGCGGTCTGAGCCGGACGGGTACGCGTTCACCTCGGCCCGCGGCGATGCTCCCGTGAGCCCCTCGAACTGGCGGGACCGCGAGTTCTTCCCGGCGCTCGAGCGGGCCAAGTTGCCTCGGATCACTCCCCACTATCTCCGCCACCGGTGCGCGTGGGACCTGCTCGACCGGGGGTTCTCGCCGGCGCAGATCGCCGACTGGCTCGGGGACACGGAGGGCATGGTGCTCCGCGTGTACGCGAACCACCCGCTCCTGAAGTCGAAGGACGCCATCGCGACCCACCTGGGGGAGCGGTACCGGGAGGCGAATGGCCACACGGCCCCTTGAGGCCACGGTGAGGCCTCCCGGACGTCCTGGGACCAGGTAGGACCCCTGGAATGGGCCTTTGAGCGCGAGGCCCCGAACCAGGAGCCTGTCGCGTTCTTCCGTCCGGTCACTACGAGTCCTTGTGATCGGTCCCTGTCCTCCTTGGTACCCTTAGATCGATACGGATACATAGAGCGGGACCCGTCCCGGCACCGTAAGACCGGCGAGCAGCAAACGCCGGCAGGATAAGACCGGTTCCCATGTCCCCTCGGGAGATTGCATCACTGCGACATAGGGTCGCTCATGGATCCCACGACGCGCGAGTGCGGTTCGATGCGGCGACAATGCTGCTCGCAGGAAGGCGCGTCCGTGGCGCCAATCCTGGACGCTTTCTTCGGTCCTTCAACTCGTCTTCAGTTCCATCTGAGCGTTGGCTGGTCACGGTCGCGAGCGAACTTATAGCGCTTGCCCACCAAATTGCTCCTTTGATGAGCCTTCGGATGGGTCGCATCTACATGATTGGCTCGTGGTGAGCGCCGTCTCCCGGTGCGCCCAGTGCCCAGGGGCCATCGGAACAGGCCATCCCACGGAGCAGTAGCATCCAGGGACATGAGCACCCACGACGAGATGGTGCGCAGCGCTCGGCAGCTGTCCCAAATTGCTGACCAAGTCTTCGTTCATAA
The DNA here is from genome assembly GCA_036000545.1 of Actinomycetota bacterium. Classification (GTDB taxonomy): domain Bacteria; phylum Actinomycetota; class UBA4738; order UBA4738; family CALAEC01; genus DASYVD01. The sequence continues at coordinate 8,696 of DASYVD010000002.1, read as the reverse complement.
CCGCGAGATCCAGCAGATTGGCGAGGAGGTCAGCAGGCAGTTGCTCTTCACTCCCTCCATCGTGAAGCTTCACGAGGAGATGGCGCAGGCCACCGCGCGGATGTTCGAGCCGATGCAAAGGTTGGCGGCGCAGGCCGTCCGACCGTCACTGGAGCCATTGCTCGCCAAGAGCGCCAAGGTTGCTGCTGGCTTTCAAGCGAGCATGCCCAAGCTCGTTGTCGACTTTCCGAAGATCGCTGACTTGGTCGCCATGAACCTGCCCGCGATTCAGGACTTCCGGCCCATGCTCGAGCACCTCGAGGCCATTCGCATTCCCCCGGAGAAGCTCGCTCCTGAGTTCCTAGACAGCTTGAGGCTGGAGGCGAAGAGGTCGCTTGAGCAAGTCGAAGGGCCAGAGGGCGAGGCGCTGGCGGAAACGATGCAATCACTCGAGGCGATAGACGACGCTACGAACGCTACGGCGAAGGCTGATCCACGCCGAAACGTGTTCCTGGTCCTTGTGGTTCTGGGGGTTCTGTTCGGGTTCCTTGCCAACCAGCGCCAGATTCTCGAGACAGCCTTCGAGGACATGGCGTTGCTCGGGACTGCCCTCACCCATGTTTGGGAGTACGCGACAGCTCTCCTTCTCCTGTTGCTTGCCTACGATGCGAGCCGACGCGATTGACAGGGGCCTACAGAAGGGTGCGCTATGCGGGGCTGGCTTTGACACTAGTGTCCAGGCGAGACGCCCAAACCCAAGACCCAGTGCACTAACCAATCGCACCCCAACCAGTCGAGGACGAATGCTCGAGTTCACGTCCGAGATCGGCCTTCACCTTCAGAGGTTCCAGACGGAGCATCTTGGCGTGGGTAACGAGTGGATCGGACCGGCCATGTCCGACCCTGATCGCCTCGTCTACGAGGTCGTCGGCCTTCGCCGCCTGCTCGGCGACGACCCGAACCGCGTTCTCGAGGACGTCCCGCTCGCGCCGGGCCATGCCTCGGGATGGTCCGCGTCTCCGGGTGCCCCCAGAAGGAGCCGATCCGATCGACCCGCTCCAACTCGGGCAGCATGAGGACGTGGAGCAACTCGGCGTGGGGGAGCGGGATCTAGCGCATCCAGACGTTCTCGGAGTCGGCGGTCAAGCTCGTCAGGTCTCACGGTCGAAGGCTACCCTTATGGGGGACCCCGAGTTGTATCGTTGGCAGGAGGCTCTGTGAACTGGCTCATGCGCCTCAGCCTGGTGACCTTCATCGTGTCGCTCGTTGTGTGGGGAGTGATCGCTGTCTGGCGGACGGTGCGGGTATACGAGCTAATGCGGACCTGGCAGATTATCGCGGTGAGTCTCGCTGTCGTCTCGGGGCTAGTGATGCTGGCGCTGCTCGTGAACGCTGCGTGGGCGCGCTTGAGACGCTAGACGTGGAGCAGCTCGGCGCGGGGAGCCGGACCGAGGGCGTCGAGGCGCTCCCGTAGCCGGCGCACGAGGAGGATCGCTTTGCATGGGCGGTCGTCGTCGAGATGCTACGTAAGAGGGACCGATAGTGCCGGACCCGGCCGGGTCCGTCCGCCGCACGGGGGGCTACGTGGTCGTCTACGCGGCCGAAGGGACCCGGTACAAGCTGTGTCGAGTGTTCTTCGGTCGCGATGGTTCGTATTACGTGACATGTCCATACCACTCCGCTGGTGAGCAGGCGGTGGTGTTCAAGATGACCGTCAACTACGCGCGCCAGACTCAGGACATAACCTTCGAAGAGGCTCTCGATGTCGCGGCGCTTGACGACCCAAACAGAGGCATAAAGCTGTCGCACCATCCCGACGGGTTCATCCAGTTCTCTGGTGCGGGAATCGAATCAGGTCTCGACGCAAACGGGAATCCGCGCGGCATCGGCATCATGTCATGGGCCTTCGCGCGGCCGGCAGCTGGACCATCATTCGGGGTGACGATTCACGGTCTCGACGGATTCGCGACCGAACCGAACGAACGCGATGGCGACGTTACGTACACCGTGGACGACGTTGAGCCAATCTCGGAGCCTCGAATATTCGTTGTCGAAGGGTACTTCCTCCCGGCTCTCTGGCGACGGTTCGTCGTTCGAGATGAGGCTAACCGGCCGATCATTCGTATCGTTCACCCGACCGGTGCCATCCTGCAACTACGGGCCGTATCTCCGCCGGAAGCGGCCGAACAGTACGGATTCATCGGGATAGAGTTGTATAGCGATACAAAAGAGCTTCCGGATCCCGACCATGGATTCATCATCTCGTCGTCGACCGGCAACATCCGACGCAACGAACACGGTGAGCTGCTCGGTGACGCGATCGCGTGTACCGTTCCGCGCGCGACTCTCGCGGCACGGCGAAGACTCGAGCACCAACCTCCCCCAGCCCAGCACGACGCCGGCGAGGCGGGTGGGTGACCGCAACCATAGCGCGAGTTCCTGCTAGGTTGCCCATTCCTGATCGGGGTCGATCGGCGTCATGGCCGAAGCGTACAGCGCATAACAGGGGCCGTTCCGCTCGGCGGAATCATGCGTCTTCGCAGGTAGACACAGCGTTTAGCCCGCCGTGCTTGCAAAGCAGGTGCTCTACCAACTCAGTTACGTCCCCGTCGCTTCACAGGGCCGCGAACGACCGCGCCCCTCACCCTTTGCAGGCTAGAGCGCGAATCCGGCGGCGGCATTTCGTGCCACCCGCGGCGAGCCAGCTTAGGACGTCCCCCTACTGCACCCAATCCACGGGGGAAGGGTAGGGCTTCCCTGGGAAGTGCCACGAGGCGAGGCCGGGCCCCCGGCACGCGCTGGGAAGCGATTGCGCGGAGGCAAACGAGCCGTATCATTCGGCAGAGGGGTACTCGATGCCTGACGAGCAGCAGGGCGAGAGCGAAGAGTCAACGCCCGCCCCCGAGTCGTCACCACATGAACCGGGGGACCCAGGACCTATCCTGACGGGGCCGTTATGGAGGCTTGAGTACCCCGGCGAACGGGGGGACCCCGGAATTATCCGGACAGAGCGGGTGCAGCGTTGGCGTGGGGAAGCTACTGGGCAACCCCTGTCGATTGGGCAGATCGAATTGCCCGAGAGCGGCATGGCAGGTGACGCTTACGGCCCTCTGATAGAGGACCAACTCAATTCTGAGCGAGCCGCCAAGAGTTCCTTCGAGCAACGAGCCGTTGCAGTCATCACGACCTCTGGCGTACTGGTCAGCCTCCTGTTCGGCCTTGCTGCGATCGTCACAAGCACTGAGGGATTCGAAGCTCCCTACGCCGCGCGTGTCCTGCTGGCTGTCGCTCTAGGGTTCTTCCTAGGTGCTGCCGTTCTAGGTATCGCAGTGAATGCACCGCGCGGATACGAAGAGGCGGCCTCAGACAACCTCCGGCTCCTCACGGAGCAGGAGTTCTGGGAGGCGCGACAGGCGATTGGGTCACGACGCGCGGCGGAGGTGCGGGTCGAGATCCTCCAGAATGCGAGAGGTGCAAACGGTCGAAAGGCGAGGCTGCTCCTCTGGGCCATGGGCCTTGAGGTCGCAGCGGTAGCGATCGTTGGGGCGGCCGTTGTCGTCGTTCTCATCGCGGACTGAAGAGACACACAGGGGCGAAGCGCCGGTTCGGATGGAGTAGCGGCCACCCGGTAGAGGACCCTAATGTCCCCTGTTCATCGCCTCCACCGCAGACGCGAGACCAACAACAGACTCGGCGAGATCAGAGACTGCCTGCACGAGCATTGGAACGTCCCGGGTCGCATCGGTCGACCCTCGTCGGCCAATCACTCGCACGTCACGGGCCACCTTCTCCGCATCCTGACGAGCCTGCTGCGCCCGCGAACCTCCGTTCGCTCCCACCTGTGTCCTCCCTTCGACTGGGTCGGCGGATGCAACTGGGGGCCCACGACAATCGATGTCCGGGGTGACAGGGTCGGGGTCGTCCCCCGCCTGAGCGGCATCCAGAGGATCCCCTACGAGCGGACCGAGGGGTGGTGTCTCAGTTTGACCGGAGGTGGCGATCGGCTGGATTAGAGTCGCTGGTGTGGAAAGCGCCCAAGTCGATGAACGGCCCATCTGCGTGCGATGTCACAAGCCCGTGAAGTTCGCCGCGCCCTACCAGATCCAAGAGCGGATGCACTTTCTCTGTTTTCACTTGGAGTTCGAGCATGGCGACTACGACCCCGACGAGCCATGTACGGACCCCGGTTGCTACTGGCGCATCGATCAGCCCTGGCGCGGCCCGTCAAACTGAGACACTGCCTCCCGCCCGGCGGGTCTGGACTCACGGAGTAGACTCCTCCCACCAGGGGAAGGATGAGGTCAGATTCGTAAGCGCCAGTGTAAGAAACTACACGGACAGGGCGGACTGGGACGAACCACACGGTACTCCTGAGCAGGGATTTCAGGATCGGGACCAGAGGTGGTGCCTGCCTGAGGCTCCCTGATAAGGATGAGGTCGTTGGTTCAAGTCCAACCAGGCCCACTGTGAAAGGAGAGAAGCCTGATGGGTGAGGACACCGGGTCAGACCAGAAGAAGAAGCGCGGGTTCTTCGGAAAGCTCCTCCGCCTTGCGTTCATCGGCGCGATCGTGGCTGGGGTCGTCACATTCTTCAAGCGTCGCCGAGGACAGGACTTCGGCGAGGACGAATGGCAGGAGCTCCCGCCTCCAGAGGGTGGCTAATCTCGGGCGGAGCGATGTGGGCCGAGGGCCCGTGCCGGCGGCACGGGCCCTTCTCCTATCCTGGCCATGATGGGTGCGGGGTAGACTCGCCCGCGCCATGGCGGTGAGCGCGGCCCGGACGATGGCGGAGGATGCCGCCAGAGCGGCCGGCGTCGAGCTCCGGCCCCTCACGACGCTCGAGGACGCCGACAGGATCGTCCGGGTCATGGTTGCGACGTGGGGCGAGCACCAGCTGGTCCCTAGGGAGATGATCCGGGCGTTGGCCGATAGCGGGAACATCCCGTGCGGAGCCTTCCGTAGCGACGAGCTCATCGGCTACGTGCTCGGGTGGATGGCGCTGGACGGGGACGGACCCCACGTCCATTCGCACATGCTGGCGGTGCTCCCCGGATCGCGGTCCGGTGGGGTGGGCTACGCGCTGAAGCTCGCCCAACGGGCTCAGGCCCTGGAGGCGGGCTATCGGGTGGTCCGATGGACGTTCGATCCGCTCCAGGCCCGAAACGCCCACTTCAACCTGAACAAGCTCGGGGTCGTGTGCGACCGGTTCCATCGCGACTTCTATGGTGCGATGACCGATGCGCTGAACCGTGGCGACCGGAGCGATCGGCTCGTCGTGAGGTGGGACCTGGATCAAGGGATCGGCAGATCCACGAGCCCATCCGGGCGGCACGTGGATGCGCTCCGTGCGAGGGGGCCGCTCGAGACGCCAACGCCGGAGCGGGCGGAGGAACCGGCCCTCGCCGCGGATGTGAGCGTGCGGGTGAGCATCCCAGCGGACTACATGGGCCTCAAGGAGCGGGATCCGACGCTTGCCTCCGAGTGGCGAGACGCCGTGGGCGACGTCCTCGATCGCTGCTTCGACCTCGGGATGATCGTGGTGGGCTTCACCCGCGACCCCGATGGCCCGAGGTACGTCCTCACGGCTCCCGCCACCAGAACCAGCGGATCTGCATGACCGTCGTTCGAGCCGTCGAGCTCCGCCTGATCAGGCTTCCCCTCGTTCGCCCGTTCCGAACGAGCTTCGGCGAGGAGACGGAGAAGGAGTGCATCCTCGCCAGGGTGGACACCGCTGACGCCGAGGGGTGGGGCGAATGCGTCGCCGGACCCGCCCCCGGCTTCTCGGAGGAGTTCAACGAGGGAGCGTGGATCCTCCTCAGGGACTTCCTGGCTCCGGCGCTCCTTCATGGCGGCGAGATCCGGGCCGAGGACCTCGAGCACGTCTTCGCCTTCGTCCGAGGGAACCCGATGGCCAAGGCCACGCTGTTGAACGCGGTCCTGGACGCGGAGCTCCGAGCCCGCGGCGAGTCCCTCGCCGCCTGGCTCGGTGCCGACAAGGACCGCGTGGCGTGCGGCGTTTCGGTCGGTATCCCACCGAGCACCGAGCAGCTCCTGGAACAGGTGGGCGGGTACCTCGCCGATGGATATCGTCGGGTCAAGCTGAAGATCCAGCCGGGGCTCGACATCGAGCGCGTCGCCGCGGTTCGCGAGGCGAACCCGGGGGCCACTCTCTCGGTCGATGCGAACGCCGCCTATGCGCTCGACGACGTCGAGACCTTCCGGGCGCTCGATCGCTTCGACCTGCTGATGGTGGAGCAGCCGCTCCATCAGGACGACCTGGTGGAGCACTCGAAGCTCCAGCGCGAGATCCGAACGGACATCTGCCTCGATGAGTCGATACGTTCGGTCGCCGATGCCGAGGCGGCGATCGAGCTGGAGTCGTGTCGCATCGTGAACGTCAAGCAGGGCAGGGTGGGCGGGCTGCGGGAGGCGAAGCGAATCCACGACGCCCTCCTCCCTCGAGGGGTTCCCGTGTGGTGCGGGGGGATGCTTGAGACGGGGATCGGCAGGGCCACCAACCTGGCGCTCTCCGCCCTTCCCGGCTTCGTGCTTCCCGGTGACACCAGCGCGAGCGAGCGGTACTTCCTCGAGGACGTCACCGAACCGTTCCGCATGGATCCCGACGGGACGATGGCGGTGCCGCGAGGCCCGGGCATCGGGGTTGACCCCCGGCCCGACCGGCTGGCCCAAAGCACCCTGCGAACGGAGGTCATGAAGAAAGAGTGACAAGAAGGGGGAACCCGGCTTGACCGAGAAGGCCGGGGCCACCTAGATTACACATGAGAGGCCGCTGGGACCTTCGGGTTCTGGCGGCTTCTCGCTTTCCCGGTCCCCGCAGCCGTGCATCCCGTTCGATGTGCTTGACCCCTGCCGGCACGCGGGTACTTTGCGATAGGTCGCCGGTCGCGCCATGCTAGCGATGACCACCGGTGACCGGCAGCGAGGGGCAGGACCATGAAGAAACGGGTCGTACGCACGGGCGAGATCGAGGTCGAGGATTCCCAAGGGCGAGTGCGGGCCCGGCTGGGGGTGACGAATGACGACTCGCCGTTCGTCGCGTTCTACGGCCCGGACGAGCGGCTGCGGGCCCGGTTCGGGGTTCAGCTCGACGGCTCTGCCGGCCTGGCCATCGCCGACGACGAGGGCAAGGTCCGAGCCACCTTCGGACTGTTCTCCGACGGCTCGGCCAGCATGGCCATGGTGGACCACAACGGAAAGGTCCGGGCCAAGTTCGGACTGTCGACCGAGGGCTCGCCGACGCTCGCGCTCCGGAACAAGGACGGACAGCTCGGCTTCGTGTACAGCCTGGCGCAGCAGGGATCTCCAACCATCTCGCTCCAGGACGAGGACGGGAAGGTGCGGGCCAGGCTGGGCCTGGCGGCCGAGGGCTCGCCAATCCTTCGCCTGCTGAACAAGGACGGCGAGCTCCGGGCCGTCATGGGACTCACGGCAGAGGGCACGCCGGTGATCCAGTTCATGGACAAGAAGGGCGAGCCGACCTGGATGGCCCCGGAGAAGCTCCCCTTCGTGGACCTGACGGAGGTCGAGTCCGTCCCCGCGCAGGGAGAGGCCTGAGCGCTCGTGCCGGGGTGGTGGATGGCAGCCTTCGCCGTCCAGTGGTTCCTGCTCATCGCCGTGTGCGTCGTGGTCGTGGCCTTGGCCCGCCAGCTGGGCGTGCTGCACCTTCGGCTCGGCCCCCTCGGTGCCTTGGAGATCGACGACGAGGGGCCGCCGCTCGGCCAGACGCCGCCCCTTGTTCGCGCCAGGGCATCGGACGGCTCGGCCGTCGACCTTGGTGGCCCGGGGGATGGCCGCCTGGTCGTGTTCGAGTCCTCGACCTGTCCCGTGTGTGAGCGACTCCGCCCATCGGTCCCCGCGGCGGCGGCGGCGGCGGGGCTGGTCCTGCAGACCGTGTCCGATCCGCAGGCCGAGCGGGCCTGGGCGGTCCCGGGGGTTCCGTTCGTGGTGATCCTCGACCCGTCCGGGCTCGTGAGGGCCAAGGGCACGGTGAACGACCTGGAACAGCTGGAGGGGCTGGTCGACACGGCCGCCCACCGGTTGACCTCTGAGCTCCAGGAGGCCAGGGCGGGCTGATGCGCCCCGAGCTCGCCCGCATGCCAACCGAGCTTGCCCGCAGGACGAGCAGGCGCTCGTTCCTGGGCAAGCTGGGACGGGGCGTGGTCGCCCTGGCGGGCGGGTGGTTCGTCGCCGTCGCGCTCGCACCCGAGCGTGCTCAGGCGCACCACATCTGCGGCCACCTGTACACCACGGGGTCGTGTCCACACCCGTTCGCCCCGCTCACCCGGGTGGACGCGTTCGGTTACCCAGTGCATCCGGCGCATGGGTATCCGGTGGACGACGACGGCCGCCTCTACACGGACCGCCGGCAGCGACGACGGAAGATCTGCCAGACCCGGGTCCCCGACGAGTATCCGGGAGTGAAGGATCCGCGGTACGGCGGTGGCTGGAGCCGATGTTGCGGCGGGCGCGTGCGCCACATCCAGGACTGCTGCTCGAGCTCGAGGATCCGGATCAATGGGGACGCCTCGGTCCGGGGATACTGCCCGGGCACCCTTCGCGTGTTCTGCATCGCGTACCGGGAGCTCAACGTGGCGTGTTGAGCGAGCCCGTGACGATCGCCGTGATCGTCGCGTCGATCGTTGCTGGCGTCTCCACGCTCTTCGGTCCCTGAGGGCTGTCGATGGTTGAGACCATCA
>DASYVD010000001.1:0-20406 GCA_036000545.1 Actinomycetota bacterium | reverse complement strand
GCCCGGCTCGCCCGGGTGCCCGCAGCACCCCCGCAGCAGCCCGGTGGCCAGGAACCGGTTCCGGATGGCCAGACGAATCTTCCTGCCCGTGGGCCCTTCGTACTCTGACCAGTTGGTGAAGAAGTCCCGAGCGTAGCGGCCGAGAGACCGGCGGTTCACGAGAGCGTCGTCCGCGTCGAGGTATCCCGCACGGCGCCGATTCTAGGAAATCTCCCGAGAACCGGCCGAGTCCCGGAGTAGACTCGCATGGCGTCAATGCGCTGCCCGAACTGCGGCCGAGAGAACGCGGACACTTCGGCGTTCTGCTTCGAGTGCGGAGCCCGGCTGAAAGCCGACGTCCATACAGCGGGAGGCGGGCAGGCCCCCACGACACTCACAGGCGGATCCCCTCCACCGACGACGCCCGGAATTCGGCCGGCACCCTCTCCGCCCGCTCCCTCCGCCGGGTCACCAGGCGGACCGGCGCCCGCCCCGGCGCCACCCGGCGCGGTGGCCGAGCCCTCTCTTCCCGAGGTCCTCCGCCCAGGCTCCCCACGCTCCGCCGGATCGGTTCTCACCCATCTCGGCGAAGTCTTCGGCCTTGGCTACGGCCCCGACTACTACGCTGTCTGGGACCTGCGGAGGGCCGGTGAGCCCGTCATTCGCTTCGACACGAGCCCGATCGGATGGGAAGCCGCCTGGCGAAGGTTCCACGAACTGGAGCGAGAGCACGGCACCCCGGCGTGGCGCCGGTCCACGATCGGCTGGATCCTGCTGCACGTCGCGATCGGACTGATCGCATTGACCTTCGTCCAGTTGTTCCTCATCGGGTTCGTGCTGGGGATCGTAGGGAAGAGCGTCGACGAGCTCACCAACGCAACCGGGTGGGGAGTCGCTCTGGTGGCGTTCACGGGCCTGACCGCGTGGCTGCTGTTCGTCTTCCTCCGCAAGCCTGCCGGGGTTCGATGGGGAGCGTTCCTCGGGTTGCTGGGGGCCGGGTTCGCGGCGGACCTAATCCTGGCCCTGGCCACGCAACCCTCCTGAACCTCCTAGCCCGGACCGACGGCTCGGTTCATGCGCTCCCCTCGGGAGGGCCTCCCCCTCGCCCGAGCCGCGAGAGCTCGTCGCACCTGGCGCGGATCTCTTCGGCCGCGGTTCGAAGCGCCTGCAACTCGTCCTCATTCAAATCGAGCTGGATGATCTCCTCGACCCCAATGCGCCCCAGGCGGGCAGGGACACCGACGTAGACATCGGAGATGCCGTACTCACCGCTGGTCCACGCGCACACGGGCAGCACCTCGTTGGTGTCTCCGACGATCGCATTGACCATCTGGGCGATGGCGGCGGACGGACCGTAGTACGCGCTCCCTTTCTTGTAGTAGCCGACGATCTCGGCTCCCGCATCCCGGGTGCGCTGGTACAGGCGCTCGAGGGTGGACCCGTCGACCAGCTCCGCGAGGGGCTTGCCCTCCACGGTGGCGTGTCTCGGGAGCGGGACCATCGACTCCCCGTGCGACCCGAGCGTGATCGCTTCGACGGCCGACGGCGACACCCCGAGCTCCTCGGCGATGAAGTACCGGAGGCGAGCGGAATCCAGCGTCCCGGCCATGCCCAGTACCTTGTGCTTGGGGAAGGCGGAGACCTCCGCGGCCAGGAAGGTCATCTCGTCGAGGGGGTTCGTCACCACGACGATGATGGCTTCCGGCGAGCCATCGGCGATCTGTCGAGTGACCTCGCCCACGATGCCGGCGTTCTTCTCCAAGAGGTCCATTCGGCTCATCCCGGGTTGCCGCGGAAGGCCCGCCGTGATGACCGCGACGTCTGAGCCGGTCGTGTCCGAGTAATCGTTCGTTCCCCGGAGGACCGGCTCGAAGCCCTCGATCGGCGAGGATTGGTTCATGTCGAGCGCCAGCCCCTGCGGCAACCCCTCGATGATGTCGATCAGGACCACTTCGTCGGCGAGCCCTCTCTGGCCCACCCGCATCGCCGTCGTTGCCCCCACGAACCCGCTTCCGACGATGGTCACTTTCACTGAGAGGTCCCTTCCAGCGACTCGATGACCGCGTCCGCCACGTCGGACGTCCCCACGGCGGTGGAGTCGTCCCGCGAGGGCTTCATGTCGTAGGTGACACTCTTCCCATCCCGGATCACCGTGGCGATGGCGGTCTCCAGCCGATGGGCCGCATCCCTCTCCCCCAGGTGGCGGAGCATGAGCATGCCCGAGAACATCATCGCCATCGGGTTCACCTTGTTCATGCCCTTGTACTTGGGGGCGCTCCCGTGGGTGGCCTCGAACACCGCCGTCTCGTCGCCGATGTTCGCCCCCGGCGCTACCCCGAGCCCGCCGATCAGCCCCGCGCAGAGGTCGGAGATGATGTCCCCGTACAGGTTCGGCAGGACGAGCACGTCGTACTCCTCCGGCCGAGAAACGAGCTGCATGGCCAGGTTGTCCACGATCCGGTCCTCGAACTCGATGTCCGGGTACTCGACGGCCACTTCCCGCGCCGTCTGCAGGAAGAGGCCGTCGGAGAACTTCATGATGTTTGCCTTGTGAACCGCAGTGACTTTCCTCCGCCGCTCTTTGAGAGCGTGCTCGAAGGCGAACCTCACGATGCGACGGGTCCCGGTGATGGAGATCGGCTTGATGGAGATCCCAGAGTCTTCCCGGATCCGCTTCCCGATCAGCTCCTCGACCAGGTCGATCATCTTCCGGGCCTCGGGGCTCCCCTGCTCGAACTCCACGCCGGCATAAAGATCCTCGTGGTTCTCTCGGCAGATGATGATGTCGATGTCCTCGTACCGGCTGCGCACCCCCGGATACCACTTGCACGGCCGGAGGCAGCAGAACAGGTCGAGTTCCTTCCGCAGAGCCACGTTCACGCTTCGGAACCCTGTGCCCACTGGGGTGGTGATCGGTCCCTTGATGGCCACCCCGTTCGCCCGGATCGACTCCAGGACGTGCTCGGGTAACGGGGTGCCGTACTTGTCCATCACCTCCGCCCCCGCCTCCTGAACGTCCCAATCGAACTGCACGCCCGTGGCTTCCAGGACCCGACGGGTGGCCTCGGAGAGCTCGGGCCCCACCCCGTCGCCCGGGATGAACGTCACGCGGTGGGCCATGCCTCACTCCTCCCTGTGCCGGCGCTGTCAGGTCATCATAGCCGCCGGGTTCTCGGCCCCCCGGGGGTCCAGGGGGGCAGCCCCGCGGAGCGCAGCGAAGCGGATCAGGCTGCTGCAGTCCCCCTGGCCGAAGCGCCTCGCCGAAGGCGAGGGGCTGAGGAGGATGAATGAAGGGGCTGATAGACTTACCGACGGGTAACCGACGAGCGAGAGGTGAGCCCCCGGTGACCGAGAAGGGATTGGCCGACGTCGTCGCGGCGCAAACGGCCCTCTCCGACATCGACGGGAAGCTCGGCAAGCTCTGGTACGTCGGCTACGACATCCACGATCTCGCCAGGTACTCCACGTTCGAGGAGACCGTCTTCCTCCTCCACAACCAGAGCCTTCCCGGCCGCGACGAGCTCGAGGCGCTGTCGGAGCGCCTCGTGGAGGAGCGGGATCTGGACGATTTCACCTCCGGCCTGATGTCCACGCTGGCGGAAGTCTCGTCCCCGATGTCGATGCTCCGGACTGCGGTATCGGCGTCCTCCGGGTACGACCCCGACGGATGGGACCAGTCCGTGGATGCCAACGAGCGGAAGGCCTTGCGGCTCATCGCCCGGGTCCCCACCATGATCGCCGCGTTCCACCGGCTCCGAACGGGGGGGGAAATCGTCACCCCCAACCCCAAGCTCCCACACGCCGCCAACTTCTTGTTCATGCTTCTCGGCGAGGAGCCCGACGAGGAGGCCGCCAGGGCGTTCGACATCTGCCTCGTCCTGCACGCCGATCACACCATGAACGCATCCACGTTTACGGCCCGTGTCGTGGCCTCGACCCTCTCGGACATGCACTCCGCGGTGACCGCGGGGATCGCCGCGCTGAAGGGCCCGCTGCACGGCGGAGCCAACGAAGCCGTCATGGAGATGCTCGAGGAGATCGGAGAGGTCGACAAGGTCGAGGCGTTCGTGAAAGCGAAGCTCGGTCGGAAGGAGAAGATCATGGGGTTCGGCCATCGGGTCTACAAGACCGAGGATCCCCGAGCCACTCATCTCCGCCGCCTCTCCCTGGAGCTCGGGGAGCGGGCCGGCGACACTCGTTGGTTCGAGATCTCCGAGCGCATCGAGAAGGTCGTGCAGGATGAGAAGGCGCTCTATCCGAACGTCGACTTCTACTCGGCCAGCGTCTACCACTATCTGGGAATCCCCCACGACCTCATGACCACGGTGTTCGCCGCCAGTCGCGTCTCTGGCTGGACGGCACACGTCCGGGAGCAGCTTGCGGACAACCGGCTGATCCGGCCCGAGTCCGAGTACATCGGCCCGCGCGAACAGGCCTACGTCCCGATCGAGGACCGCGGGTAGGCCTTCCGACGAAGATCTCCCGTTCAGAGAGCGTCTGGCCGCGGTAGGAGGCTCGCCTGTTCGATCACCCGGCGTACCGAGGCCTCTCGTCCCAGTCCCATGACGTGGACCCCGGCGATCCCGGGGATCCCCTTGAGCTCCTGGATGACCTCCACGGTCAAGCGGACACCCTCGGCTTCGGCGTCCGCCCCGGCCTCCTCGAGTCGCCGGACGACCCCCTGCGGAACCCCCACTCCCGGAAGGTGCTCGCGCATGTACCGGGCCGAGGCCGCGCTCCTCGGAGGCGCCACCCCGACGAGCACTAACATGCGCTCGAAGATCCCCCGGGGCCGGATGGTCTCGGCCCACTCCCCCAGCGCGTAGACGTCGTAGACGATCTGGGTCTGGACGAAGTCGGCACCGGCGTCGGCCTTGGCCTCCAGCCGGTCGGAGTCGTACGTCGGGGCCAGGGGGACATCCGAGACACCCACGAAGTATCTGGGCGGCGGGTCCAGACGCCGCCCCGAAGGAAGCTCTCCCCGGTCGCGCAGCCCCACCACCAGCCGCACCAGCTCCAACACGTCCAGGTCGTGCACCTCGGCGGCCTCGGGATGGTCGCCGGCGACCACCGGGTCACCGGTGAGGCAGAGCACGCTTCGGGCTCCCAGCGCCCATCCGCCCAGGAGATCGGCCACCAGCCCCAGGCGGTTGCGGTCTCGGGTCGTCATCTGGAGCAGCGGCTCCAGGCCTTCCCGCGCCACGAGAGCCGCCCCCGCCACCGCCGACATGTGGGCGGCCGACGTCGGATTGTCGGTCACATTCACGGCGTCGGCGTAGCCGACCAGGGCCCGGGCCTGTTCCACCACCGCCGTCGGGTCGGCCCCACGAGGGGGAACAACCTCGGCCGTGACGGCGAAGACGCCGGCGTGGAGGATCCGCTCGAGGCGGCTCTCCGAGCGGATGGTCATGCCCGGCCGTCGGCCGTCCGCATCGCGGCTGCCTCCGCCGCGGTCACCGTATTCACCAGGAGCATGGCGACCGTGAGGGGGCCCACGCCGCCGGGGACCGGAGTGATCCATCCCGCCACCCGGGCCACGTCGTCGAACGCCACGTCGCCGACGAGTCCGCGCTCGGTGCGATTGATGCCGACATCGATCACCGCGGCGCCGGGCTTGACCATGTCTGCAGTTACCGATTCCGCGCTCCCCGTCGCGACGACCAGGATGTCGGCCCGGCGGGTGTGAGCCCCGAGATCTCGGGTGGCGGTGTGACAGAGGGTCACAGTGGCGTTCCCTCGGGGCGACTTCTGGGACAACATGATCGACAGCGGCATCCCCACGAGCGGTCCTCGTCCCACGATCACGACGTCCCGGCCGGTCGTCTCGATCCCGGAGCGGTGGAGCATCTCCACGATGCCGAACGGAGTCGCCGGGAGGAACGTCGCCTCACCCCGGACGAGCCGGCCCACGCTCACCGGTGTGAGACCGTCGACGTCCTTGTCGGCGGAGAGCGAGTCGTGGACTGCGAGCACGGAGACGTGCGCGGGCAGCGGCAGCTGCACCAGGATCCCGTGCACGCCAGGGTCCTCGTTCAGCCGATGGATCAGCTGGAGGAGCTCATCCTGGGTGACCTCCGCCGGAAGGTCGTAGCGCTCGGAGCGGATCCCCACCTCGGCGCACGCTTTCTGCTTCGAGCCGACGTAGATCCGGGAGGCCTCGTCCTCTCCGACCAGGACCGCGGCCAGGCCAGGAGTGACGCCCCGGGCTTCGAGGGCCCGAACCCGTCCGGCCACCTCGTCCTTGATCGTCGCGGCCAGGGCTTTCCCGTCGATGATGGTCGCCGCCACGGCGCCCATCGTACCTGGTGAGATCGCTTGCACCTCGCTACTTTACCCAACAGGGTTTGTTGGGTATACTATCCGAGAAAAGGAAGGGGATCTCATGGGTGCAAAGCGGTCGGGGCCGAGATTGAGGGCTAGGAAGAAGAACTCTGCCAAGGCCATCTCAAGAAAGTCCTCGGCCAAGGTATCAAAGGCAAGCAAAGCCACTACAAGTCGACGGGGCGCAGGGAAACAAGTAGCTGCCACCAGCGGAGTCGTCCCGACCACGCAGAAACTGGCACGTCTCGTGGAAAGTATGGGAAACAACTGGGTCGCAGGGATCCTGGAAGTGAGCCCATCCCAGCCCTCTCGGTGGCGAACTGGAGAGGAGGGGATTTCGCCTGAGAACGCCCGTCAGGTGACCGACCTCGAATATGTCATGTCCAGGCTGCTTCAACTGTATTCGCCCAGCGTGGCAAGAGTATGGCTTGAGTCCTACAACGCTCATCTGGAAGGTAGGCCTGTGGACGTGTTTCACCTGCGCGGAGCCCTTGCTGTGGCTGAGGCGATCGATGCTGAGGCCCAGGGGGCCTACGCCTAGGATTGCGCCTGTACAGGGTATTCCCGTGGGTGCCGCAAGCACCTGAAGGACAGCCGGGTCACCCACGGTACGTGCCAGTTCCCCAGGGTCAGGGAAGAGTCGACAATCCCGAGCACTACTTGGTTCTCTACCTCTCCGATAGCGCTGACGGCGCCGTAGGCGAAGCCTTTGGCAACTTCGCCATATGGTCAGATGAGTTGTTCGACGGACCGCCTGTTCATCCAGACAGTCAGAGGGTGCTGGCGATCTATGACTTGGACGACCACTCACCGATCCTGGATGTTGACGATGCGGCGGCTCTCCTTCGGCTGGGTCTGAGGCCATCCGAGGTTGTCTTAAGAGATCGAAAGAACACTCAAGCGTGGGCGCTTCGGATCTACCAAGAAGGTATGTGGGTGGGCGTCAGATGGTGGAGTCGCTGGGAACCAACCTGGGGAACCTACGCTCTTTGGGACTTGACCCCTCTTCGCCTGCACGATGTCATGAGGTTAAACCGAGAACATCTGGCGGTTGCACAGGCCAGTAGGGTTCTCAATCGGATGTGGGCTTCGTAGTCCGAGGCGGCTCCTAACCCGAAGATCATCCTTCGCCGCTCAGATCAGGATCTGCGAGAGGAAAAGCTTGGTGCGGTCGCTCTGGGGATTGGAGAAGAACGTGTCCGGAGGGGCTTCTTCCACCAGATTCCCCTCGTCGAGGAACGCCACCCGGTGGGCGGCGTGCTTCGCGAACCCGACCTCGTGGGTGACCACGATCATGGTCATGCCCGACCGCGCCAGCTCCTCCATGACCTCCAAGACCTCCTTGATCATCTCCGGGTCGAGGGCCGAGGTGGGCTCGTCGAACAGCATGATCTTCGGCTCCATGGCCAGGGCCCGGGCGATGGCCACCCGCTGCTGCTGACCCCCGGACAGCAGGGCCGGATACTTCCCGGCTTGCTCGGGGATCCCCACCCGCTCGAGGAGCGCCATGGCCTTCTCCTCGGCCTTCGCCTTCGGCCATCGCCGAACGTTCCGCGGCGCCAGCGTGACGTTGTCCAGCACAGTCAGATGGGGGAACAAGTTGAACGACTGGAACACCATCCCGATCTCGCTGCGGACTCGCTCGATGTTGCGGATGTCGTCGGTGAGCTCGATCCCATCGACGACGATGCGGCCCGCGTCGTGGCGCTCCAGCCGATTGACGCACCGGATGAGGGTGGATTTCCCGGACCCCGAGGGTCCCATGACCACGACGACCTCACCTCTGCGCACGGTCATACTGATTCCCTTGAGGGCATGGAAGCCGCCGAACCACTTCTTCACGTCCTGGGTCACGATCATCTGGTCGGGCCCCCGCTCGACCTCGGCGCCGACGATCTCCATGTCGCCGGCCGAGCTCTCCTGTTCGGGCGTCATCTACCGCTCCCCCACCCCGAGCCGCCGCTCCAGCCGCTGGCTCCACCGGGACATCGAGAACGCCACGATCCAGAAGATCACCGCGGCAGCGAGGAGCGCCTCCTTGGTCGACCCCAGATGCTGCAGCTGGCCCGCCGCCCGCCGGGCGGCCCGCAGCATCTCGAGGATGGCCAGGGCCGTGAGCAACGAGGTGTCCTTGAACAGGCTGATGAAGTGGCTGATCATCGCGGGGATCGTGTTCCGGAGGGCTTGGGGCAGGATGATCAACCCCATCATCCTGGTTGTCGAGAGTCCCACGGCGCGCGCCGCCTCGTACTGACCCTGGTGCACTCCCTGGAGCCCCCCCCGGACGATCTCCGCCACGTACGCCGAGCTGAACAGAGTAAACACGATCATCATCCGGACGATCACGGCGAGCTGCATCCCCGGCGGTAGCAACAGCGGCAGGATGTTGAAGCCCAGGATGATCAGCGTGAACAGAGGCACGCCTCGGACGAGCTCGATGAAGCCGACGCAGAACGCGCTGATGACGGGGAGGTTGCTGCGCCGGCCTAGGGCGAGCAGCACCCCGATGGGGAACGAGACGAAGATGGCCACGACGGCGAGGATCACGTTCAGCATGAAGCCGCCCCACAGTTGGGGAGGAACGCCCCCGAAGGCCCTGAGGAGCAGGATGACCGCCGGGAACGCCAGGAGCCATGCCACGGCCAGCCACCGGAGCGCTCCTCTTCCTGTCCTCCGGCCCGCGGCGAATCCGGCGGCACACGCCACCGCCACGCCCAAGAGGAGGATCCATACCGTGACGCCCTCGATCAGGTAGGTCAGGGCTGCGAGGAACAGCGCCCCCAGCACCGCCCGCAGGGCGGTCTTCCGGCGAGTCCACGCCAGTCGGGCCCTGGAGACCCCCCAGGACAGACCCGCCAGGATTGAAACAAGGTAGACAGACGCCCACACTCGCCAGGCTTCTTCCAAGGGGAAGCGTCCGATCATGTACACGCGCAGGTTCGCCTTGAAGACCTGCCACTCGGCCGCCACGAACACCCACCGGATCAGTCCGAAGCCCACATACCCGATCACGGCGGCCAGCACCACGGTGAGGACCGTGCTGAACCAGCTGGAGAAGAGGTTCTCGCGGACCCACTCGGCGGGAGTCGCCGGCTCCTTCCTCGGAGCCACCTCGACCGCAAGCCCCTCGTCGATGACGACGGTTCCCTCCAGCTCGGTTCGGATGGCGCGGTCCTGAGCCATCAGCGCCGCGCCCCCTTCCGGGTCACTGCCCGGTTGATCAGGTTCATGAAGAAGGAGATGATGAGGCTGAGCGTGAGGTAGGTCCCCATGGCGATCAGGAGGACCTGGGTGGCCCGACCCGCCTGGTTGGCGATGGTCCTGCTCACGAACAGGAGGTCGGGGTATGCGATCAGGACGGCCAGGCTGGAGTTCTTGGTCAAGTTCAGGTACTGGCTGTTGAGCGGAGGGATGGCGATGCGCATCGCCTGCGGCAGCACTACGAACCGTAGCTGCTGCCTGGGGGCCATCCCCAGGGCCTCGGCCGCCTCCTTCTGACCCTTCTCGACGGCGAGGATGCTTCCTCGGATGATCTCGGCGATGAAGGCGCCCGTGTAGACGACCAGCCCGATGAGGAGCGCGGCGAACTCGGGGCTCAGCTCAAAGCCACCTTCGTATCCCCTACCCGTGGCCTCGGGGATGTCGACGCCGATCGGGGTCCCGGCGACGACGTAGCCGAAGACCCCGAAGGCCAGGAACGTGCCGGCGGCCCACAGGAACCGGTGGTGGGGGCGGCCGGTGCGATCGCTCACGCGGGTGCGCCAGCGACGCACCACCCAGGCGGCGAGGATGCCGGCCAGGAGGAACAGCAACCAGGTCCCGGCGCCCTCCCGGCTCCGGGGCCATGGGATGGCCGCACCGCGGTTCGAGATGAAGCCCACATCCCAGAGCGACACCCCACCCTCGATCGCCGGGAGCAGCAGGACCACGCCGAAGTACCAGAAGAAGATCTGCACGGCGAGCGGCGTGTTCCGGAAGATCTCCACGTACACCTGAGCCAACTTGCGAACCAGCCAGTTCGGGGACAGCCTGGCCACGCCCATGACCAATCCGAGCACGCTGGCCAGGACGATCCCTACCCCGGCCGCCCGGATGGTGTTGACGATCCCAACTTGGATCGCCCGGATGTAGCTCTGGTTCGGGTTGTAGGAGATCCCCTCCTTGATGCCGAACCCAGCCCGCTGACGGAGGAACTCGAACTCTAGGTCCAGACCCTGCCGCTCCAGACCGAATTGGAGGTTGAGGAAGATCTCGCGAAGGACGAGGACGAGCGCGACGACGAAGGCCGCCTGCCCCAACACGCGCAGGAACCGGACGTCCCGCAAGAGAGGCGGCCGGGCCTTCCGGGCTGTGGCGGTCTCAGCCAACGGCAGAAGGATACGACCGGGGCCCGGTCGCGGCGACCGGGCCCCGAGGTCGTCTTTCTACCGCTCCGCTTACCGGAAGGGCGGTGCGTACTGGAGCCCGCCGTCTCTCCACAGCGCGTTCAGGCCGCGCTCCAGGCCAAGCCCATCCTTCCCCACGTGCCGCTCGAAGATCTCGCCGTAGTTGCCCACGGCCGTCAGCACGCCGACCATGAAATCGGGCTCGAGTCCGAGCCCCGGATCGAACGGTGCGCCCTCTTCCGTGGGCGCCCCGAGGAGGTTTCCGATCTGCGGGTTGGAGGGGTTGGCCGCCTCGTCCTGAACGTTCTCGCTGGTGACGCCGAGCTCCTCCGCCAGGATGATCCCGTTGACCGTCCAGTTCACAGCGTCGTACCAGTCGGAGTCGCCGTCCAGCACCGCCGGGGCCAGGGGCTCCTTGGACATGATGTCGTCCAGGATCACCAGTGGCCCGGTCTGGGACTCGAACTGGAACTTCAGGCCGGCGAGCTGGGAGCGGTCCGAGGTCCAGCCGTCGCACCGCTTGGCCTTGAAGGCCTCCAGGATCTCGTCATTCGTCTCGAAGGTGAGCTGCTCGATCTTGATGTCGAGCAGCTGAGCGTAGTCGGCCAGGTTGAGCTCCGTAGTGGTCCCCGCGGTCACGCACACGGTCGTCTTGTCCATGTCCTTGACGGCCCTGAACGCGCCCTTGCGGACCATCATGCCCTGGCCGTCGTAGAAGTTGACGTGGGCGAAGGCCACGCCCTCGGCGCCGTCCCGGCTGCTGGTCCAGGTGGTGTTCCGGACCAGGACGTCGTACTGCCCGCTTCGCAGCGCGTTGAACCGCTCGTCGGCGCTGATCGGGACCAGCTCGTGTGCCTCCGGATCCCCCAGCACGGCCGCAGCGATCGCCTTGCAGAAGTCGATGTCGAATCCCTCGATCGTTCCCGCCTCCGTGGCGAACCCGAAGCCCGGCACGGTCTCGTTCACCCCACACCGAAGCGTGCCCCGGTCCTGCACCACGGCGAGCAGGCTCCTGGCTTCCTGCGCCCCCTCGTCACCCCCAGGTTGCTCTCGGGTGCACCCCGCGGCGACGACCGCGAGGACGGCGACGAGCACGCCTACCTTCCCGGCGAAACCTCTTCGCATCTTTCCCCCCCTTCTCCCGGGCCGCGCGCTCAAGTAGCGCGGCGCAGGTCCCTGTCGCTCCGGGGAGACCGCTCGGTCTAAGCACCCAACGCTTCAGCCTCCCGGGCCGAGCTACTCCCCCGGGCCCCCTGGCGGCCGAAGCATAGCCCGGCGCCAACAGGTGGGACTAGTTCACTGGAGGGGTGCAGGGGGAGGCAGCCCCGCGGAGCGAAACGGAGCGGATCAGGCTGCTTCACTCCCCTGCCGAGAGGACTGGACTGTAGGGCCAGGACTCCTGGCACAGAGAACAGGGACGTGACCTGGAGGGGCCGCTAGTGCCTGAAGTGACGGCGTCCCGTGAGGACCATGGCCATCCCGTGCTCCTCGGCGGCGGCCACGATCTCGTCGTCACGCACCGATCCCCCGGGCTGGATGACCGAGCGTACGCCGGCCTCAGCGGCGAGGTCGATGCCATCCCTGAAGGGGAAGAACGCGTCTGAGGCCATCGCCGACCCCTGCGCGCGCTCGCCCGCCTTCCGGGAGGCGAGGTCCACGGCGTCGACCCGGCTCATCTGCCCAGCCCCCACCCCCACGGTGGCCGTCCCGACGGCCAGGACGATGGCGTTCGACTTCACCCGGGCCGCCACTCGCCAGGCAAACAGGAGGTCGTCCCACTCGGCCGGCCCCGGCTCCCGGCGCGTCGCCACCTTCATCTCGTCCCTGTCCTCGGTGACCGCGTCCGCCTCCTGCACGAGGGCGCCACCATCGATCGTGCGCACCTCCAGCCCGCCCCGAGCGGGCAGGGGCGCCTCGACCAGGCGGAGGTTCTTCCGCGATGCGAACGCCGCCAGGGCGTCCTCCGAGAACGCCGGGGCCACGACGACCTCCGTGAACACCTCGGCCATGGCCAACGCGGCATCGCCGTCCACCTCACCATTGAACGCCACGACTCCGCCATACGCGGACACTGGATCGGAGGCCAGCGCCGCCCGGTAGGCTTCCGCGAGACTGCCGGCGACGGCGGCGCCACACGGGTTGTGGTGCTTCACGATCACGGCGGCCGGGGCCTCGAACGATCCGGCAACCGCTCGAGCAGCCTCCGCGTCCAGCCAGTTGTTGAAGGACATCTCCTTGCCCTGCACGACCCGGGCCCCGCCCAACGGACCGGGAGTGAGGGCGGACCGGTACAGCCCGGCCCGCTGGTGCGGGTTCTCGCCGTAGCGGAGCTCCCGCACCCGTGCCAGGCCCAGCGTCAGCGCAGGCGAGAGCTCCTCCGGTCCGGCCCACCCGGCGAACCACGCGGCGATGGCCGCGTCGTACGCGGCCACATGCGCGAAGGCCTCCTCGGCCAATGTGGCTCTCAGCTCGAGGGAGGTCCCCCCAGTCTCCTGCAGTGCCGCCACGATGTCCCCGTACCGGAGAGGGCGGGTCGCGACAGTCACCGACCGGAAGTTCTTGGCCGCGGCCCGTAGCAGGGTGGGTCCTCCGATGTCGATCTGCTCGACGACCTCGTCCCGCCCTGCTCCGGACGTCGCCGTGCGTTCGAAGGGATACAGGTTGACCACCACGAGGTCGAACGGTTCGATCCGGTGCTTCTGCAACTCCCGGACGTGATTGGGGTTCGTCCTGTCTGCCAGGATTCCCGCGTGGATCGCCGGATGGAGGGTCTTCACCCGGCCCTTGAGCATCTCGGGGGCCCCGGTGACCTCAGCCACCTCGGTCACCGGGAGACCGGCCTCGCGGAGGGTGCGGGCGGTGGAGCCTGTGGACACAATGCGCACCCCGAACCCGTCCAGCTCGCGGGCGAACTCGACCAGCCCTTCCTTGTTGGACACCGAGAGCAGGGCCCGCCGGACCGGCCGGACGTCGCCGGCGGTTCTTCCGTTCTCCTCGCTCACCTCGCCTCCGCCGACTCCCGGTTTCCTTCGATGGTGACCCGCCGGCCCTCCATCTTCAGTCGTCCCTCGATGAGCAGTCCCACCGCCTTCGGATAGATGCGGTGTTCCACCTCCTGGATCCGGGCGTGGAGCGTCCCCTCGTCGTCGTCCGGGAAGACCGGGACGCTTTCCTGGAGGACGACCGGCCCGTGATCTACCTCCTCGTCAACGAGGTGCACCGTGGCTCCGGTGACCTTTACCCCCCACGCCAGGGCGTCCCGGGGAGCGTGGGCCCCAGGGAACGACGGGAGGAGCGACGGATGTACGTTGAGCATCCTGCCCCAATAGGCCCGGACGAGGGGCGGGGTGAGGATCCGCATGAATCCCGCCAGGCACACGATGGTTATCCCCTCCTTCCGGAGGAGCTCGAGGAGCGCCCTATCGTAGGCTTCCCGGCCGGCGTGGGCGCCGGGGTCGAGAAACACGCCCGTCACACCACGGTCCGCCGCGCGCTTCAACGCCCCGGCGTCCTCCCGGTCGGAGATCACCAGGACCACGTTGGGACCGACCGCCGGATCATCGAGGAGGGCCTGGAGGTTGGTCCCCGTGCCCGAAGCGAGCACCGCGACGCGAGCGTCCACCGCCGCCCGAACCTACGGGCACGCAGTGAGGGTGTCAAACGGACGCTCCGACCGGCAGAATCAGGCGGATGGCGAGCGAATCCACCGCCCTCGAGAGCAAATGGTGCGGGGTCCACCGCGACCGACAGGCCGTCGAGCTCTGTGCGGAGTGCGGACGCCCCGCCTGCCTCGCCTGCGCGGTTCCCGTCCGGGGCCAGGTGCTTTGCACGGAGTGCGCACGGCGTGTGGTTGGCGAGCCCGTTCGCCCGGCCATTCGCCCCCGAAGCCTGGGGTCCCGGTTCCCCGATGCATCCGCGGCGATTCTGCTGGCGACGGCCCTCCTGGCAACGCTTCTGCCCTGGGACCGGTTCGGCGCGCTGACCGGGATGCTTTCGGCCTGGAGACTCCGCCCCGATCCGTGGCCTTTCCTCGCCGGCCTCCTCCTGCTGACGGCAACCGTCGCCGCGGCAGTGGCCTTGCTCCGGCGGTGGCCAACCGTCCTTCGGTACTCCGCTGTGCTGTACACAGCGATGGGCGTCGCCGCCGCTGGAGCGGTGGGGGTCGCGCTGGTGAGGGCGCCGGACTTCACCAGTCACACGCCGGCTCCCTACGTGGCCCTGGCCGGAGCCTTGGGGGCCGCGCTGGTGGGGATGGTTCGGCTGCGACGGTCGTCCTGAGACGGGGCCGTGCGTCCGGGCGTTCCGCCATTCCGCAGACGCCCGTCATGTCGGACCGACGTCCTCGTTGCGTGTGCCGCGATCACATACCTGGCGTGGAGCCTCGTGCCGCTCTGGTACCAGGCACCGGCGGGGACAGCGGACGGCCCTACCCTTCCCGCCGTTTCCCTGAACGCATGGGGAGGGCCGACCGCCTCGGCGGCGGTCCTCGCCCTCGTTGCGGCAGCCTGGGTGGGCGCGCGCGCCGGCCGCGAGCTGCGACACCCCGGACGAGTGATGGCCGTGGACGCGGCCCTGGCAGGGGTGGCCCTGCTGCTGACGCTGGCAGGGCTGCTGTTCCACCGGCCAGGGTCTCTCGGCCCTTCGGTGCCCGGGTGGGGCCTGGCCGTCGGCGTGGCCATCGCCGTGGCTTGGGCAATCGCCGCAGGGAGAGGGCTTCGCGAGGTATGGGTGTCCGGCCTCCGCCATCCTTGACTCTGTCGAGGGGCTTCGGCTTAAATCGCGCGGGTGCCCCGCCGGATCGGCGGTGGCTAGGAAAGGAGTGGGGATGGACCAGCGAGCGGGGTTCGATTGGTCCACGCTGACGATGGGCCAGAAGGGCATCCTGATCAGCGGACTGGCCCTTCTCATCAACATGTTCATCCCGTGGTGGAACAGCTTCGAGTTCCTGGGGCTCGACGTACCCGGTGGAAGCATCGGGGGCTTCAATAACCTGGGGGTTCTCGGGGGACTGCTCTTGATCGCGGCGCTGATCTGGGAAGGCATCAACGTTGCAGGAATGAAGATCGAGGCTCCTACGGCCCTTATCTCGGCGGCGCTCGCCGGAGCCGCCGCGCTCTTCGTGATCCTGCGAGCGCTGATCAAGCCCACCGGGTTCTCCTACGGGATAGGGACCTGGATCGGCCTGATCCTGGCGCTGGCCCTTGGCTACGCGGCGTACGTGCGCTACCAGGAGAGCCAGATGGCGGGGTCGCCTCCGCCGGCACCGCCGCCCTCGTAGGCCGGGGATCGACGGGGGGCCCGAGGGGGTAGCTCGCCAAGGGCGTTGAAGCGGACGCGCGAGATTGCGAGCGGACCCCCCGGATTGAAAGCGGGGAAGGCCGCGGGCCCGGGGTAACACCCGGGCCCGCGGTGCGTCTCCACGCAGCCGGCAGCATCATGGTGGCGGGAGGGTTACTCCGGCTGATCCTTCCGCCGGTCCTCCTCGTCTTCCTCTTCCCTCGGGGGAACGTCGGTGGGAGGGGGTGGAGCGACCGGCGGGACGGCCTCGGTACCGCCGGGCGGAGGAACCGGCGCCGGACCCTCGAACCCGAGCGGAGCCGACGCCGTCGCGGCCGCCCGGCGCCCTCCGAGGAGGCCGCCGAGGGCGCCTCCCAGGGCCCCCCAGACAAGGGCCAGAAGCGCCCCGGTCAGGAACGGCGGTCCCACGTGTCCTCGTCCGGTTTGGACGAAGCCTCCCACCCCACCGCTGAACCCCAGGCCGATCGAGGACAGCACGGTGAGAGCCGTCACGGCGGCGGCGAACACGGCCCCGGCGAGCGCCCCCGCGGCTGCCCCCTCGCTCGCTGAACGTACCGGCGCCCGGCGGCCCGCCCACCAGCCGCCGAGGACGGTCGCCACCACCGGCACCAACAGGAACAGGAAATAGGGGGCGGGGGCCGTGTCGAATTGCGGCAGCCCGGGGATCGGTGCAAGCGGGGAGGGGGGTTCGGTTACCCCGAAACCCATCGGAAACCGAGCGTAGGACAGGACCTCTAATGAGAATCCGGCGATGGAGAAACCAACGTTCCCGCCCATCGCCGGGACCAGAACCCACACGGCGAGGTTGGGGACAGCGAGGATCGTCACGAGGAGGAGCACGATCCCGCCGAGGCCCTCCGACGCAACCGTCTCGAAGAACGGGGGCGAGAAGGGAAGGGGCCAGCTCGGGTGGAGGGCCACGACCACCAGGTAGCCGACGAACGCCAGCACCAGCGCGTAGGCGGTCATGACCAGGCCCCCCCGGACCACAGCCCGAGCGCGGGCGCCCGTCCCCTCGGGAGCCATCCACCGCTCGGCGGAGGACAGCCCTCCCATGATTCCGGCCACCAGGCCCAGAGCCAGCGGCCACAGGAGCGCGGCGATCGGCGAGGGCCCGAACTCGAAGGGCCCGCCGGTGGGCAGGAACGGCGACTGCGGCAGCTCCTCCGAGAACCGGGCAACGAACGACATGGCCATGGCCAGCACGGCGTAGGGGATGGCGACCTTGGCCCCGTGCAACGCCCGGGCCCAGGCCACGCCACCGCCCGACCGGGCCACGGAGCGCCCACCCCGGTAGAGCAGCCACATACCCAGGATGGTGGCGAGGATGAGGGCGAGAGAGATGGTGAAAGAGAAATCCACTGGTCCGCCGAAGGGGCTCTGCGGTGTCTGCGGTACCTCCAGTTGTTCTATCTCCCCGCGGATCCCGGCGTGGTGGAAGGCATAGAACACTAGTCCGATCACCTTGAGGACTTCGAAGAAGGGAAGCCCGCTAGGGTCGGCGGCCTCGCTCAGCACGACGATGGCCGCCGCCAGCAGGAGCATGACCAAGAAGGCGATGACGCTGCGGACGATTGCCGTGGGCCACCCGAGGGCCAGTACCGCTCCCACTTCGGCGGCGGTCGATCGGCGCGGTGGCGGGGCCTCGCCGGGGGGCAGCTCGGTCGTCCGGGTCTCCTCCGCGGGGATCTCCGCCGGCGGGGGCTCAGGGGGCCGACCCGCGGAGGGGGGCGGAGGTTCCGGGGGCGGAGGTTCCGGGGGCGGGCCTGCGGGCGCCGAGAACACCGGCGGCGGGCTGGGTGGGGTCTCCGGGGGCACTGGCGGCGGGCTCGGTGGTGTCTCCGGGGCCGGACCCGGAGGCGGCGGGACCTCGGCCGGGGGTCCTCCCTGGTCCGTCGCGCCGGCCTGCTGGCGTGCGTCCTCGGTGAGCGGTTCGCCGCAGGTCAGACAGAACCGGGCGTCGGCCGCGTTCTCCGTTCCACACCGGGGGCACTTCATCACAGCACCACCTGAACGAGCTCTGCAACCTCGGCCGGGTTCCGCCCGACCTTGACGCCGGAGGCCTCGAACGCCTCCGCCTTGGCCTGCGCCGTGCCCCGCGAGCCGGTGATGATGGCGCCGGCGTGTCCCATCCGCTTCCCGGGCGGAGCGGTGAACCCCGCGACGTATGAGACTACGGGCTTGCTCATGTGCTGCTGGATGAACGCGGCGGCCCGCTCCTCGTCGTCGCCGCCGATCTCACCGATGAGAACGGCGGCCTTCGTCTCCGGGTCCTCCTCGAAGCGCGCCAGCACGTCTACGAAACCGGTGCCCACGATAGGGTCCCCTCCGACGCCGATGCACGTGGACTGTCCGATCCCTCTCTGCGTGAGCTCGTTCATGATCTGGTAGGTGAGGGTCCCGGAGCGGGAAACCAGCCCGACCGGGCCTTCCTTCGTGATCTCCCACGGGATGATCCCGACGTTCGCCTTCCCGGGAGAGATCAGGCCCGGGCAGTTCGGGCCGATCAGCACGTGGTCCTTTCCCCGAAGGTAGTTGTACACGCGGGCCATGTCCAGGACCGGAATCCCTTCGGTGATGCACACGATGAGCCGGATCCCGGCGTCTGCAGCCTCGAGCACGGCGTCCGCCGCAAACCGGGCCGGGACGAAGATCAGGGACGTGTTGGCCCCGGTGGTGTCGACGGCATCGACCACACCGTCGAACACGGGGATCCCGTCCACGCTCTGGCCGGCCTTCCCCGGCGTCACCCCGGCGACCACCTGCGTTCCGAAGTCCTTGTTCCGGAGCGCATGGAAGGAGCCCTCCCTCCCGGTGATGCCCTGGACGACGACGCGCGTCTCGCGGTCGACGAAGACGGACACTAGGCGGGCTCCTTGGCCAAATCAACGGCCTTCTGGGCCGCCTCGAGCATCGTCTCCGCGGGCACGATCCGCTCGTGACCGGCCTCCGCAAGGATGGTCCGGCCCTGTTCGGCGTTGGTCCCGTCGAGACGGACCACGATCGGCACCTTCGCGTCCACCCGCTTGAGCGCTTCGAGGATGCCTTGAGCGACGAGATCGCAGCGAGTGATGCCCCCGAAGATGTTCACCAACACCGAACGGACGTCGGGGTCGGACAGGATCACCTCGAGCGAGGTCGCCATGACCTCGGCTCCCGCCCCTCCCCCGACGTCGAGGAAGTTGGCCGGGGCGCCTCCCGCCTGCTGCACGACGTCGAGGGTGGACATCACCAGGCCGGCGCCGTTCCCGATGATTCCGACCTGCCCGTCTAGCTTCACGTACTGGAGCCCTTTCTCCTTCGCCCTAGCCTCCGTGGGGTCGAGCGGGAACGCCTTCTGGAGATCCGTAAGGTCGGGGTGCCTGTACAGGGCGTTGTCATCGATCGTCACCTTGGCGTCGAGCGGTACGATCCGGCCGTCCTCGAGGAGCGCCAGTGGGTTGACCTCCACCAGCGTGGCGTCAAGCGAGGCGAGCAGTTCGTAGAGCTTGCGGAGGACCGCGGCAGCTCCATCACGAGCCTCTTCGGGGATTCCCGCGACCAGCCTCCGGACCTGATAGTCCTTGAGGCCGAGAAGGGGGTCGATCGAGGACCGCCGGATCGAGCCCGGTCGGGTCGAGGCGAGCTCTTCGATGTCCACACCGCCCTCGGTCGAGACCATGGCCAGGTAGCGCTTCGCCGACCGGTCCAGCGTGAGCGCCAGGTAGAACTCACCGCGGATGTCCACCAGGCGCTCGCAGAGCACCCGAGTGACGGGCATCCCCCGAAAGCCGCCCTCGAGGATCTTCCGGGAGGCCTCCCCGGCCTCGTCGGGCGAACGGGCCAGGACGATGCCCCCGCCCTTCCCCCGGCCACCGATCTGGACCTGGGCCTTCACCGCCACTGAGCCGCCGAGCCGCTTGGCGGCCTGCCGGGCCTCCTCCGGCGACCGAGCCACTTCTCCCTCGATCAGCGGGATGCCGAACCTGGCGAAGAGCTCCTTGCCCTGGTGTTCGAAGAGATCCACTCCTAGCTCGCCGCCTTCCGGCCCTTGAGCCGGTGGTGGAGCCAGTCGACGATCGCCGTCGTGGGGGTCCCGGGAGTGAAGATCTCCTCGATGCCCTTCTCTTTGAGCACGGGGATGTCTTGCTTGGGGATGATGCCTCCGGCGAAGATGATGACGTCCCCCACCTCCCGCTCTCGGAGCAGATCCACGACCCTCGGGAAGAGCGTCATGTGGGCACCGGAGTGGATGGAGAGGCCGATGGCGTCCGCGTCCTCCTGGATGGTCGTCTCGACGATCTGCTCGGGCGTCTGGTGCAGGCCCGTGTAGATGACCTCGAAGCCCGCGTCCCGAAGCGCCCTGGCCACCACCTTCGCCCCGCGATCGTGCCCATCGAGACCGGGCTTGGCGATGACGATGCGGTGCTTCTCGGCCATCCGA